>JAHFQW010000019.1 GCA_023259115.1 archaeon
AAAGAAGGAAACATTTTGGTGACAGCATATACTGCCCCAGAATTTGTTCCCATTATGAAAAAAGCCAGGGCTATTGTAACAGATACAGGAGGTTTGATATCGCATGCTGCTATTGTTGCGAGAGAGCTGAACAAGCCTTGTGTGGTTGGATGTAAGATTGCAACACAGGTATTGAAAGACGGCGATTTGATAGAAGTCGATGCGGAGAGAGGAATTGTTACTGTTTTGAAGAAGAGGGGTGAGGGGAGAGGAGTGATTAGCAAGCTTGGTTCAAAAATATCGACATCTGTGTCTGCTCCATTTTTAAATATTGAAAAATATCAAAAACTGTTTCGGTTTGAGGGGTCTGTTCCTTTTATTCTCTCTTATGATTTTGTCTGTGGATATGCCCATTTAGGTGGAATGGCATTTGGCGGTAATACTATCTGGCTTTCGTTTATGTTAAAATCAGCAATAGATGAAACGTTAAAAGAGGGTTTGGAATTGTATAAAGATAAAAAGAAGTACAGTGATTATAAACATGATCTTTATCAGACATTTAAAGAAATAGAACATAGGGTGCATTATTGCCAGAAAGCTAGATCTCTTACTGTGGGAAGAGTTAATGAACTTCTTTCTTTGTTTAAAAAATATCGTGTGCTTTATTCACAAACAGAATTTTTCTATACTGATGGGGCATTTGAAAATATTGATAAGTTCTCCTCTATCACAGAAAACTTTAAATCGTTTGAGCAATTTAAATCAGATGGTCGAAGCTATCTCAATACACTTTTTTATGTGCCCAATTCGTTGTTTAGTGTTTTCTTACAAAAGATGTCAGAGCAATTTACTGTTTCTTATGATGATTTATTGTTTTACTCCCATGATGAGATGATTGATTTATTTAAGAATAAGAGAGTTATTAATTATTTGATTCAAGAAAGAAAAATGGCGTATGTGGTGTATGTAAAAAATGGAGAAGTTATTTTTATAGCTGGCAGGGAAGCTCAAGATTTTATTGATGATACACTTTCTCGAGAAAAGTATCCTTCGGTTTTGAGAGGAAAAATCGCTAATAGGGGAAAAGTGACGGCGAGAGCCAAAGTGATTAAAATTGCTTTACGTGATTATGACACACTCCATATGGCAATTGATGCGATGGAGCAGGGGCAAGTGTTAGTTGCTGAAACTACTGAGCCGGCAATTATGGTTGCGTGTAAAAAAGCGTGTGCGATTGTGACAAATCAAGGGGGCATGATGTCGCATGCGGCGATTGTGAGCCGAGAGATGAATATTCCTTGTGTTGTTGGGACGGGAGTTGCAACGGATGTTATTACAGATGGTGATTTGATTGAGGTTGATGCTGATAGAGGAATTGTTACTGTTTTGAAGAAGAGGGGTGAGGGTTCTCAATTTAATTGTGACAATTATCATTTGTCGTTTTCGCTTAAAGGGATTAGTGTTTTAGTAACAGATATAAGTAAAGATATGTTTCGAGAGATGAATACGGTTTTTGTGGTGTATCGTGGTGTGTATTTTCAATATTTTGAGCTTGTGAAAATGAAAGAGGCTCTGGAGTGGGGTGCTAGTTTTTATAGTGATAGTACGCGATTTGATTCTTATGTACGAGATTTGAAGTTGCATGTAGAAAAGCATACACTGTATTTTGAAAAAATGATGTTGGGGGATTTGGGTGCTGCGGGGGTTAGGAAGTTCTTTGAGAATGTTGTGTCGTTTTGTTCTTTGTATGGAAAGATGAATACAGAGTATACGGATAGAGCATATATTGAATCTGCAGGAAATAAGATATTGAAGAAGAATTTGGATAGACTCACTACGTTTAAAGATGAGATGCGATTGGTTTGTAATACGATTTTGTTTGAAGCAGAGGGGCATTTACAGATTGTTTTGACAAAATTGTCTGTGAAGTTTCATGTTTCTACTAATTATTTAAAATGGTATACGCAAGAGGAGATATTAGCGTTGTTTGAATTGAAGAAATTGGATTTGGATGAGATTGAAAAAAGAAAATTGGCGTTTGCATTACATACTTTTGGTGATGCTGTTGCTTATTATTCTGGGGCAGAGGCAGAGAAGATGGCGTTGTCTTTAGAGCAGAAGATTGAAGTTGTGTCTGAGTTAGCAGGGCAAATTGCCAACGGGGGGAGAGTTTCAGGCAGGGTTCGAGTTATTGCTTTAGATTACAGCGATTTTGAAGGATTGAGTAAGATAATAGATGAGATGGTGGCGGGAGAAGTTCTGATTGCGCACACAACGGCACCAGAATTGATGGCGGCGTGTCGCAAAGCGTGTGCGATTGTGACGGATTTAGGAGGTATGCTTTCACATGCAGCGATTGTGTCGCGAGAGTTGAAGATTCCATGTATTGTGGGCACAAAATATGCATCGAATATATTTAAGTCAGGGGATTATGTAGAAGTGGATGCGGAGAGGGGGGTTGTGAGGAAGATTGTGTGTGATAAGAACATTTTTACACATATTTTCTCGCGAGAGAAGAGTTTGTTGTATTTTGGGTTGTGGCAGGAGAGTGATTATGCGGGAATGAAATTAATTGGTTCACAGATTAAGAATAGTTTGTTTATTGTGCCCAAAAGTGGTGAGAAAGGAGAAGTGTGGTATGAGAAAGAGGAGTTAGGGGTGCTTACACAAAAATTGGTTGAGAAATTGGGAATTTGGAAGAATAATACCGTTTGGATGCGGATGGAAGAATTGTTTGTGAAGAGTTGGACATTCTTGGAGCCGTATGCGAAGAGTAAAAAAGTGATACGAACCGTTGATGATTTTGAGTTGTATTATTCTTATTTGGTTGATTTTTGGACGTGTTTGAATTCATTTGTATATGAAGTACTTGAGGATGAGAGAATTGATGGTCTGATTCGGAGAACGTTGATTGAGTTTCGTGATGAAACGGAGAAATATACGGAACAGATGAGTTCGGTGTTAACTGAATTTGTGGAGAAACAGCCTAGGTTGAAAGAGGTGGCGTATGTTATTACAAAAGATGAAGTTGTTGCGGTGTTAAGAGGGAATACATATTTGTTGAATGCAATTACACTGAGGAGAGATGGCTGTTTTATGTTGAATCGAGAGGTGTTTTTGCTTTCTCAATTAGATATTGAATTGAAGAAGCAGGATTTTTCTTTAGAACAAGTTGTGAAAACCAATGAATTGAGGGGGGTTGGGGGTTTTAAAGGAGTTGTACGAGGTCAGGTAAGAGTTGTGCGTGGGTTTGCTGATTTGGAAAAAGTAAAAGTAGGGAATGTACTGGTTACGCAGATGACAAATCCAAAATATGTCTCTGCGATACAACGAGCTGCGGCAGTGGTGACGGATGAAGGAGGGTTGTTATGTCATGCAGTGATTACGTGTCGAGAAATAAAGAAGCCGTGTATTGTTGGAACAAAGAATGCGACTACAGTGTTGAAAGATGGAGATTATGTGGAGGTTGATGCTGACAAGGGCATTGTGAGAGTTTTAGAAAAAGAGCCGATCAAGACAACTAAAGATCATTCAACATCATCGATACCGATAGTTTATGGTAGCATCCCTGTCTTAAAAGATTATAGTAATAATCCTGATCTTTATTTAAAATATTTTCCCTACATTAAAGAAATTAATACCTGGTATCCTAAAAGTATAAAGACATATTTACTTTTTATGCATCCACAAGCGATGGCTTGTTCCGCTGGGGTATCTGCTAGGAGTAGGGCTAGTTTTCGTTTTTGTATATCCACCTATGAAGATCAAGTTATTCGATTTGGCTATGATCCGAAAGGGTTTTCTTTGATTGGGAAAATGCTCGTAGATGATAATGAAACAGGAGGTAGTTATGTAAAACAGCATCAAAAAAACTTTGACAAGGAAAGAGTTCTTTTTAAAAATAAAGTTCACGATATCTATTTTAAATTTAGCACAGATGCTATTAGTGAAATAAAAAGTTGTTTCATAGATATTATTAATGCTGCTGTAAGCATTCAGTCGTATGGGTACCTCGCAGAAGCTTTTACAATTACTACTGATTACTGGGTTACGAACTATATAAAAACTCTTGCACCAGAAATAAGTGACGATGATTTAACGTACTTGCTTCAAGCGGTTGAGCCATCATTTATTAAACAGTTTGAACGCAGTCTTAAGTCTGCACAGAATCGACTAGACTTCAAAAAATTAATAGATGAGTATTATTGGGTCAAAGGTAGTTTTTTTGTGTTGCCTACATTAGATATTGAAACTCTTAAGAATGAAAAAAATAAAATTAATCTAGAGATAGTTAATTATTATACTATTAAAAGAAAGAAAGCTAGAATTATTTCTCGCTATAAACAAAAAAAGAAGTTAAAAAAATTCATTAAGAGCGTAGAATATTTTATTGCTATTCAAGATGAAAGAAAAGCTAATGTTTTGAGACTCAATTATGCAATCGAAAAGTTAGTTGATGAATCCCTCAAATTGAAAACGGGTTGGGCCAAAGAAGAACTACTTAGTTTAACACCGCTAGAGTTTATTGCCTGGTGTGATGGTGAATTTGGAAACAACAAAAAAGTGGAAGTAAAACAGCGTAACCATAAAAGCGCATGGCTTTTTACGAACGAGGGTTATCTTATAACCACCGATTCTACTATTTCACAGACTATTTTTTCTTTACTTGAAGATAAAAAATCGAATGTTATTTCTGGATACTGTGCTTGCAAAGGCGTGGCAAGGGGAAAAGTGAAAATTGTTTTTTTCGAAAAAGACTTTCATAAAGTGGAAGATGGAGACATACTAGTGACCTCTATGACCCGACCGGAGTTTATGCCCGTACTCAACAGAGCGAAAGCTTTTATTACTGATGAAGGAAGTATAACTAGCCACGCTGCTATTATTTCTCGGGAAATGAACAAGCCCTGCATTATTGGGACAAAGAATGCGACTACAGTGTTGAAAGATGGAGATTATGTGGAGGTTGATGCGGATAGAGGGATTGTGACAATTTTGAATAGTAATTCTCTTGTTGATTTTTCACGTTATTCTATATTGCCTCAAGGGGGAAGAGCAATTTATGGCTGCTATGATTATTTGCTGTGTCATGCCTATCTTGGGGATCATGTGCGCTGGCCTTTATCAACTGGTGTAGTTGGAATTACTTTGAATCATCAAGTACGTTGGTATTTTTTGCTTGAAAAAGAAACGGATTTGGATATATACTTGGATAAAGTTCTTTCTGATACGAATTACTTGTTAAGTATTAAAGATAATATAATAAAATTGAGAAATGAAGCAAGGTCGTTGCTTACTTCTTCTGCGAATATTATAGATCATTCTGTTGGTTATATTACAAAGATAAAAAAGTATTTTACTCTATTTGAAGAAATGGCTCATCTCTCTGCGACGTTGCGGTTTATTGATTATGCTTTATTACGAAAATTTAGAAATTCAGGTTTTTTGAATGCTGATGAGGTGATTCGATATGCATCCATTAACAGGCATCATAGTTTTTCTCTACAAGAGGAAATTGATTTGCTTACGTTAGCAACTAGGAATAAAGTGTGGCCCTCACAATTGCAAAAAATCCATGACACTTACTGTTGGTCTGTTTTGGGATATTATAATGAGAAGCCAAAAACTATTACTGATTATAAACAGACGTTAGAGGAATTACAAAAAGATAATCCGCAGATGCGGTTGCAAAGGTTACTTAAACGTATTAAAGCTGATTTAGATAGACGAGAGAAGATAGTATCTACTCTTTCTGGTGATCTACGAAGAATTGCGGATATTGCGGCTGAGTCTACTTATCTAAAAGATTATTATAAATTTTCTCTTAATGAGATGGAATATTATGCTGAGCCACTTTTTGAACAAATTGCCCACAGAGTTGGGAAAACGGTTGATTTTATTAAAGATTTAATTCCTCTTGAGATATATGATTTACTTGAAGGGAAGAAGATTGATGAAAAAATGATTAGGCAACGTATACAAAAACATGCTTTTGTAGTGGGTGATAGTTTTTCTACTTTGCTAGGTGATGAGGTTGATCAATTTGAAGAGCAGTATTTGCAATTGAAATCTTCAAATTCACTCGAATTTAGAGGAAGAGTTGCTTGTGGGGGGCATGTTCGAGGCAAAGTTAAGGTGGTGTTAGGATCTGATGATTTCCAAAAATTAGAACGAGGGGATATTTTAGTTGTGACAAATACCAGCCCAGATTTTGTGCTTTTATTACAAAAAGCGGGAGCGATTGTGGCGGAAGAAGGTGGACTTACAGCTCATGTTTCTGTTATCAGCCGTGAGTTTGGCATACCTTGTCTTGTGGGTATTACCCATATCACTTCTATTTTGAAAGATGGGGATTATGTAGAAGTGGATGCTGAGAAGGGGGTTGTGAAAATTTTGAATTCTTCTTCAAGTGAGTGGCCATTGCAAGGAGATATATTTCATTGGGGGCCAATTCCTGGGCGATTTTTATGGTCAGGAGGAGAGTTTACAGAGGTGTGTTGTGTGCATATGCAAGAGAAGTATGGGGTACATTGGCCAATGACGTTATTTTTGTTTAAGGAGAAGCGGATGTTGTGGCTCAATGAGTGGAGGGCGTTACGCGAGGTGGGGGGAGGATTATTTCTGAAGTATATATTGATTGAAAAAGAGAGAAAACGATTGTATACACAATGGCGGAGAGCGGTTACGAGTATTGCTGCGTATGAGAAAAAGATTGCGAAGATGAATTTGAAGAAGTTGAATGATTTAGAATTGAAGAATGTATGGGATAGATTTCACTTGTTGTTAATTGATTTTTGGCTACCAACAATGCCTGTGGAATTGGGTAATTATGGCTCGCTGGATTTACTGGAAGCAGAATTGAAAAAATATATTATAGATACCGCTGAATTGCCTTTGGTGATGGAAGTGTTAACAGCGCCAGAGGAGTTGTCTTTTTATCAACAGGAGGAAGTTGATTTGCTTGGGACAAAAAATATGAAGGCGCATCAAGAAAAATATTTCTGGCTGAAAAATAGTTATGCTCATGTGGATGTGTTACCTGTGTCTTTTTTTTCGCAGCGCAAGAAAAAATTAGATCAAAATTTGAAAAAGCAGTTGGCAAATAATCTTCAAGAGCTGAAAATACGCAAGAAAGAGGTTGTGCGAAAATGGAGGCTACCAGCGTCTGTTGTGCGCATGGCAGAAGCTATTTCATGGAGCGTGGGATGGCAGGATGAACGTAAAAAACATATTTTTCAGAACTTATATTACAAAGATCTAATAGTCCGAGAGGTGGCAAGGCGATCTGATTATTCTTATGATGATTTATTGAATTGCTGGAATTCGGATATTTCTAAAATACTTTTTGGTGAGAATTTACATGAAGTGTTAGAGAATAGAAAGAATGGGTTTGGTGTGCATTTTGATGATACCATGAAGAGGGTTGATACTTTTTTGATGCTACAGTATTGGGAGCATTATGCGGAGAAGAAAGTGGAGGGAGATGTAACACAATTTAGCGGGGTTGTGGCGTGTTTGGGTGCGAAAAAAGTTCAAGGGCGTGTTCGAATATTACTTGATCCGCATGATTTGGATACGTTTCAAGAGGGAGAGATATTAGTGGCACCGATGACATCACCGGAATATGTGTTTGCGATGAAGAAAGCATGTGCGATTATTACAGATACCGGTGGATTGACGTCGCATGCAGCGATTGTGAGTCGGGAGTTGAAGAAGATTTGTATTGTGGGTACGAAGATTGCGACTTCTGTGCTTAAAGATGGCGATTATGTAGAAGTGGATGCAGAGAAGGGGGTTGTTAGAATTTTGAGTGCTAACAGACAAGAATTTGAAAAAATGTATACAAGAGATTTTTCTATTATTATGCAGGAAGCTTGGTTTTATGGTAATGAACAAGGTCTTAAAGAGGTATTACACTTACAATCTCCTTATTCTATCCCCTATATATTCTATATGACTGATGGGGTCTTAGAAGTATGGCAAGATAATGAAGCTTTGAATTGGATACGAAAGGAAATTGCAAATCTATATGCAAATGAACGATTCTTTTTTGATAGGGTTATTAAAAAATATGAACAAGATTTGCGACGGCTTGATCATTTTTGGAATAATATTCCTTCTACATTTACCCCACTTGAAGAATTATTCACTTTAGTAAAAAGAATGATGGTTGATTTTATTGTGATTTATTGTGCAGCAGATGATACCAATGCTCCAAAACAGGTCTATACAAAAGCGCGTGAGATGCGTGAACAAGACACTTTTTTTGATCGTAGTGATAAAATTATTCGAATGAGCCTATCTATTATCTATCCTTCATTAGGTAAAAATATTGTGGCTATTTTAGGAGATGAAATTCGTAATCCGCCCTCAAAAGAAAAGCTTTCTCAACGAATGAATAATTTTGTGTTAATACCTGGAAAAATAAGTACAGAAATTACTCTCTCTCAATTTATCACCAATAATCCAAATTATACATTTAAGTTGAATAAGATAGAACTAGGTTCTAATAATTTTAAAGGAGAAGTTGCTTATAGGGGGAAAGTGCAGGGGATTGTAAAAATAATTAAACGTAAAGATCAAATTGATGAAGTTAAATTAGGAGAGATTATGGTTTCGCCAATGACTACTCCTGATTTTCTGCCTGCCATGAAGAAAGCTGCTGCTTTTGTGACGGATGAAGGAGGCGTTATTTGTCATGCGGCAATTGTTGCGCGAGAATTGAAGAAACCCTGCATAGTGGGTACGAAGATTGCGACTTCTGTGCTTAAAGATGGCGATTATGTAGAAGTGGATGCAGAGAAGGGAGTTGTTAAAATTCTCACTAAAAAGTAGTTAAATTATCGAAAGATTTATAAATGGTCGTTGGTTATTATGCTTTATGAAACCGGTTTTTATGTTTGATGTGTATAAGACATTAGTTGATTGTCCGGGATGGAATCAATTTAAAGCAGAAAATGCAGAGATTGCGGCATTGGAACAGAAGTGGTTGGCGAATCGAGCGAGGTATCAGAATCAGTTTATGGCAACGTTTGATTTAGCGGTGGAGCGGGGGCAGGTTATAGCGTTTCCTTACGATGAAGTACGACGGGTGTTAGGACAATTTTATGGTCGGGGGCATATTGGAGTATATTCTTCTGGTTCGTCACGTTCGATTGGGGTAATGTTGGAAACATCAGGATTACAAGACTTTATTACGGATAGAAGATTGATACTTTCTACCGCAGATGATTTGAAGGTTGCAGCAAAGGATACGCCAGAGGCGTTTCAAGTGTTGGATAGGTATTTGAGAGAAAATGGCTTTGCGATGAAATCGTATGTGGATGATTCTGAGAAGATTGTGGGCGCGGCTAAAGCATCGGGTGTGGAGATTGCACGATTGTATCATGTGGATAGAACGGGGGCGGGAAGTGTTGGACAAAAAGAGGGATATAGGGTTATTAGTTCGTTGGATGGGATGTTGTAGAGTAATTGTTTGATGGAAGAATGTGCGTTTTTGATTTTTTTTAGTAATCTTTATAAATAAACCATGGTTTTAGTTTCTATACCAATGAGTTGGCTACGTATAATGGGTATAAGTAAAATAGGCCACGAGGTAAGTGAAGAGTTATCTTTCTTATCTGTGTTATTGGTTACGTTATTATTAATTAAAAAAATAAGTTTAAAAATATACATGAGGTAAATTACTATGGCTGATGAAGCAAAAGTGTTGGAAGTTATTGAGATTGCGCGAACAAGCGGAAAGATTCGCAAAGGTGCTAATGAAGCGACAAAAGCAATTGAGAAGGGCGATGCTAAGTTAGTTGCATATGCGGCAGATGTTACGCCTAAAGAGATTGTGATGCATTTACCTTTGCTATGCAAAGAGAAAAATGTGCTTTGCTTTGAAGTGAGTCGCAAAGATGATTTAGGTGCTGCAGCAGGACTGGCAGTTGGCACGGCAGCGGTAGCTGTTGTGAAAGAAGGAGAAGCAAAAAAATTGCTTGAGTCTTTACGATAATTGTGGTGATGTCTTATGGGTAAAAAACAAGAAGGAGCAAAAGTGCCAGGAGCACCGGGTGCGCCTGTGCAAGGTAAGGGGCAGCCACAGCAAGAGGAGCGAATTGAGGGCGAAATCAAATTTTTTGAAGGTATTCCTGCGGAAGTTAAAGAGCTTATTACAAGAGCTGGTACACGTGGAGAGCTGACGCAGGTTATGTGTCAGATTCTGGATGGTCGGGATAAGAACAAGGCAATTCGACGCAACGTGAAAGGTCCAATTCAAGTGGGAGATATCTTAGTGCTACTGGAAACAGAAATTGAAGCACAGCGTGCTGGCGGCGGTGGACGCAAAGGGCCGAGCAAGGATGCCAGTCCAAGACGATAAGTCTTGGAGTATTAAAATTAACTAAAGATTAAAATCAACTAAAGGTGATGTATTATGCCAAAATGTTCATTTTGTGGAGATCAAATTGAGAAAGGAACGGGAACAATGTTTGTCTATGTGAGCGGCAAGATTGATAATTTTTGTTCGATGAAGTGCGAGAAGAATTTGTTGCATTTAAAACGTAAACCGCTGAAAACGGCTTGGACGGGAGAGTATCGACGTGAGCATAAGAAGACAGATAGTTCGGCGGTTACGGCCAAAGCGGAGTAGAGATATACATGGAACGTACACTTGTGTTGTTGAAACCAGATGCGGTGAAGCGCGGCTTAATGGGCCGTATCATCTCGCGCTTTGAGGATGCAGGGTTGAAGATGGTGGGTGCGAAGATGGTGTTGGCGGATGAAAAATTAGCTAAAGCACACTATCAAGATAGCTTAATTCCTATTGTAGGCAATAAAACTAAGAAAGATTGGGATGCGGCGGGAATGAAGTATACGGAGTCTGTTGATGAAATTGGTAAAATGATTGTTGATGGTACTCGAAAGTTTCTTATGTCTGGTCCAGTGTTAGCATTAGTTTTAGAGGGATTACAGGCGGCAGAAGTTGTGCGAAAGTTAGTTGGAAGCACAGGACCTAAAGATTCATTACCGGGAACGATTCGCGGCGATTTTGCTCATCTTAGTTTAGGTTATGCAAGTCTACAGCGCAAAGGGGCGGAAAATTTAATTCATGCGTCAGGAAATGCAGAGGAAGCAAAACAAGAAATTGTACTTTGGTTCAAACAAGAGGAGTTGTTTACTTATAAAACAGTGCATGAAGCGCATGTGTTTTAGGTTCCGATGTGTTTTGAGTTTTATTCATGTTCGATTGATAGTACAATAATAATTAAAGTAATAATTAAAATTATAGAGGTTTAATATTATGGCAGATGCAATGACGGATAAAGTAGCAAAGATTACACAGAATCCAAAATATATTAGAAATATTTGTACTAGTGCGCATATTCATCACGGTAAGACGGCGTTTACGGATAATTTACTTGCGGCGTCAGGAAAAATGGCGGCAAAATTCGCAGGTCAGTTAGAAGGTGGAATGGCGACATGGCTGCATTTAGATGAGCAAGAGCGTTTAATGACGGTTGATGCGGCGAATGTTTCGATGATTCATGAGTATGATGGTAATGAGTATTTGATTAATTTGATTGATACACCCGGCCACGTTGATTTTGGCGGTAATGTTACGCGAGCAATGAGGGCAGTTGATGGAACGGTTGTGTTAATTTGCGCAGTGGAGGGGATCATGCCGCAAACGGAGACAGTTGTGCGTCAGGCGCTGCGGGAGAGAGTTAAACCGGTTCTTTTTATTAACAAGATGGATAGATTAGTGAAAGAATTGAAGTTGTCTCCTGAGAAAATTGCGGAGAGAGTTATGACGTTAATGGCGCAGTTCAATAATATGATTGAGAGAATTGCGGAACAGGAATATAAAGAGAAGTGGAAGGTAAAAGTGCAGGATGGAAGTGTGGCATTTGGTTCGGCTCGTGAGAACTGGGCGTTGTCGTTTCCATACATGGCAAAGAAGAATGTGAAATTTTCTGATATTTTACGTATTTATGAGATGGAAGAGGAAGAGCGTAAAGAGTGGGTGTGGAATAATGCGGCGTTGCATGAAGTTATTTTAGATATGGTTATCAAGCATCATCCTGATCCGGTGGATGCGCAAGTGTATAGGATTCCCAAGATTTGGCACGGTGACTTTGAGACGGAGATGGGTAAAGATCTTATGACGTGCAATCGGGATGGAAAAGTGGCGTTTGTGATTACACGTATTGTGATTGATCCAAAATCTGGAAAAGATATTTCTGCGGGACGTTTGTTTAGTGGAACGGTGCGCGGGGGGATGGAAGTGTATTTGAATAATGCGAAGCAGAAGCAGCGGATTCAGAATGTGTATATTTATAATGGTGTTAAACCAGAGATTATGGAGTCCCTTCCTGCGGGTAATGTGTTAGCAATTTCGGGTATTTTAGGATTTGCAGGTGAGACGATTACTATAGAACCGGATCAGCCGTTTGAGGAGCTTAAGCATATTTTTGATCCGGTTATTACCAAAGCTATTGAGGCTAAGAAACCAGGAGATTTACCTAAGTTAATTGAAGTTCTACGTAAAGTTAGCCGGGAGGATCCGTCAGTTAAAGTTGAAATTAATGAAGAGACGGGACAAAACTTAATTAGCGGTATGGGGGAACTGCACTTAGAGATTATTGAGAATAGGATTATTACGGAGAAAGGTGTGGAAGTTAAGACTTCGCAGCCGATTGTTGTGTATCGTGAGACGGTGACAAAGCAGAGTGCGGAAGTGGAAGGGAAATCGCCAAACAAGCATAACAAGTTGTACTTTAAAGTGGAACCGCTTGAACCGGTTATTGTGCAAGGAATTAAAGATGCAAGATTGCCTGTCGGACGCTTTAAGAAGAGAGAAGATTTAGCGGTTACGTTCTTGCGTGATGAATGTGGCTGGGATACAAAGCAGGCATTACAAGTGAAAGCAATTCATGATGGTAATATGTTTGTGGATTCTACGAGAGGTATTGTCTATATCAATGAAATTATGGAACTGGTGCTTGATATGTTTGAGGATGTTATGAAGAAAGGTCCTCTGGCAAAAGAGCCATGTATGGGTTTGAAGGTTACACTTACTGATTGTAGTTTGCATGAGGATGCGATTCACAGAGGGCCGGCACAAATGTATCCGGCAGTACGTGAGGGTATTCGAGGAGCGATTATGCAGGCAGGACCAATGATGCTTGAACCATTGCAGATTATGAGAATTGAGGCGCCTTCGGAATATACGGGAGAGATTTCCAAACTGGTAACGTCTAAGAGAGGGCAGTTGTTGGATATGACGCAAGAAGCGGACCAAGTGGTGGTGGTTGCCAAACTTCCGGTAGGGGAGTTACTTGGCTGGAGTTCTGATTTACGTTCAGGAACAGAAGGCCGCGGAAGTTCTTCATTGGTCGATCAGATGTTTGAACGTTTACCTTACGAATTGCAGGATAAAGTGCGTAATACGATTATTCAACGTAAAGGTCTGAAAGAAGGGGAGTTGGGGGTGTAGAGCGGCTTTTGTTTTTTTGTTTTCTTCTTTTTGTTTTTAAATTTATTTTTTTGATTCTGTTTTTGGGGGTGTTTTGGCTTTTTCCCAGAGTATCCAGAAATGAGTGCGATAGGCATCGGCGATTTGCTGGTTTTTGATTAAAATATTAAATGATTTTTGTTCGGGCTGTTCATGTAAAATTAGAATGGCGGTTTCGTCACCGCAAATGATGGTTAATACGTTGTTGTTGTTTTCCTGATCGAGATAGCGGGCTTGCGTATAAGGAAGGGCGTTGAGGAATTTTATGCGTTCGAGGGCGTCACGGTTGTAGATGTGGTACATGGTTTGTTTTTGTTCTGCACGTCGTTTGTGAATGACTTCTTGAAAGAATTTGCCTACTTTGTCTATGGCAAATTTAGGAGCGTCGATGGCGAAGATGTCTTGTTTTACTTCGAGGAAATGCAGAAAGAGGTTGCGGATGAAATCGTTGCTTTCATAAATTTGGACGGATTGTTGGTTTTTATTTAATTTGTTGTGTAGTTCTAATTCTGGAAGAATTTTGTTTAGGTTGATTTCTTTTTCTTTTAGAATATTTCGGAGGGTTTCAGGAGGAGAGGCTTGGTAGCTCTTTTTTCCATGGTTTGTTGTTTGGGTAACGAGGCCACGGTCTTTGAGTTTGGTGATGGAGTCGTAGACGTTTACACGATGGACGCCGCTGATTTGGGCGATTTTGGTGGGGGAGGCAAAGCCGGTTTCGAGAAGGGTGAGATATATTTTTGATTCGTTCTGAGATAGTCCGAGATCCATTAATATTTGGTCTTTCATAATAGTGAGTTTTGTTATGGTTTCAGGTGTATACTTTAATGTTACATTATTTTATATATCTTTTGATTCTTTTTTCATTTTAAGAGATTTTAGCTCTCTATTTTTACTCATTTGGTGTAGTAAGGACTATATCTTTCATTGTTGTATATGTTGTTACTACACTTATTTATGTAGGTTGTCTTCTCTGGTAATAGTTGTTGTGAGGGGTGGAGGGGAGGGTGTTTTATATTTTATTCGTATTTAATAAGTAATTAATATTGAGTATTACGAATAAATGATAACAATATTTAAATAGGGGCGTTATCTCGCTATAAAATGAGGGATTATGGGTACAAAAACGTTAGGTATTATGGGAAAAGGAAGAGCTATTCACAATTTCTTTACGTGTCTGCGAGATGATTCGCTGGAAGGGTTATTTGATTATAAAAAAAGTGATTCTAAAAATGGGAAGGATAGTGAACGGGAGATTGAGAGAGATAATTTAGCTCACTATATTGCGCCTTCTCGAAAGATTTTTTTTGATATGGTGGAGAAAGTGGTTTTTTATAATTATGGGTATACTACGGATGATGATTTTAAGAGAGGTTGGTTAACAGAATTGGAAGAGAATTTATCAAGCGTTCATTTTGAGGTACAGTCTGATTTTAAGCGTTTTATGGTGTGTTCTGATGCGGTGGTTGATGCGACGGGGGGTTATATTTCGTGGCGGGATACGAAGAAAAAGTTTAGTTTGTGTGAGTATGCTAAGGGGCTGGCGGCAAAAGGAAAATCTGATGTGAAGTTGAATGTGAAAGAAGATTGGAATTTGTATGAACAAGGTGGGGTAGGGGGGAGGAAGTTGATGAGTGAGGAAGAGTTTTTGAGAGAGTGGGATTTTTCACATCGATTGATTGCGAGAATTGGGGAAGTGGATAGGCATTTACATACTCATTTGGATGAGGGGATACGTTCGGAGTCGTCTGAGAGTGGTTATTCGCTGATTGGGTTTCGGATGTATGTAGAGTTTCCGTTTATTGTTTCAACGATGATAGAACGAGGGAAGAAATTACAATCTATGGCTGAGAAAGGGATGCGGTTGCCAACGTATGTGCTATTAGCAAATGAGATGTGTATGTTGGCGAATGTGCTGGCGGGGAATTGTCCAACGATGGCGAAAAAGATTGTGGCGTGTACAGGGTATGATTTATATCGATTGGAAAAAGTGTTGAATGAAGAATATGCGTCGTTGAAAGAGCAGGCGGGATTTCCACAGATTCATTTGGCGGTATCGCTGAAGGGGTTTCATGATACGCAGGGTACGATTCCGGTGATATATCCACAACGAGAAGAGGATAGAGAAATGTTTGAAAAAATCTTTGATATGATGGAGTATAGGAAAGCGTATGATTTTTTACACAAAGAGACGGGGAATTATTATCCTAATCATATTTCTGATGCAAAAAATTCGGATATGCAGACGGCGGCGTATCTGCTCAAGACAGTTGTTCCGGCGCTCCAGAGTGTGGGAAGAGCATTGTTGGTGTTTCCGGGGTATGATGAGCGGCCGTTAAATAATGGGTATTTTCAGCAGCGTGATGATACAGGAAAAGGATTGTTTTTAGTAGGTGATCAGCGGTTTCGAAATGGAAAAGTGGTGGGAGCATGAGTATTGCAGAGTTTGTGGAGAGTGAAACGAGAAAAGCACGCGCAGTGATGAAAATGGTGTGGGATACTCTTGAGAATAATGAGTTGTGTGGCAAAATGGATACCAACAAATCATTACAGGAGGGACAGCAGTTGCAGAGTCGATTGCATACGTTTCCACAGAGGAGATATTGTGCGGTTACTGCTTCTCATTGTTTAGAAGTATTTGTTGAGGGTAAAAATGCTTGGAAGAGGTTATTTTTGATTGATAATTGTGATGTGCAAGGAGGTCTGACTTTTTTTACTGTGGATCAAGAGGTATATGCAGCGATTGGCAGGAAACGAGGAATTGCTATTTATAATGTTCGTGAACAGGAGGAGATAGAGGTGAACATGTTACTTGATGATACAAAAGGAAGCGCGTTTGAGTGTTTGTCTGTAATTGGTGAGGCGGGGATGTTGAATCAACATTTATTTGCGGCACATAGCAGAAGAGGGGTTGTGGAAATACATTTGGATTCATTAGTGGGGGTGCAGAGCCGAGAGATTCAGGAGAAAGATATTTTTTATAGCGCTGTGGGAAAAGATCATGTGAAATTAGCGGTTGCGGGAAATTCGGTATTTGTGAGTGAGGATAGGGTGGTGTCAGAATTTTTGTTGTCTAGGGAGTTGGTTGAGAAGAAGCAGTATGATGAAGCAGTATATGCCTTGGCCGTTGAATGTGTACAAGATAGTGAGAAGAAGGTGTATGCGGGAACACAGGGGGGAAATATTTTGTGTAATGGTGAGATGTTTTTTTCTACGGGGAATACTCTGTCTACGATTGCGAAAATGCATCTTGGAAACTATCACAATCAAGAAGGAGTGTTTTATATTACCTATACAAAGGGAACGTATAGTCCTTTGTATTTTACGGAAGGTTCTACCACAGAGGTAGTTTCAAGAGGAGGAGTGTTTGAGAGCGTGCGTGATTTTGCAATTGATCAACAAGGAAGATTTTTGCTGCTCAGTGATGATCGAGATGTATCACGGGGAAGAGTTGAGATGCAGGGTGGGGAGAATAAATCTTCAATTGCGTTTAATGGTAAAGGAAAAAAAATAGCACTCTATGGGGGAAATTAATATGGCGGATGCAATACAACAACAATGTACTTTTAAAAAAGATAAAGAGACGTTAACGTTTGATATTCTTAAAGTGATGGGGGAAGGAGCAGTAGGGAGGGTGTATCATGTGCGTGATGTTGCGTCTCAGAAAGAATATGCTCTTAAAGTACATGTTCGTGGCGATGGGCAAAAGTTTGAAGTGAATGCAAAAGAGTTACAAAATAGTCGTTTAGATCATTTTGTATGGGTTGATCATGTGGGGGTGGCTTCTGTTGCTGATGATTCACCTAAGAAAGCACTGTTGATGGATTATGGGGGTATGAGTTTGGATACGGTTGTTACTCGTGTTTTTTCTCAAATTGGTTTAACTCCTGATGATACAGAGAGAGTTCAAGAAGCGGTGAGCTATAAAGTATTGTTTACGGTGCTGGAAGCGTTAGAAAAAGCTCATGCAGCGAAGAAGTATCATACCGATCTTAATCCAAAAAATATTCTTACGGGAGTTGATTTTGGAGTGAAGTCTGATAAGACTGATTTTGGTGAAAAGAGGTTTGATTTAGTAGAGAGTTTGTTGTATGGTCATATTTTGCTCTGTGATCGAGATACTCAAGGGATTGGGACATTTGCGGTGAATAGTCAGTCTTTAAGTGGAGAGGATTTACACCTAGCGTTTTATTTTCGAGATCCACGATTGGGTTCTTCGGCGTTAGATAAAGATGTGTATTCTGCGGCGGCATTAGTTTCATGGATGTTAGAAGGTGGTAAAAGTTTACCATTTGATTATGTGCGTACGGAATTAGGTGTGGATATTACCAGCACTAATACGATGGGAGTATCTCCTGTTACGAGATTGAGAGATGCTTTACATGAGAAAGTTAAAAGTAAATTTGATTATTTTATTATCACTGAAAAAAGTGATAATTCACACAAATTCCCCGTGATATTACGACCAATTGATATGCTGAGATTTACTTGGAATGAGGAATCGTTATTAACTAAAGATACTTTAGAGCGTTTTTTCCAAACAGATGACAATTCGTATACTCTATTACGTTCTCGTGGGGGAGAATATATGCCGTCAAGTGAGAAGACGGCGTTTGAAGATGTGTTAGTGTTATATTTGGGGCGAGCGGTTGAGGGGATTGAACAACAGAGGTTAGAGAAAATAAATTGTAAGTCTCCTCTTGCGGGAAAGATAGATACTCTTGAACAAGAAGTGGATACTCTGAATAATAGTAAACATGTGAAAGAAGAAGAGGAAAAAAAGTATACTACTCAATGTGATGGTTATGTTGTTCAAATGAAAAAAGGAGCAAAAGGACAATATAGTTCTGAGATCGCAGGAAATTTACTTTCTTCAACGCAGCAATTAGAACGTGTTCAGAGTGAAATTAGTGAATTTGATTTCCAACTTGGGTTGAAAGCAGAGGCTATTTCTGCGTTGAGTGCGGAAATTAAAAAGTATGATGTCACTTCAGAAGATACTGCTTTGGAATATATTCGCAATACCTGTATGATGGTTTTACCTGAAGATAAGAAAAAAATAGTTGGAGATGCATTTAAAATTTAAGTGATTACTCTATGGCTGATGTTGTTCAAAATGTGCGCAGAGAAGAAGTACTGGTTAAATTAGCTCAGGCTAGGTCTTATGATGCGAAAATTGATGTATGTACAGATTATTTAAATAGATATCCAACTGATGTACTGGTACGATTTTATTTGGGAGATGGGTATTGTCGCAAAGCAGATTCTACACCAGAGCGGGATGTTAGATTGCTGCAGAAAGGATTGGCAGAGTTAGTGATGATCCCAGAAAAAGATGATATATATCCACAAGTTAAAAGTTATGTTTCACAATTGCGACGGATGATTGCAGATGATGAACGAGTTGAGGTGCGAGATAGAATTAATGCTTATATGCAGTTGAAAGAAGATACAGATGCTTTGATTTGGGCTTCCGCTTTAGAATATAAATCTGGAAATGTGGATAGTGCAGTTGAGGTTCTCTCTGAGTTTATTCAACATGATGGGAAAAGTGATATTTCTTTGCTTGTGTCGCAGGCGAACAAGAGTTTGGAATCGTTTCTTACGGATTATGATGCACTGTATAAAGAATATACTGATAATAGCACAAAAATATTTGGTGAATTTATTTTGAAATCATATTTTTCAGATGTACATAGAAATTATGATGTTGTTTTTGTTACGGCGGGGTTGTATGCGGCTAGAGAGAATATAGATACAAATAAATTGCGGATGTTATTAGAACTAACTCTTTTTTTTCAAGATACTGCGAGTAAGAAATTAGAACCAGATATTTTGAATGATTTAGAATCAAAGAAAGCGTTAGTTTCATCTGCATTGGTTGGGCAATATACTTTGTCGGCGAGGAAATGTTGTGATAGGAAGACAGTTACATCTATGGAGAAAGCTAAAGATATAGAAAAAGCTAAACTATTTTATAATGCGGTTTTAGTTAAAGAACCGGATAATTTAGAGGCAATGATTTTTAAAGCTGATTATGCGTTTCATAAAGGTGTTTTAGGAGAATTTGATGCTACGTTATGTAGAGATGCGATTCAAAATTATATCTACATTTATAATTTTTCAAAATTGGCGGAATATCATTTAAAAGAGAAAGCGGCGAGGTTGATGATTGATGAGGGAAGAATGGCGGCATTACTTCTTTCTGCTTTTCTTAGATTTCCATCCCTCAAGTATGGGCCTGAGAGAGTTGAAGAAATACGAACGTTGATGAATAGGTCTGTCGATTTACCGCTATGCGAAGTATTTTTTAAACTCAATGGAATTAATAATAATCCTAATACTACTAATGTAAACCTCTCTACAAAACGAAATCGTGAAGATTACTTTGGTTTTGATCCATTAGAATTGAAGATAGATGAAGATTTTGAGAATTTTTATGTTGGTAAGAAAATGAAAACAATAGGTGGCCTGATTAAACGTGAGGTGAAGAGATTAGCGGATATCTCTTCTCAACAGGCCTGGTGGAGGAAATTATGGCCAAAGAGATGATTGTGTTGGGGGTTCAGGACAAAGATAAAAAAGAACAAGGGTTATATGTTCATGAAGGGAGTACTTCGACACACGCAATTTTAGATAGCAATTTGTTATTTGATCCAGAACATAATAATCGTGAAACGCCTCGAACGATGTATGTTCATGGGCAAGACCTATATGTGTTAACGAAGAATTTTATCAAGTTATTACGTTACAATTCCAATAAAAGTTGTTTTGAAGAAATATCTTCTCGTAATTTTCGCACTCTGGGGTTGGGTGAGGAGATTCTTCCTCTGGTGGGAGAAGATAATTTATGTGGGAGTATAGCAGTTGATTCTACACATAATTTGTATCTTGGTTTGTATGGGGCAGATACAGGAAAAAAAGTGATCAATTCGCAATCTTGTTTATTACAGTTTACAAATTGTGATTTGAATAGTACTGCACGTAGGATATTAGATATATCGCCAACGGGCGCGATGTGTGCTGATACAAGTGTTGAAGAAGGAGTGCTGGTTCCTGCTCGGGAGAGGATTCAAGTATTAAAACAGGGTTTGCCAGACCAATCTATTTATCCATTTGGGCGGGAGGGTGGAAAGAATGTGTTAGCGTTGCATGCTTTAGAAGATATTTTGTTGGTGACAGATACAATTGGCGGGTATTTTATCCAAAAAGGATTGAATAGTTTAGATCGTTGCGCTGGGTTTGGTTTTTCATATCTGTCTAATCATACAGGAAGAAATTATTTACCTATGGAAGGAACTTCGGTGTTGTTAGTGAAACATCATTTAACAGAAAAAGTTGATCAAAAGCGGGGAATGGAGAAAGAAAAGTATTATGCATTATTTGGAAGTGATAATAGTAAATTATTTGTGTATGAATTAGATTTTGATACAGATAAACGTAATGATACGATGAGTACATATACTAGGAAGATTGGCTGTTCTTATCTCAAAACGATTACGTTCTTTTCTTCACAAAAATTACAGGAGCCAATGAAGAGCAATATTGTAGAGCATTTGCGATATAATAATGGATATGTTTCGTTTACGTTGAGGGATATATTTATGAGGGTGGGAATTGATACACTACTTACAACGATTACTCCGGGGGCTAAGATTTCTTTTAATGAAGAGCAGATCACGGATGAGCGGGGATATGATGAGCAGAGTAGAGTTGAGAATTATGTACATCTTTTAAAAAAGCGTTATTCACTGGATTTCGTATGTAGAGTCCCACATCGAATCACTTCTTGGGCTAAATATGGGGGAATTAGATAATGAGGATGTATGTACACGAAATTGCGGGAAAAGTGCATGATAAAAGCGAGGATGCGCATTGTCTTATGCAGTTTTGTGATATACAAGGGAACAAATGGAATTTGGCGATGGTGGCGGATGGGTGCAGTGGTTATTCTGGTACGACGGCAAGCCACTTAGCAACGAATGTTGTAGGGAATTATGTTTGTAATCATATTTCAAGTGGGGAGGATTATTTACAATTACTGCATATGGCGATAGTTCATGCTAATCAGGTGTTATTTCAACAGAATTCAGTTCGTACGACAATTGATGTGGCGTTGTTGTCTCGTGAGATGTGTTATACTGCTCATGTGGGAGATAGCAGAATCTATTTGTATACTTCGAGCGGGTTAGAACAGATAACCAAAGATGAAGTGAAATTTGCAGAGCCGGCAAATTATTTAGGTGTTTTGGATATTGAGGGAAGAAATATAGAAAAGAGGGTTACGGTTGCAAAATATAATTTGCAAGGCATTAAAGGAATTCTTTTAACAACGGATGGGTTAAGTTCTCGTGTTACAGAGGGAGAGTTGCAAGAGACGTTTCGTTGTGTCTCTCGAGATTATGCGATGCCTAGTGATTTGCTGCAGCAACTTGATTGTTTGGTACGTATTCCTCAGAGTAAACTTGATGCTCTTTCAGAGATGAGGAAGAAAGAAGTTCGTCGTTTGTTAGAACAAAACGGCTATTTTACAGGAAATTTAACAGAAGATGTACATAGGGCGTATGTTGATATGGCAGCGGATGTGATGAATTTTGTTGATACAGAGTTTAAGTTTGATGATACAACAATGGTGTATGTTGATGTGGAAGATGTGGTGGAGCGTTCATTTGATGCGTTGCGTGAGTTGCGGGTGAAGTTTCTTATATTAGATGATGATGTTAAAGCAAAAAAAAGAGATATATCTAGATTGGAAACGAGGGTTGATGGTTATGCAAGGCAGGTTTCTGAGCTGAACGTGATGGTTGAGAGAAATGATGATGAGTATAGATTGTTGCAATCGGCAAAAAATATTGTTGATGCGGAAAATTCTAGTTTGACGAGTCAGAATGGGGAGTTGGAGATTAAGGTTAAAGAGTTGGAGGATGATAAAGAAAAGAGGAATAAAGAAGATGGACCTTTGATGAAACTAGTAAACAAAATAATTGAGAAGTGGTAACTAATGGCTTTGGATTATGATTTATTAAATAAGGTACTAGCTAAATTGGTAAGTGATAATGAAGTATTGAGTACTACATGCACTGAACAGAAAACTCAATTAGAAAAATTACAAGTGGATTTAGATACTAAAGTGTACCAGTATACTCTTTTGCAACAACAATCAACTACATTATCTGAAAGACTTCAGAATATGGCGAAAGAAATGGGGTATGAAAGGGATGTTTTTTTAGAGGATGCGTTATCAACTGATTTTGTGGAATATGTCCAAAGTGTGTATGCCAAGAGGAATGAGTTTGAGACGGAGATAAAAAATGAACAGAGAAAATCAAAAGGATATAACAAATTGTATCAACGATGGAAAAGTTCTTCTGTTACTCATCAGGGTGATAAACATATTTTACATAAAAATCTATTGAAGTTGAGACGAACCTATTCTTCTTTGCGAAAACATGATAAGATGTTATCTGATCAATTATACCTAGAATTGTCTGGGAAAAGAGAAGATGAAGCCGCGGGCAATGATAATGAGGTTATAGATCTAAATGTAAGTGATGTCGTAGAAGTATTTGATAATTCTACCGTTTTATCTCAAAAAAAATCTTTTTTAGTTTTTGATAGAATTGCTTCATTTAAATCCGTTGCGGCGGCTGGTCTTTGTTCTTTAGTGTTTGGATTAGGATTTCAAGTGGGAAAATATGATTCAGATATAATTCATTCATCTAGACAAAATGATTTAGTTGATATGTCTGTAGCTAATTCTCGTTCTACTGTATTAGATTCAATGGATGGTTTGTATTTATTATCTGACTATTCTTATGGGTATATGGGGGTTAATATAGGTGTTAAATTAGAAACTTCAAATCCAAATTATTTCCTTGAAATAGGTTCTCTTGGTTTTCAAAAGACTTCTTCCGTACTCTCTTCTTTTTTTGAAACGTTTCATCATTTTTCTTCTCATATTCCTGAAGAGATTATTGAAAAAAAGATAGAAGCATCTTCACTGAAAGAAATTCCAACCAAAGTATCCCCTAAAATATATACCACGACTTGTGGTTCGCTTTATGTGAAAGATGGATTTGAGAAACCTCTGGGGTGGGACACGTATGTTTGTCGTGCGCCGGTGGCAGATAATAACAATGTATGTTTAGGGAGAGATATATACAGTGATGGGGAGAAAGCAGCCGTAAATGATATTGTTCATGGTTGTTCGAAGAAAAAAGAGATGTGTTGTCCCTCTTTTTAGGGAGGGGGCTATTAAATAATAAGTGTGTAATTAATATATAATGGATGGAGATTTATGACTGAAAAAAAATCATTGGAAGAACTGGTACAAAGTGGAGAGTGGAGAGTTTCAAAGTCTTTTCCAGCTGGTTCATTGACCAGCAGGTATATTTTGGAGATAGGAGAGAGAGGATTGGGGAAAAATTATTTCCTGAAAATGTTTGCGCATACACAGGCATGCGAAGGGATGGCTTCTCGTGAGATATTAAAAAATGAATTAGCGGTGCAACTGTATTTGCAAAGGAATGGCGAGAAGACATTGTATAGGGGATATGGTGAATTTGAGGATGTGCAAGGGATTATTTTTGAAGATGTGATGAGTTATCGTGAAGGGCAGACGCTGCACACATTCTTACATGTTTCTGATGATTTTTCTGTAATTGATTCGCGAAATGATTTATCTACTTCTGAAAAAGTGAAACTAAAACAATTCAAATTTGGGGTAAAAAATAGATCCCTAAACGTTGAGGAGATTGTGTCTATTACTTCAGATTTAGGAAAAGAGCTGCAGAAGTATCATAGTTGTTCTCATGATCAGAAAGAAGGAGTAATTCATTTTGATGTTACGCTGGATAATATTTTATTTTGTAATGATTATACTGGTGGCTCTCTTAGAAGGGTTGTTTTGCTTAATGATTTTGGTATTGCACGGGCCAGAAATGAGGATATTCGTAAGCTGTTCAATGGAGTAGGAACAACGGTAAAAGGAGGGATCGGCAGTTATTATGGTACGTTAAATGGGCCAATGAATCTGGTTTTCTCTCCCCCTGATGCGATGATGTATGAGAAAGCAGAACCTAGTTTTGATACGTATCAATTAACGAATATTCTTAGTTTGATGTTGACGGGAAAAATGATGGAGTATTGGAGAAAAGAAGCTGAAATCACTTTGGGGAATGATTTGCAGAATATACTGATTGAGAGAGTTAAAAGAGTTGGCAGCATTAGTGGTATTGGTGCTATAGTTACGGATGATTTGGCGAAAAGTCTTACAAGTATTTTAATTAAAGGAACTTTGGGAAAAGATGAGCGATATCAATCTGCGAAGGCGATGGTGGCAGCGCTGGGGAAGTTAAAAGTGCAATATACCGGTATTCCTGTTTTGCGAGATGTTCCTCCATTGCAAATTCCTGACTTTGTGCAGAGTTATGTTCCAAAAAAACCACCGTTGCAAGAGGTATTTGGAGAAAAGTATGATCGAGGAGTTGCGGCGTTACAGAAGTTGAGAGGTGTTGAGAACAGAGAGTATAGTTTTCTGACAGAGGGATTAGGATTGATTTTACAGAAAGAAATTGATGATGTAGCTGAACGACGAGTGGAAGAGGTTTTGCGGAAAGATACACTTTGGAAGAAGGTGAAGAAGTGGGGCGGTGTAGCCACAGCGGTGATTGGTTTATCGTTTGCAGCCTATTCTGTTTTTTTCCCTGGGAAACATCTAAGTAATGTGCCTGTGGATAAATCATCTATTGGGAGAGGTATTAATGATGTTAAAAAAAGTAATGTAATTTCTTTAGGTGAGGGAGTTACGTCTTCTATTATGGATGTGGGTATATATAATAAGGATGATCGATTGGTTTCTATTAAACCGCCTGTTGTTTTGGGAAGTTCTGATGGTTTAAAAATTTCCTCTGCTAAGAAAGATTTTCTCCCTGAAAATAAATCTAACCAAAATGTTTCTTATGGGGTAAGGAGAAAAAAGTCAGAATTGATGGTCTACTCTGAACATCCGTTGCGTTACATGGTTGGCGATGATGTTGAAATTATTGCTTGTGTGCGTAATGGAAATGATTTTCCCAAAGATGTGAATTGCACGATTCCAATACCTAGCGAGTTGACTGATCTGGGATTTAAATCTTTTGATGCCCAAGGAATGATTCTTGCAAAATCTAGGGAACATAATTCTTTGTGTGGAATATTGGATAAAGCCGGAGAGTTGCGGGCTCAGAATGGTCTGCTTATTAAAGGTTCTTTCCCTCAAAAAATATCTTGTGATTTAGAGAAGAGATTGAAACAGAGCTATACTTTGGGGGCTACTTGTCATTATGGAAAGGGAAATGAGCTTGTACAACAGGTTGATTTTACTTTTTTGGGCTATAATAATACTAATTGTGAGCGGGAGCGGTTGGAGAATGAGAAACATAAGCCACTGTTGCAGTTTTTTGCTGATAGAAAATTATTAAGTAGCGGTGATGAATGTGTCAAATGTGGATTAAATGCTTACTCTGAAGCGGATGATAAAGTCACATGCGAAATGAATGGTGAGTCTTTAGGGTTTGAGTTGAAATATACTGGCGAAGTTGAAACAAAACAAGTAACAAAACAGGTGTATTCTTTAGATAGGGCTATTGAGGGTGATAAGACTGAATATCCCCTCACTATTCTTTGTTCTTCTGGTTCACAATCTGTGTTGTATGGATATACCTTTTTGATTAAGATGAAAAAAGAAATTGAACAGGAACAGAAGAGATTAGCTAGTTGCACTAAGATATTTACTTCTTCTGATTATCTTTCCCGTTGTATAAAATCTGAAAAAGATTATCATCTAATTGATGCGTGTGGTACGTCTTTGATAAATGAGGGGTATAGGTGGAATTGTATTAGTAATGGTTATCCTCTCAATGTCATTTCTTTATGTAAAGATAATCTTACAGAAGATTTTTCCAGAGTCTCTTGTATGTGGAGACTTGAAACTAAAACAAAATCTTTAGATTTGAGTCCAGCATGTTTTAAAATTATGCAGACTGATAAATCTAAAATGGATTGCCTTCAATCTAATTTAGATCCAAAATTATTGTTAGGATGTTATGGTGTGTTTTCTGATGAGGTGTATACCACACGGTGTGCGAAATCTATATCTAATTTAGATGTTCTTTCTGTGTGTAAAGAAAATTTACATGATTCTTATAATATTATTCAATGTGTTGAGGCGGGAAAGAGCAGCGCCGTTATAAAACAATGGAGTACATCTCTTTATTCTGTACTTAAAAACCCAAAAGTTACTCTTGTTCCTGGCGATTTTCATAAATTATTCTTAAAATGTGTACAATCAAGTGTGTCTTCTTCTGATGTTGAACAAAGATGTTCAATATTAAATGCTAATTATACTATTAAACAATGTCTACTTGAGCAATGTAGTAAATAAAATGTTTAAATATTATTGTGGTTTATTATATTCTCTTTTTCAATATTTTTTAATTAAAAGTATTCTTTGTTGCAGGTGTTGGTAGATACTTTTATCTCTTCCTTCTAGTTCATTTAGATTAAAGCTTGTGGCGTGTTGTATTCTTTGGGGATATGAGAGGAGACTATACTTTTTTCCATCGAAGCCGGTGATGAGGGTGCAATATTCTCGCAGTGTTTTGTTTTTTATGTTATCAAGTGTGTCGTAGGCGTAGAGGATGATGTCTAGGGGTGTGGGAAGCTGCGGGATGGCGTTTTGTTGTTGTGCTTTGGTTAGTTCTTTCTTGGTTTGTAATTCTTGTAAAGAGATGGTGGATGGGTTTGCTTGTTCTATTGAGTTATCTACATTGGGTGTATATTTTTCTGTTGTTTTTTCTTCTTTTTCTTGTGTTCTTTTGTTGGTGTTATCTAGAGAAGAGGATGTGTCTGCTGTTGTTGCTGTTACTGCTACCGATGATAGAGGAGAAGTGGTGTAATATGTCATTAGGCGTTCTATTTTTTGTTTGAGAAAATGAATGTTTGTAGCAAGATCTTTTTGTTTTAGATTTTGGGCGTAGGTGTTATATGTCAAGAGTTGCTGATGGTAGGTGAAGAGTTGTTCATGGCATAGAGCTTTTTTCTCGTTTATGGTGAGTTCCTGTTCCATGGTGTTTATGCTTTGTTGCATTTCTGCTGCAATTTGTGGTGATTTTTCTAATATGACTTTTTCTAGCAGTGTTCTTTTTTGTTGATAGTTTTGGAAGTGTAGGTTGAGGTATATTGATTGAGATAAATCTCTGGTGTGAGATATATCTTTTGTGCTAAACATTGTGCTGATGAGAGAAAGTGGGGGGCAGGGGGTGGGTGATGCAATTAAGTTAAGATAGGTGGTGGTGAGATGAGGTGGGGGGGTTGTTATTTTTTGAATGATTTCTTCTATTTTTTGTGTTTCTTGTGTGATTTTTTCTTTTTGAGTAAGGTATTGCTGTGGGTCTAGTAAGATATTTTGGTGGTCCTGTTCTATGGATTCGATAGCGGTTATGGCTAGGGTATGGATGATGTTTTGGGCGGCGGGATGATTTTTTTTATATAGCTCTTTTATTTTTTCTGTGTAGGGTGTTCTTCTTTTTTTTTCAGATTTAATTTGTGTTGAGAAATCTTGGATTTGTTTTTGGGTGTTTAGTGCCGCGTATTCTCTCTGGAAATCTTTGTTTTGGCGGCAGAGGTAGGAGAGTTCGTTGTATAATGTGTTTATGTTGTAAGTATTAGGCAGTAGGCTTGGGTTGAAGAAGGTGATTTGTTGATATGATTGAGAGGCAGTGGATATTTTTTCGAGAAGATTATTTTTTTCTTCCAAGTTTATATTTTTTGTCCAATTGTTTAGATAGGTGGTGATGGTTTCGTGCTGGTTATGGTGGTGAAGAAAACGGGTATGAATGGTTGAGAGAAGTGTGTCTAATGATTGTTCTGCTTGGCTGATGATTTCTTGTTGCAATATGCTTTTTTTCCCTGCAAGAGCTTGATGTGCGGTGTTTAAAGCGTTTTTGCTGTTGAGGATGGTTTGTTGTATTTCGTTGAATTCTTTGTCTTGCGGGTCGAGCTGTGTGCATTTTTGTAGAAGATGTTCGTGTTGGGTGATTAGTTGTTGTAAAGTGGGTTTTACGGTTGTCCAGGTGCTGAAATTGGTGAGATGGGTTGTGGTCATGGTTTTACTTTTTTTATTTTTTATTCAAGAATTTTTTTATTCAAAACATTGTCCATACCATTGGTCATGATATTTTGGGAAGTTTTTCTTCATGAGCTCAGTTGCATGTTCGATGGCTTCTTCTGTGTTTAATGTTATTTCTAAGTTAATTTTGCGGGAGAGGTGAGTGTTGTTTGTTTTTTCGATGAGGTTTGCGGCGCAGAGTTTGCTTATGGAATCGTCTAATGCTAGGGCTGGGGTGTATTTTTCATACCATGTTTCTTTGAGGGTGTTGAGAGGAGTTGGTTGTTCTGGTACTAGATGGAGGAAGGTGTTGTCAATGACGGAGAGGTTGTAGAGGTTGGCAATGAGGGTTGGGTGGTAAATGGAGAGGAGGTGCTGGTTGTCGTTGAGGCTTGAGAAGAGATACGGTGCTGATGGAGAGAGGGTTGTGCTTTGAAATAGGGTGAGGCCTTTGATGAGATTGTTGAGGTAGTGTTGTTGTGAGGGAAATTGAGTGGCGCTGACAATATGTGTGGGGAGATGAGTGTTGAGGTATTGGCGAAAAGGATTTTTTATTTCTGCGGGGTAAGATAATTTTTTGGCGAGATGTTGTTGAAATAATTTATATTGGGGATGGTTTTCTTGGGTTTGCATTTCTTGCTGGCCGAAGTGGACGGCAATTTTTTTGTTTTTTTCTCTACTTATATCGGTGTGGAGGATGAGGAAGCGGCGGAGCAGTTCGTCATCGCGTTGTTTGAGCTGATTGTTGGTGATGGCGAGGGTGTAGATAATACATTTTTTTTCGATAGTTTTAGAGGTGATGCCGTTGTGCTGCGGGTTGGTTTTGGTGTATTGTGCGGTTTTGCCTTCGGTGAGATTTTTGAGGAGTTCTTTGATGTCGGGGGTGAAGATTTTTTGGAGTTCGGGGATTATCCAGAATTCTGATTGGTTGATGTTTTGGTTGTTGTAGAGGGATTTGGCGGTGGCTTGATGGATGAGATGATATGCTGGAGGGGGGAGAGCATTTACTGCGGCGTATAAGAGCGCGGATTTGCCAGAACCGGGGAGGCTTTCTATGCCTATGTTTGTTCGACTTACGATTGCGTAGATGAGAAGTTCTTGGTTGTGTTCTTCACCGATGATGTGTTGAGATTGGAAAAAAGAATGGATGGATTGGGGGGTGGGGGTGAAGGGGATGTTTGGTAATTCTTCTGTTTTAACAATATCGAGATGAGAAAGATCAATGGAGAGAGGGGGTTGAGGAGATAGTGGTTGGGGTGGTGGTGGCTGAGGCTGATATAGTCTGAGTTCTGTGGTGTAGTTGGAGATGCTTGTGATAAAAAGCTGATTGTTTTTCCAGCGTTGTTCTATTTCACTGATGTTGTTTCTCTCTTGTTGTTGGAGTGTTTGTCCTTCTTTTATTTTCTGATGATAAGAACGTATTCTGTTTCTATCTATGAAAAAGTTGTTTAGTTGTTCTGTGGTTGTTTGATTTTTTTTGGTCATATTGTTCTGGTGATTGTTTTTTTTTTTGGATGGGGTTGGTAGCTTTTTTCTTGTTCGATGTTGTATTGTTGGTATTGGGTGAGAATGTCTGCGGTGGTTATAGGTGTAAGAGGTGAGGGATGGGAGGATAGGGCTTTT
>JAHFQW010000044.1 GCA_023259115.1 archaeon
TCTGAGAGTATATTTCAGGTCTAAGGCTATTTCGTACACAACTATCTTTTTCTAAAGTGTAAGTTCCATCGCGCTGTTTCCTTTTTCTATTTTTCCCTGTATCCCATTGCCTTATTTTAATTTCTAAAACCGTTGGAACATTTTCTAGCAAAATAATTTGGTCATACTCCCAACGAACTGAGGCATTATCTTCTATAATCATTCTTCCAGAGCCATTATGAAATAATTTATAATTACCATTTTCAAGGGGAATTTTTTGATCATATCTTGGAAAAAATTGTATTTTACCTAATAATACCTCTTTTGCAATACATTCCAAAGCAACATCTAAATATAATTCACTAAAATCTTTTGCATATTGGTGAAGCTGATATTCTTTTTTCTTTTTGAAAGTTGGAAGTGTTTCAAAACGTTCCTGCATGATTTTCCAGTCTGGATGTTGTCTTCTTAATGCTCGACAGAGATTATCAATAGAATCAGTTCTTATCATTTTACAATTACAAAAATTCAAAAAGGATATTTTTAAATATTTCGTTGGTGGTATACATACATTGAATCATCATAATATTTATAAACAACTATTCCCAAAAAATTTAAAAATGGTGGGTTTATGGCAAAAATAATTTATCAAAATAGAGCACCAAACAATCGTATTGAAGGCTTACCTTATCCTAATCGTTTTGAATACGTTCATCCTGTTATTTTTGATGAAGTTCCAACCGTTGACGATCTTCGAAATATTTTAGCAAATAGTACTGAACATTCTACACTTGTTGCTCCTTGGTCTTTAGATGTTGTAAAAGGCTTTCGTGATTATGTTCCAACTACGTTTAAAATGGTCACACAGGGCATGGATAAAAGTCAATTTACCGATTTATTCGGTCTGTCTACTGAATGGTTACCAGAGCCAGAACGCGTTTTATTACAGCTACAAAGCGAGTTTGATGCAAAATCTGCAACACTTGATGCGGCAGCGACCCATAATCGCAAAGACTTAGATACCATAGTTAATAAAGCTCACTTAGTCAATCGTCTTTATCTTATTGGAAGGATTTATGGGCATGTACATGAACGTCAATATCCCATGTTATTTGGTGATTTAACACAAGAAAATTCTTGGAATGATACATTGCTTGCTATGAAACATACATTTATTGATTATTTTCTACAAGTTCCGGTAGGAAAAAGAAAATATGATGTACGTACACGTACAGCAGAGAAAGAGGTCACACCAGAAGAATTAAAAGAGAAATATGTTTATATTGATTGGTTAAAAGAAAAATTGGGTGATGATTTACTGGGTGTTTTACTCTATGGTTCAGCTGCTCGGACAGATGATCCAAAAGGATATTCAGATTTTGATAATTGGATACGTGTAAAAGACTTGGAAAAAGCGCATAAGATTTTACGTGGCACGTGTCCTGCTGTATTAGATGGAAAAGTTGTTGAATTAACCAAGGGTGAACACCCCGAAGGAGCAAAACATTTAGGAATTCATCTGTTTCCTGAAAATGAAGAATATTTACTTAAATTTATTCGTTTCCTTCATGATTCTCGAGAATTTTTAGAACACACAAAAGTAGTGTATGGTGATTTTCCTTTCATTAAAGTAAAACAGGATGAAATTATTGAACGAGGAATATCGCATGCGTATATCAAATTAAAAACAATTGCGGGGGCTTTAAATTGGGCATATACTTTTCCTGAGAAAATGTTAGGTAAACCTCCGTTATTTGAATTTATTGTGAAAAACGTGCGTTTCTTTTACCAGCACGCGTTAAATGCGGTGGAAGGACCAAATTTTCGTAGTAAGCAAATGCTTGATGAGAGACTTGCAGAAAAAGGTTTAGCCATTCCTAAATATAAAGATGATTTAGATTATATTAAAGAGTGTATGCTCCATGCTATGTATAGTGTTCTGACTCTGCAAAGTGAATTTTTACATACTAATCGTAAACCTAATTTAAAATTTCTTAATGATGACAAAAAATATGAATGGTCATCCCCCGAAATAGACGAATGGAAAGTGATGGGAGATCTCTCCTAATTCTCTTTTTCTCAAATCAATCCACAACCTATAAAAACATATTTATATTCTGTTCAATCATCATGGAAAAATCAAACCATTTAACCGATAAAATAAAGTATGAAATTGTTGCCCAAGAGCTACAACATGTTAAAAAACTCATTGCAGGCCATAAGAAGCTATTAAAAGCCATAGGAGAATTATAACCCTTTTGTATCAGAGTGTCTTAGATTTTGAATAACCACTCTAAGGGGAAATAACTTTTTTCTCCTTCCCCTCCACAACCTATAAAAACAGCTCCCTTCTTCACAACAAATACGGGCCAGTCGCCTAACCTGGATACTGCATCAACAGTAGGAGACATAGGGCAGCGGCGTCCTATAATAGCAATAAATAGAGATGAAATTTGCTTTTGGCAAGAGCCGTTTTTTCGGGGTTCAAATCCTCGCTGGCCCGCTTATTTTTTACGTAAAATATTTAAAGTAGAGACTATTTTAGAGAATATGGAAACAATAACCCTCCCAAAAGTACAATTTCAACAAATGCAAGTAGAACTAGAAACTCTGCGACATAGTTCTCTTTATGCTCGATTGTTAGAATTCGAAAAAAATATAGCTCAAGGAAAAAAATTCACTCGAAAAGATCTCGGCTTCTAGAGATTTCTTGCTTTAAATCTGATTTTACTAATAGTTAATCGCTGTTTCTCTTCACTTGTTTTCATTTCAAATTCGAATATATTTTCGGTAAAATAAATATCCCCATCTATATAAATCAAACGAAAAATTTACAAGAACCATTGTTAGGGGTTCAAATTCACTTCTCCAACTCTTTCAATACCGTTGTATATACCTCAATTGAACAATACCATCCCTGTTCAATCATTTTATCAACACAACTCTTTACTTCCTCACGTTTTATTTTTTTGGTCTGAAGCAGTCGAAACAAAAGATACAGCGAGCCAAACGATTGCACGCCTTCCACTTCTGCCACACGTCGTACTTCTTCATCATCAGCAATAACCGCTCCCTCACATTCTTTTGCTAGTGCGATAACCTCTCTATCTGCCTCACTCAATAAAGTATATTGTGTGCCAAATAACCGAGGCGATTTTTGCACCCTAAATACCTCCTCTTTCACCAACTGTTCAATAATCCACGCATCATGCTTATTCTTCTCTTTTCCTCGTACTACCACCTCAACATATACTCCGTGAGGAATAATCATCTCTAGTCCTAATTCTCTCACTTTTGGCAGAAATTTTGCTTTTGCCAAATAGATTAATGGTGTAGCATCAAAAACAAGAATCAGTTTTGCTCTATTGTGTTCACGGGCATGTTTCATTGGGCAGCTGAAATATCTTTATGTATAAATGTCAAATCTTTAATCCAATTGATCTTTCGTTCCTGTACTAACTCCAAAAATTGCCAGACATCCATCTGTGCCATTTGTGCCGCTTTGACAACAGAAATTTTTCCCAAGTGTAATAATTGTAATGCTCTTTCTCGTCTCCAACTCTCCAATCCCAGTAAAATAAGTTTTCGTGTTGCCTCTGAAGTCTGTAATAATTTCTCCTCTCGCTCAAATTCTTTGACTTCTTTGCGAACCTGCTCTGGCACACGTACAGATATAGTAGTAATCGTCATGTATACAATGTAAACAATGCATATATTTAAATCTTTTGGTCACATTTTTCCCGTAACCTTTAAATATACAACTCGTTTTAATATTAAAATAAACGCCTATGGAAGTCGCAATAACTAAAATGTCAAAAAATGGACAAGTCGTTATTCCCTCCGAAATAAGGGAGGATGCTAAATTAGAAGCATATACTAAATTCTTAGTGTTCAATGAAGGTGGAAATATTTTACTCAAAGTAATCAAAAAAGAACAACTAAAAGAAGATATGGAACTAATAGAACAAATCGAACGCTGTGAGCAGCAAATCAAAAAAGGCAAATTTGTCAAAGCAAATAGCCACATGACCGATGATGAAATTGATAATTTATTAATGACTCCCTAAAATGGAAATAATTTTTTCTCAAGAATTTCGAGATGAATTTCAAAAGATTAAAGATAAAACTACTCGTATCCGTATCATTAAGCAACTAAAGAAATTGGAAGAATTGCCAGAGGCAGGAAAGCCGTTAAAGTATGAATGGAAAAATCATCGCAGCGTACGTGTTCCCCCTTTTAGAATAATTTATCATATCCAACAAGACAAACTGATTATTATTTGTTTTGATCATCGTAAAGAGGTTTATGAATAATTCTTAAGAAACTTTATTAAAGAATCTTCTCACTCCTACTCTAACCACATCTCAAGACCCGATGACGAGCTCCTGAGTATTCCCTCATGGGATGAAGAGAGTAGGCTGAGGGTGAGTATCTGTGGTCATTTTCTTTCTCATTGACCAATATGTCTCACCTCTCTCCACAAACCTTAAATGCTCACAAAACATCTAGCTACTACCATGTACCAAATGTCTCAGTCCTATTGTCCCATTCAACCAAGAAGTTCCTCCTATAGCTCAAGTAGCACCTACACCTCTCGTGGATCTAGTGGCTTAGAATATATAACTCAATCTGCCTCTTCTCATTCTTCATCTTCGACTCACTTAGAACCATCTATCACCTACGCCAATATCAGCTCTTCCCCATCATTTCACACCTACAACACTCTTCACATTCCCTCATTCTCTTCTTTCTCATCATCTGCATCTCCTATAACCTCAAACTATAGCTACTCCTCAAAACTTCCCACCTACAGCCATAATCAAACACAATATCAACAGATGCAAACCCATCAAGAATACCACTTCCAGCCTGACAACTTTCTCAAACCAGGTAAACAATCCATTTTCGTTGGTGACGCACAACAAATCCGTCCTTTTATCGAAGATGCGTTCCAACACATGTTCAACCAGCCATTCCCCACTGACATTAAAATCACCATCTGCAACGAATCCGAATTCCGCAAAATCGCTCCCTCTCCGGGCACAATTGGTCTCTCCATCAATCGACGCCAACAAGGTCTGCTCTCAGAAATCTTCGTCTTAAACGACTCCTTAGCCCGCGTCTTATTAACCTTCGGCCACGAGCTTGGCCACGTTTTAACAAAAACTCTCCCTAATCCTCATGATGAAGAAGCCAAAGCCTACTCATTTAGCATTGCCTGGTTAAACCTCATCAAAGAACATAATATCGCCAACCTCCAAGATACCATCATCACCGAAACTCCCGCACATAACGGCTTGCATAACGTCGCATTTAACTTCATCTCAAAACTCCTTAAACAAGGCCAAGATGCGTGGAACATTTACACTCAAATAATTTCCCAAATAACGAGTATAGAAAATATACCAGAACTACTTCTCACTTCCTAAACTCCACATTCTTCATTTTCTCAAATTGCATATCTCCTGTTACAAATGGAATATTATTTTTACAGGCATATACATACCCGATACAATCAAAAAAAGAAAGATCTTTTTGTTTATGTAGCCTCCTAAAGCGCATTGCCTCAATCATCATTTCCGCTGAAATTATCACCGCATACACTCTAAGCTTTTGAAACCAATAATCTGCTACTTCTGGATTTGTATCACGCAGTAAAACCCAATAAAACTCCGCCAATGTTAAATCAGTAAGTATAAAATCTTCTTCAATATAACAGAAATATTTCTTATTTCCCTCAGCAATCTCCGCTAAAATATAGGTGTCTAAATATTTCATCGCATATATTTACTCTCTATTTCTTTTCTTGCCTCTTTAACTAAAGCCGCAGCTGGTTTTGAAAACTTCACTGCCCCAAATAATTCTGCCAACACATTTTTTTTCTGTGTATTTATCTCTACAAAAATTTCTTCTTGCGGCTTAATATGCAATTCTTTCACCGTTCTTTGCGGGATAATAATCCCTAGCGAATTTCCCCACTGTTTTGTTTCGCATTTTATTATTGGCATAGTAAATTCTCTTAAATGTATAACTAAAAAGTATAACTAATATAAAAACTTTTCTATTCTCAGAAAGCTTTTTAAGTACTAAAACACTCCCTCCTCACATGAAAAAAAGTATTGTGATAGTGTTGCTCATGCTCAGTGTACTATTCATTCTCAGCTGTAACACCCCCAAAATTACCTCCCC
>JAHFQW010000045.1 GCA_023259115.1 archaeon
TTGAGATTTGTCCATTCCTTTCTTCACCAAAGAACGATTTACTTATAAACCTTCCGTTATAAAAGGACGATTTCAGCTCTCTTCCCTAAAAAAAGTACCCTCAACTCGCCTTCGCCTTCCCATCCCCTGTACTCGGACCCTGCACCGCCAGCGATGCAAACATCTTCTCCACTTCCTCTTTCGTCCATCCCGTATTTTGTGCTAAAATAAGACGAATATCATCATCACTCGTTCCCGCCGTGCGCTCTTTTTTCATCCAATCTTTTAACTCATCATAATTATACGTTATCTGTTGTCCCCGATTCGTAAAGTGCAGTACACTCAACACCAAAATCACCACAAACAATAAACCCATCGGAATTCCTAAAATCCAACTCTTATATTCATCCCAAAAACTCACTTCTTGCGGTTTCTGCACAACCGGAGCGGCCACTGGTGGTTGATATTGCTGTGGTGGTGGCTGATATGTCTGTTGTGGTGGCACATACGCAGGTACTACTTCATTACATCCCTTACTCTCCACAGGTTTACTTGCAACCGTTCCACACTTTCGCTCATCTTGACAACTTCTCATTTGCTCTCCATTAGTACAATCATTCCATGCCGAACAGATCCATGACTCTGGACAAGGCGCACATGCTTGCACTTCCGTTTTCACATTCGGCTTCTTACACTGCTTTCCCACATCGTTACACACTCTTGACTGCTGATTCGTATTATTACACAATCCCCAATTGCCACAATCCCACTGTGGAACACACCCTGGTCCACTTCCTCCTTTTGAACTGCCTCCCCCAGAAGAACTACTCGATGAACCCGCAGGCCCTTTATCTGCCGGACAATCTTTCTCACAATTTGCTGTTGTCTCGCTTGATTCACATTTGCCATTCCCACACACTGCTTGAACAACTATCTCTCCACAATCTTTTGCACACGTCTTACTATCTTCCCCTTTGTTACACACCCCGTCGCCACATACACCTTCTTCTAAAGAGATATAAAACTTATAATCACCCGCGCCAAACAAATCATTTCCCTTTTCTAGCCCATACACTTTCAACGGCTTCAATTCCAAATTAAACTTCTTTGCTGCCAGAAAATTTCCTAAAATTGGAAATTGCACTAGCATAAATTCCCCTGTCTTTGCTTTTGTAGAGTCCAATGTCGCATCACCAAACAACACTTTTCCATCTTTACATTTTACATCTAAAAAATCTCCCCATAATTTATTCACAACTGTAGTCTTCGGATCATTGCCTAATGATTTACACAAATCAAACCCCTGATCAGGAGAAAACAACTCAAAATACACCCCATTCACTTTTTGTGTATCACTATTTATTTTTATCACAATATTCTTTCCATCCACCGCAGGTGAAATATCAACTACATACTTCGCATCAATCGTAGAAGGTGCCGTAACATATCCAATCAAATTACTTGAAAAAAAAGAATTAGACACCAATGCAAACACCGAAAACAATAAAGCTATACCTATAATAAACGCTCGATTTCTATCAAATGCCGTAACCGCCAACTTTTGTGGTGGTGAAAAATGATACCGTACCCGTCGTTTGTGTGTATAACCATTCATTGACAACCCTCTATGAAATAATTGAAATAATTGAATTAAACAAATCTGTTAATGCTGCCCCAATTCGAGAAATCACAAACACTCGATCCTCTGATTTAACTTTACCATCTGGCGTAAGCACTAACATTGGCTTGCCCCCTTCACAATAATCTGCATCTTTATGTTCATTATACGGAAAACATTTCCCATCCAGCAACGCTCCCACTTTTGCTAAAAACAAATCACGTGCGGGTAATGCTTCTAACGAACAACTATACGACCCAAACACACAACTCTTATGTTCACCCAACGTCTTTGGTGGCGTTGCCGGATTAATATCAACATCTGCTTTGACTCTATACTCTTTCTTAATATAGGTACAACCATCACTACATCCTTCTCCCCCCGGTAACTTTGTATCACACACTTCAGCAACATCTCCATCAGCAGGAACATACTTCCCATCTTTATTCACATCAACATATCCCACCACACCATCGCCACAAGTTGATAAGACTGGTGTAATTAGCGCACTATCAGTTGACATAATAGAAGTAAATGGAGTTCCTTGTCCTGTTGCCGGTGTAAAAAAATGGCCAACCTCGGGCTTCGCATCTAAAATAATTTTTGAACCTTTCTCTCCCGTAGCAGGGATACCCGTAAACTTTACATTTAATGTCAATAGTGGATTTGGTATCCAACTATTACCTGAAGAGTCAGTAAACACCCTATACTTAGCATTAGCATTTAATGGACCCGTCTTCGCATTTTGTGTTGCAGGATCATATTTTATATGAGATAAAAACAATGCTTGACCACTATCACTTGTGACCGTCACTCCATATTCTAAAATAGGAACAGCCTTAGCCGCATCAGTAGTTGTTGTAAGTACATTCAACTTAAAAGGAATATCATATACTACCGGCGTATTTACAAGCGTATACGAAATCTGCGCATCAGATGCAAAAGCCATAGGCATAACAAACAAACAGGCTATCAGTACAAATAAAAATAGATATCTCAATTTCATTTCACTGCCCCCTCTACATTCTCCATCTTATAAGGACATGTATCTTTTACATCAAACGTATAGGTATATTTACCAAACATATATTGCACATTTGGCCCAACAACTCTATATGTACCATCATCACAGACATAAAACGCATTAGCATTATAGGAACATGCTCCTTGTCCTTTATCCCCACAATCAGATTTTGATAACGAATCTCTCGTTTTAAAAATGATATCTGCATCCGCCCCATTATAGACACCATCGCCATTGAGATCTGCTTTAAATGAACCTGAAAGCGGACAATAAGTCCCTAAATTAGTTTTACAATATAATCCACATAATTGATCATTTGCGGTACACTCTTGTGTTGGTTTAACTGCCAAATTCTTAGTACAACCTACAGCTTTATCCAAGTCTCCTGCCGTTGCTTGCTCCCAATTTGGAGCACATTGACAACCTAATTTTGCAGTCCAAACAGTATTTGGTCCGCAAGGAGTCATATCACAAGCATCCCCTGTTTTATCGCCATCAGTGTCTTTTTGATCAGGATTATAATATGTTAAACAATTATCACACGCATCTCCCAAACCATCTTTACAAGGTATTGCAGTAATACCATCTTTTTCAAAACCACCTTGACCTGGAGGACAATTGGTATTATCCGAATCAGCTTGATCTTTATTCGATTTAGTAGGGCAATTATCTATTTTATCCTCTACCCCATCGCCATCCGTATCCTGTGTAACAGAAATTTTCAAAGTCAAAGGAACGTCTTTAGGAAATGTATCTTTCACAATATTAACATTATTATCATACACTTCCAAAGAATTAAATGTAAGTACAATATTAGGATCAGTCAAACCAACAAATGTCAATATGGCTAAAGTGAATGTGTTTTTCCCAGTAGGTGCTTTATTATTTACATCAGCAAACGCATCTTCAACATGAAGCACACCCTCCTTACAACTTGTAACTAAGAATTGACTATTCATATAACCTGATTTTACAGCCACTTTATTTTTATCACATAAATCCACTTTTCCATCTTTTGATTTCACATCAAATGAAAAACTCTCCGCCTCTTCTTTATCTTCCAAACCAACACTAATAGCGAATTGTCCAGGTACATCTTTTCCTTGAACTTGCACCACGCTAACTCCTGTAAAGATTGCATGCCCTGGACCTATAGAAAACTTCCCCCACACAACAAAGAGAATAATTAAAACGACAACCACGCCAAAAATACTAAACAATACCAATGACTTAGTTCGAGAACCAGTGACTTGACTATCTACATTCCTTTTAGTATCAACAGCCATTTATTCACCTAGTTAATGTTAATATTATAGAACACTCGAAGTGCTTTTAATAATTCAGGTATTTGCTGTGCTACTCCTTCTTTCACAATACAAAAACCTTTGCCTTCTTTGATAGAGGGATGATCTTTATAAGGAAAACAACCAGGAGTCCCATTCGTTTTCAAACCAAAAATCGCATCAAGTTTTGCGCTCAACAAATCTAACTTCTCTAATTTAACCAGAACACATTCTCCTTGTCGTGCCCCCAATGCACATTGTGGAGCAAGCGCTAAACTCCCTGATCCTTGTATCTTATGAGTCCCTTCAATATAAGAACAATCTTTGCTACATCCTTCTGGATTTATTTTCGTATCACACGCTTCTGGTGTAACACCATCTGCTAAATATCCCACAACACCATCACCACAAATTGAATCTTTTACAACAAAAGATGAAGCAACTGAATTAATTTTAATTGATTCACCCCCAGGAAACTTAGCAACAAGATCATCTTTTCCTTGTAACTTCAAAGAATCATCAGTACTCACTTTGGACCAAAGTGTAACCACATTTTTATACGAATCACTCTTATCATTAATCGTTCCTTTAGGACCTATGTTAAACTTCCACACATGTCCACTATCTTGCACTTCATTTTGATTAATTGTAGTACCAGACAACCATGTACCCACCATAGACTTTTGAAATACTACTCCTTGCTTTTCACCTGTAACATAAAACTGAATCCTCGCCACAGGCTCAGATGATTTCATTTGTACATCAAAATGAAATGGTACATTCTTAACAACGGGGTCAGGCAAAACAAATTGCACATCCGCATCAGAATATACAGAAAAAGCTAAGAGCATAACCAAACTCAGCAGTAGTATAATTTGTTTATTGAGATTTATCATTTTGCTTTCCTCCTTTACACGAAAACGATGCAGTATAACTATTCTTCAGATTCTCACAAATAAATAATTTAGCATCTTTTGTAGAGAAATCACAAGCCCCCTGATCTTTAGTTGCATCACCACAGGCGGAATAACCCGATTCCGCTGCTAACATCGCCAATTGAATAATAATGATATCACCATCATTAATTTTTGTATCCCCGTTAAGATCAGCATTCGCAGAAACTTGACCTCCAGAATTAACTGTACACACCCCTTTAAACTTATCCTGTGTACACATTATCTTCATTTGATCTACTGTCACTTTGGCACCTAACGCCATCGCATCAACACTTGCTACATCAAATGTATCAATCGTGGGAGGTATTTGAGGTGGACATTTTTGACATGTCGTCTCCCCATTCAACTGCAAAATCAGATTTCCTGCCGTAATTAATTGAGAACTATCTAAATCATATAATTCCACCGTATCAATATGAATTGCCTCAGCCAACTGTAAAGGAGTCAGCGTAATTCCATCTTTAACTTTAAAACGAAACTCTGCTAACTCATACCCCCTCTTTTCGGGTAATGCTTTTGTCGCATCTAAATTAACATGATATATTGATGTCCAAATTTTAGTATCACCAGAACTGCCTTTATCAACAAATAACAGGTTTGTATCCCAAGCATCAATACCTTGATCCAGAAGAGTACCCCCAGCTATATAAGTCACTTTTGAAGTATCAAATGTTACTTTAACTTTTGCATTAATTGCACTTTTTCCTACAGGAACATACCCCCACACTTTTAAATCTACCCCCTCAGTAGCTTTCAAATCATTCGTGACAACTGTATCCGTCCCCCCATAAAATCCTTTAGAAACATAGTAATCTATATCTTTGCCACTCTGCACACTCCCCACATTAATCGCCTGTCCCGCCGTCTTCCCTTTAGAAAAAAAGAAAAACCCACCAACCACCACAATAAGTAACACCACAACACCAATACCTATCAGTACTGGCTTCTTTGTCCCTTCACTCCCCACTGCCACTTGCGCTTGTTTTTGTACCATGTATTTCCTCTTAAGACATATTTAACTAAAATAAGTACTCATTTTCTTTGCTAAAGTGGAAAAGAAACCACCATCCAAATCTTTGATTTTTGTGCCTTTTTTTGATTTAACATGAGCACAAATCTCATCTCCTAATTTATCTGCACCAACCGAAGCCAAATTAGAACAAACACAAGTCTTCCCCGTTGGTGCCCAAGAACCAGTATTCCCGCAT
>JAHFQW010000001.1:0-17828 GCA_023259115.1 archaeon
TTTGTCTGTGCACAAATAGGATAGTTTTCCTATTTTGTGTGTACAGAAATGTGATAGCTTTCACATTTCTTGTAAGTAAATGTGTAGGTTAATATTCGATTATTTCACACATTTACTATAAATATCTCAATTTTAAATGCGATTGTTCCTGGTCCACGACGTCCAACAATGGGGCCGTCATCGTAGATGAAGCCGACTTCTTTTAGATTATCACGTACGATTCTTGCGCAAGAGTAGGTTGAGAAGATGGCGTTTTCTTTGATTACGCGATACATTTGTTTTAGTATATCAGTGTTCCACATGTGAGGGGCGGTTTTGGGTGAAAACGGGTCAAAGAAGATGGCATCAACATAGTTGTCTTGTATATTTTTAACGGTGTCATGGGCGTCACCAAGGAGAATTTTGACGGTGACGTTTTCATGGGTGAATTGTAATGAATGGCCCGAGAGTTTCTTGTAGTGTTCGTAGTAGGGAATAGGGGGTGAGAGGTCTTTGATTTGATTGATTATTTCGGGGTCGTTTTCTAAGCCGATTACTTCTATTTGACAGTTGGGATTTTCTTCTAGTGCGGCGGAGATGGCGGCGGCGGAATTATAGCCGATGCCGAAGCAGACATCAAGAATTTTGAGGCTGCCGGTTTTGGCTATCTCTTTGATTTTGCAGGGAATGACATATTTTTTGTAGGCTTCTTCTACGGCACCAGAATGGGAGTGGTAACTTTCGCCGACTTCTTGGTTGTGAAAAGATTCGGTGTTGTCTGCGGTGGTTATTTTTTTTAATTTTTGGATGAAGGGCATGAGGTTTTCTTGTTTGTGTTTATAGGAAGTTTATAGGTAGATTTATATATCTTTTTGCTCTTTTTGTTAATTGATAGTGGTATGAAAAATGATTAAATTAAATGTATTACGAGTTATATTAGTGTTGTGTGCTTTGTATAGATAACTGCGCAAGTTATATCACATTTGGCGCAGTGATCTAATAATTAAACTGCGTGCATAAAGTAGTATTTTCTGTAAATATTAATGTGCTATAAGTAACGCAGTTTACTATATTATCTTATTGCGGCGTTTGCACATTTTTTTGGTTTAACGCTTTTTCCTTTTTATGATGGGGCGTTATATTCCCCCTATCATGATATTCTTCTGGGAGTTTGTGATTTAGTGTTTGTGATGATTTTTTTTGTTGTGGCATGTGATCCACGCAAGAACATTGATACGTTTTATGTGATTGTGGCAGGATTCGCACTTGTGATATTATTTAACGTAGGGATTATTTGGAAGATTGATTTTGGGGCTTTGGGTAGTGTTGAGAAGAAGTTTCAGACGGTTGTGGAGACGATTTTGGCGTTTGTGACGTTGATGGCGTTTTGGGTGTTGAGGCCACGAGTGAAGAAAAAGTAATTTTTTTTCAAATCGCTTATATAATTTGTCTCAATCTGTCTCTTTCTTTTTTTACCTCTTCAGCTCGAGGAGCAACATAGGTATCATAGGCAGTGCGAAATGATGTGTAGGATTGTTCATCTGCCCAATCAGAGTTCTTTAGTTGAGTTAGAATGTTCAAAGCGCCTTGGTCTGTAATCTGTTTATCATTTATTTGAGTTTCCAGATTCTGTATTACGCGTGTTTGGATATCACGTACTTCTTGGGCTGTTCTGTGCGGTGGTGTCCCCTGGTGATAGTTTTTTCCATGGGCAACATTATTTCCTACAATATGTTGTACTAATTCAAGGGGATCGCAGTTGATCATAATGAATATATATTTTATACTTCTTTATAAATGGTGTGTTTCACTGTTCAAGTTTTTTTTGATTTCTTAACTGGGTCTGATACCCGTAGCTCTGCTACGATATCTAATTAACCAGTTAAGATTAAAAAATCCCAACTAATTGAATACCTACAGCTCTGCTGCGATTGGGATTTTTTATTCTTCTATACTTTTTCTGCTCGGCCTTTTCTGATTAAGAGATCGGCGACTTCAGGGAATATGTCGGTGGATTCTCCGGGGTCAAAGGGCCCATATTCTTTGAGGTCTTTCCAGATGAATCTTGGGGTGGCGTGGATGAATTTGATTTTGGTGCGTGTGAGAGAGGAAGTTTGTGAAGAGGTGTTTTGAGGAGGGGTTAGTTTAGTTGTGTCATGTGGGGATAGAGCGGGGGGATTTTGCGGTTCGTTGTTATGGGTGTTGATTTGTGATGCTGCAGCGTAGGGAGGTGAATGGTTTTCTGAATGTGTTGAGGGGAGTGGTGTATCTTCGTCTGATTCTTGGGAGTCATAAGAAGAGAGAGGTTTTGCTTGGGTTGTGGTTGGTTCATACGAGATGGTATGGTTGGAACGCCATAAACTGGGCATGGTGACATCGGGTATTTCGGCGCGAAAGAGACGATGAATGATGCCTGAGCGATAGGTGTCGAGTGAACGAAGTATCTCTTCGTAGAAGAGTTTTTCTTCACGCAGCATGGCGGAGGTGTCAATGATGTCGGAGCCGGTTTTGCTTTTGTTGAGGGCAATGTCGATGATTTTTCTTTCGCGTTTTTCATAGATTTCTTTTAATATACGTTTGATACTGCGTAGTTCGTAGTCGAGTTTGTCACGCTCACCAGTGGCAAAGATATCGCTGTCGTTTTTTTTGGTTTGAAGAAGTATATTTTTTTCTTGCAAATAGGATACCACATCTATAAAAAAGGTTTCTTCTAGTTTTTGGAGATCTTCGCGTTTTTTCTCGTTACGCAAAATGTCGTACAATGTTTCGAGTGTAATTTTTATCGATGTCATTAAACCCCCGTTTCCTATGGAGCGGGTGGAGGTTTTAAAACTTATCTCTTGTTTAATAGAGTATGGCGTTTCGATAGGTTGCAATGTGGTTTTTGTAATGAGTGCATTGTAATAGGTGTATTTGAGTAAAAATTATAAATGGATTAATATGGGTTAGGGTATGGATATTCATTCTTACATTCGCAATGGGTCGATTACGGTGCGAGTTGTGCCTAATGCGGGTAGATCTGAGATCATTGAGGAACATGGTAGATTGAAAGTGTATTTGAACGCGGTGGCTGATAGAAATAAAGCGAATAGGGAATTGATTAAGTTCTTTAAGAAAGAGCTGGGAGTTGCAGTGGAAATTAAGGTTGGGCTCAGGAGTCGGGAGAAGGTGTTGAGGGTTTTGTGAGGGGGTGATGATTAAACTACTAACTTCAAAAAATGAATGAGAAGAGATTAAGATTGTTCAGGAATTAACTTCGTTTAAAATACTTTGCTAATTGCGGTCCGAGTTGGTGTTGGTAGTTGCTTTGCAGGGTGTCACCATAGAGTTTGTCGGGGATGTCACGCATGCGTTCGACTTTGAATTTGCAGATGACGGCGCCGTCGCGTACGAACATATTTTCATGCGGAATGACTTCAAGGGTTGCGGGTCGGCCAAGAATGGATTCGTCTTTACTCCAGCCAAAACCAGGATCAAAGAAGCCAGCGTAGTGGGAGCGAAATTCTCCGGCGGTTAAGTTGTAGGGAATCATTTCAAGAGCGAATTGCGGTGGTACGGAGATACATTCTTTGGTTGCGAGGATATAAAACTCACCGGCTTCGAGGAGAAGGCTGCCGTGTTCGTTTACTTTTAGCTTTTCCCAAAAGTCTTCTTCTTTGTAGTCGCGTTTACTGAGATCTAGAACAATGGAGGGGTGGTGTTTGGCTTTCCAGCCGATGATTTCTGTTTCGAGGTCGAGATGAGTGATGAGGCCCTCCTGAAGATGTTTTTTGGTTAAGGTAATTGGTGCGCCGGTTTTATCATAGAGAAAACAGTTTTTTGTTTGATTACTCTGAATAGTAAAATCATCAACTTCGGCATTTCCGTAAATGAAACGAATTTGGTTTACTGTGTCGCCTAAATGGACTTTGATAGGGAATAATTTTGCATTGATGCGATTATAAGATATGCCGGTGTGGTGTTGGGGGATTATATCGTCACCAAATTGGGTGGTGAGTTTGGTTTGAACATTGATGCGGCCTGAAGAGCTTTTGTTATTGACATAGCCGCGTACATTATCGGGAAGATTTTGGAATTGTTCTCGGGTAGGAATTAAATAGGTGCAGTTGTTTACTAATACGTTTCCTTCTGGCTGTAATTTGACTTGATATAAATAAGAATGAGGCGGTGGATGAGGGGATTTAAGATCTTCTGCGGTTGGTCTGCCCCAGATGTGGTAAAACATATTACCTAGGGTAAGATCTACACTTGCGGGTTGAATCTGGGAATCTGAAATGGTTTGGTTTTCATATTCTTTTGGGACATAGATAAAGCCATTTTGAATGAGATCGCGGATTTCTTGTGAGGGAAGAACGCCTTGCTTTGTGGTCATGTGTTACGATGGAATGACGTGCTTTAAAAGGATTGTTATGATGGGATTTAAAGAATGGAATGGGTATGTTTTGGTGGGTAAAGATATTTAAATGAGTGATTTCTTGGTTTAGATGAGGGTTTGAGAATGGCAATTAGCGTTTCTTTATTATCTGGGAAAAAGTCTCTTTTGGCGACAACGATTGGGGCAGCTCGCACGTGTTATAGTGGTTCAGGTCCAATTGTTCTTGAGGATATCGCTGCTCAAAGTGAGCTGAGTGAGAGAATTAGAGTATCAACGTTGCAGGCGGGACATAATACGACGCGGCAGCATGGGGCCTATACTTTTGTGATTGAGGGTGTTTCACGTCAGGTGATTTGGAGTTTTTTGCATAGTCATCCGTTTTATAATTCTGAACAAGTAAGCCAGCGGTATGTAGAAGTGAAAAAAGATAATTTTATTGTGCCAGAGGGGTTAAATGAGGTGCAGAGAGAGGTTTTTGAGGAAGGGATACAATTGACATTTGGTGCGTATAAGAAATTGCAGGATTTGCTTTATCCTCATGCGGAAGAGGCGTATTATTCTCTGTTTCCAATCCGTAAAAAAAATGTTAAAAAAGAGTGGACTGGGACTATTAAGAAGCGAACACAAGAGGTGGCGAGGTATATTTTACCGCTGGCGGCGTCATCTTATTTGTATCATACGGTTTCGCCACTCACATTAATGCGTATGTATCAATGCGCGAATCATTTTAATGTACCAAGAGAACAAAAGAAATTGGTTGAGGCGATGGTGGCTGAGGTTTGTGCTCAAGATGTGACTTTTGCGCGAGAGTTAGAAAATTTGAAAAAATATGATTTAGAGGAGAGTTTGGAATATAAGCTGCATCAGCGATTTGGGCTGGGGTTTCAAAGAGATTTTTCTCACGAGTTTGATGAGGAGTTAGGTGATTCGATTAGTTCACTTGTGGGATATGATGTGTTTGCGCAAGAGAATTTGGCGCGAGCGGTGCGTTCGATTGTGCAAGTTTCAAGTCAGGATATGCCTGATGAAGAGGCGTTGGAATTTTTACTTAATTCGAGGCATAATACGGCGTTAGGGGATACAAATAATGTGATGACATTGACGCGATTGGGTTCGGCGATGGCACAGGTGACATATACATTTATGAAGAAGTTAAGTCATACGGGTGATTCGCAAAATCAGCGGCATCGAATGACGCCGGAGACGACACCGATATTTTATGTGGGCGAGAAGCCAGATGTGGTTGTTGCGTCACTCATTGAGGAAGTACCTGCAGCAAAAGAATATTTTTTAGAGCAATGTGATGAGTTGTGGAAGATTATTGGCCGGTTGAGGGAGAGTGGGGCAAATGAGGAGGTGGTGCAATATTTGGCGCCTAATGCGATTGCGGTGCGATTTTTAGAACAGGGGGATTTACGTAATTTACACCATAAGTATCGTATGCGCTTGTGTTATAATTCTCAAGAAGAGATTTGGCGATCTTCGGTTGAGGAGGTGCAGCAGATTAAAGCGGTTCATCCAATCATTGGGAAATATTTGTTACCTCCATGTACGATTCGCAAAGATGCAGAAGCTCGACCTATCTGTCCGGAAGGAACGCGATATTGTGGTGTGCAGGTGTGGAAATTGGGGGTGGAGGATTATGTCCGAACAATCTAGAGGTAAATTTATTGTTATTGAAGGGCCAGATGGGGCGGGAAGTTCTACGCAAGTGGAGCGTATTTCTAATTATTTTTTAGAAAAAGGTAATAAAGTTTTAGTTACAAAAGAACCAACTAATAATTTAATTGGTGGATTAATTAGGGGAGTGCTTACCCATCAGTGGACTTTGGATTCTTATGCTATACAGCTTTTATTTTGCGCGGATAGAGCACATCATTTAGATTGGGAAATTGAACCGGCATTAAATAGGGGAATGTATGTTGTTGTTGATAGATATGTTCCTTCTACGGTTGTGTTTGGTGCGTCATCTGTACCTAATACCTCAAAGTATGGTGGAAATTATGATTTTTGGTGGAACAAGTTGATGGAGTTAAATAAACCATTTCTGGTACCAGATCTTACGATTTTATTAGATATTGATCCTCAAGTTTGTGTTGATAGAATATCTATGCGAGCGAGTAAAGAATTATTTGAGGTACATGATGTACTTCTTCGGGTAACGCAGGGATATAAACGTTTTGCTCAAGAGTATCCTAATACTGTTTTAGTTAGCGCTCAGGGTTCTAGAGATGAAGTGTATGCTCGCATTGTTAACACTATTGAAGATAAATTAAAATTTTCAAGCGTAAATCCAGCAAGTGCCACACCTTCTTTATAATTCTGCATTTGCGGCTTCATTTTAGGGAGGGGATGTAAGCGCATATTCTTTATAATTTAGCGAAATATTTTCTTACGGCGTGATATAGTGATGGTGAACAAAAGAAACGGTCACCTACTCCAAATAAAAAAAACAATAAGTTAACTACTAATTGGTAATAACAATAGAAAGATTTATAAAGAACGACTCATAATTATACCTAAAATGGGAATAATAGAATTCATATCAGAACTCGGCTGCCTAAGTCAAACAAATACCTCTCTTAATCGTCGAGGCTTCTTAACAGCTACTACAAGTCTTGCAGGAATACTCGTAACAAATGCCTGCACCACAGAATCCCTTCCTCCATCTCTCCCCACAACCAACAATCCCCTCAACAAACCAATTATTGATTATCAATCTCTACCACCTCAATTACAAACCATTTACAATGACCTAGAAACAAGAGGATTCATACCCGCCCTTGAAGCAATTCTTACAACATATAATGGATTTGATTCAATCAGTACAAAAGATGCACTCTTTGATAATAATAATTATAACCTCAATTCAGTTCAAGACCAGCGTGATATAAAAGTCGCCACCCACCTCTTCTGGCTTGAACAATCCCATCTTCTCCCCTGGTCTGTTAAACAATATAACAAAATAGAAATGGTTGGACTCACAGATAGCGACACCTCGCAATACAACATTTCGACTCCCCTTGGCAGCAATGGAGCAAAAACTCAGTATAAATACGCCAAAATGCGTTCAGAAACCCATAAAGTATTTCCTATAACTATGGATATTATCAATGCCGCAAACGCCAAAACCCCGCATGACGCCATTAATGCCGTAGTTGAATGGGCAGAAAAAAATTTCTTTCATCAGTATTCAGAATGGTCCTCACCAGAAGCAGATGCATACGAAACTGCGACAACGTGGGGTATTAAAATCGAAGACATCTTTACCGATCGTGGTCTGGACTGCCATTTAGCCTCTATGGTTGTCGCAACCATGTTGCGCTCTATTAATATACCTGCGGATTATATTCTTGATACACTCACCCATGGCTCCGTCTATTTCCCCACCACGCAACAATTTGTTCATGGAGATTTTATCGCCATGTTTGCCGCAATGCCTGGAAAAGATATACTCCAAAACGAAAAAGATTGGACTTACTGGACACAAGAGAAACACCAATCCTATGAAAAATTTAGAGAAGCTCAATTTAAAGCAAGAAATGTATTTGCTAACCCCCAGATTCAACGAAACAAACAAGGCCTCTACCTTGTTGGTGGTGGAGTATTAGACAAAACTCCCACCGCAGAAGAAATGCAACAATTTAATCAAAGACTCCCCGAATACAACATAACATTTCAACCTAACGACGGATATTTAGGTAGTAAAGGCTGGGGAATGTTAAAAGGAAATGCCATTGTACCAATAAAATTATTAGAATGAATAGAATCAGAACTATCTCTTGTTTTCTTCAAAAAAATCTTAAAACCATAACCCTCATTTATTCACATCCTTCTTGACATCTCCTACTTCTTCTCCACCCGTCCATACCTATCCTCATACCGTACAATATCTTTCTCATCATACTTCCCAAAAGATAGTTCTAACACTTTAGCCGGTTTGTCAGATACATTCTCTAAAGAATGAACCATCCCCTGTGGAATCGTAATAACCTGCGTAGAAACTAAAGACGTTGAACTCAAACCCCGCAAAGTCTCATCAATCGTTGTACATCTATCGCCACGATGTACCACAACTTCTCCATCTAACACATACCAAAACTCTCCTCGATGCGCATGACTCTGAACTGAGAGTTTACTTTGCGCATTAAGTTCTAATATTTTAAGCGTCAAAAAATTCTCATCAACTCCTAAATCCGCATAAAGACTTCTCTCACTTTTCCTAGGGCCAAAAGAAAATTCTAACAACTTACTTATACTATCACTTTCATTCACAAACGCCCCAAAAAACTTCTTGGGAATTACAATATTCCCCCCGCACTCTGTTAGATAATACACGCCCATTTTTTCAAGCGTAATATCCTCAACAGAGACAAGAGGCGTTGCCCGATACGCACTCACATCTCTACCTTCCAAAAGATAAAAATAATGATCTACATCAAAAACATGGGGAGAAAATTCCTCACCTGCTCCCATCTCTAGTACTTTAAACTCTAACCCTTGTCCGCGTAAATCAATATTAGAACACAAAAGAGTATAGCTACCCCATGGTCGGGATTCTGTTAATGAATTAATTTCTAAATAATTTGTTTTTACTGTAGTCATACTCCAAAAAGTCAATACCAAACTTATAAACCTTATGACACAAAAATCAAATCTCCCCCCCATCCAGCCCCAAACACCCAACACGAGCAGTTCTCTCCATTCACAACTCTTAAAAATCAACCAAAATCCCCTCATAAATCATGCTCACAACCAAAGAACTCCACCGCAAAGCATTCCATATTGGTGTAGGTATCATCATTCTCATCTCATACTACGTTGATATCATTAGTCCTCTAAGCATGTTTCTCATGATCATCGTAGGCATCTTAACAAGCCTCATCAGTAAACATAGCGAAATTCCTATAATCCATCACTTTCTCAACAAATTTGAACGAGAGAATCAACGCCATAAATTCCCCGGCCGTGGCATGATTTTTTTCTTTATCGGCTCTCTGCTCGTCATGAAACTCTTTGATAAAGACATCGCACTCGCATCTATTGCTATTCTCACCTTCGGTGACTCTATTAGCCACATTGTAGGAGAAAAATACGGCGAAATCAAAAACATCTTCAATGGCAAAAGCAAAAAACTCTTCGAAGGAACCCTCGCCGGAATTTTCGCCGGTTTCCTCACATCCTTACTCTTCGTTGCCTGGAGTGAAGCATTTCTCGCATCTCTAGGTGCCATGATTGCCGAAGTCATCCAAATCGACCTAAATCAAAATACGTTAGATGACAACATTATTGTTCCCCTCGTTGCCGGAACAATCATTCATCTGCTGCGCATATATCTGCCGTTTCTCTGAGAAATATGTTCATTGAATGAAACCAAAATCGTTCTAAAAACAAAAAAATATAACTTAGGTTAAACGCTTCTTGTCTGCAAACCATCGAAAAATACCTTTATTTTAGCACCACACCAGTAACAACATAAAACAACTATATATATCCCCCCACCTTCCCCCTCTCCCCCTCACGTAACCCAAAAAACGGTCCATTTTACTACATCGCAAGAAAAAAATATTACAAATACCGACGACAAATAAAAAAGAAAGAAAAAAAGAAAACAATTGTAGAAAATATTCCTCAACGGCAGAAAAAAAAACGCCCCAAAAGCTTTATATACCCTTTTTGACCGAAAGGTTTATATAGTGAGCCGTAATAAAACCCCTACTTTGATTTAAATAAGCCTAAATCAAATCAAGATATATCAAAAACACGCAAGGGTATTGCAACACGGGGGAATGGGAATTTATCAAAACACAACGGATAAGCACATTGTATTCAACAACGTTTCTCTAGACCCAGCTAAAAAATACTTTGTATATGCCGCTTCCGAATACGGCAGTTCTCAACCAATCCCGCAGCATCTTACGGGGTACGACCCTATATTCATCTGTTGCGTAAATCCTAAATATGCTCCTGACAATTTCATCTACTTAGAAAAACGTGAACGAGACCCTGGACCCAGAACCACCGCGCATCTCTCAGATGCAGACTTCTTCAAATCAACACCGTTTTACGAAATCATTCTAAAATCACAGAAAATTCAGAACTTATTTACCCAATTAGCAGACAAACAAGGCGAATTATACGTTAAAACGTTCCGAAACGATTCCAGTTTCGCCCCACAATTTCAGAATCCACGTATAAAATGTTTCGGCCTCACCCCCGAACAATCCGATAAATTAAATGATAAAACATACCAATACCAATTTCTAAAAGATGCTGTTCCCGTTCCTAACCATCTCATTGTACCCGCAAAAGATGCCGTAGCCAATTTCACACAAGTCGCCTCACCATATGGCGTTTTTGTTGCCGGAGCATATGGTTCTAGTGGAAGCACAACTTTTATCGCAAAAACACCCACCGAGTTAGAAGAAAAATTAAAACTAAAAGAGTTTCTTCCCGATAACAATATTGTACTCGCAGAATGTTTAAAACTCAAAGCCAGTGTGAGCCTTGATATATTAATTGCCAACCCAAACGAAGTATATCCCTATGGCATCTTTGATCAGTTATTTAACCCGCAAAATCCCCAAGAATACGTTGGAAATCGCTATCCCTCTCTCTTAACAACTCAAGAACGTAGTGATATTACCGAAATCGGCCGCGTTGTAGGAAAAATGCTTGCAGAGCAAGGCGTTAGAGGATATGTAAGCATTGATGTAAACGAAGATGAACAAGACCGCATATTTTTTGGTGAAATAAATGCTCGCTACGCTGGGAGTACCGCTGAAAGATTTCTTTTAATGGAACTTACCCGTCCTTCAAAACATCCAACTATTATGGACCTAGAAAAAATGGCCATCGAATACGGCACATTAAATCGGTTTAAATTATGGGACGAACCACAAGGCATAGTCTTAAAACGTAAAGAATATCTCGCAGAACAAGATGCAACAATTACAAACCTAGGACCCTGGTCAATCCCTGCCGAGCAGCAAATATTTCAAAATAGAACTGCCGGTATCATTGGTAACGCCCCTGCCGGAAGAAGATTGAAACATAACACCATTATTGGAAAAATGGTATCGGTAAGTGACAGTGTAGAAAAATGCGACAGTCAAGCACAAGAAATAGAGAAACAATTCTTAAGAAGCGTTCGATACTAACGTATTTCTAATCAAAAACATCAATCTCAAGAAAACGTCTCCAATTCATATAGAAGACTTTGAATAACCCTATATTCAATCTATTATTCAAAACTTATGGAACTATACCATACTTCTTCATCTCTGCCTCACACGTAGGTCCATACCCCAGCAAAAACGAATCAGGGATCTCTGAATCAAAATAAATCACACCTAGCGTTAAATTAATATCCCCCACATCTCGTCCATGTGCACACACACAACTTGGCCGATTCACATGCGAACTCAAAATTTTCTTCATATCAGAAAAATCAGCCACTTTCTTAACCTCACTACGCGCAAAAGAAGAGCGTAAAAACGTCCCAACCCCTCTATGCGATCGCCCTTCATACTTAAGCATATCCCTAAACAAAAAATTATTAGCATGCGCAAAATTCCCTTTGACCTCGCGGGCATAATATCCTCGTGACGACGTCTCAATATCATATGCTTTTCCTTTCTCCACAAAAATATAATTCTGCGCCTGTGCACGGCCTTTGACCGTTATTCTCTTCAAAAAATCCGCATAACTCATAGACTCAAGCGCATCACGCGTCACAAACCGCTTAGGGATCCCTAAGCGCTGAAACTTACACTTCAACGAATTACAATTATAAAAAATCCCCCTCGCCGTCAAATTCGCTGCAAACCCTAGTAAATAACCATAATACGCCACACAAACCACCTGTAGACCGGAGGGTAATGCTCCTTCAAATAAATAGATACCATCATCTGAACCCCCATCCTCATTATGTAACACCTGCACTCTTCCCCTAGCTGCTCGCACAAGCGTCGTACAATCATCATACCCTACTTTATCTTGATCGGTAATAAACATATCCAGTTCAGGAATATTTAACTTTAAGAGTAAATCAAAATCAACCCCTGCCCCCATCGCCATACCTTGCAACTCCTCAAAATACGTAGGATATAACTTCTGAGCCATCTCTTTAAATTCAACATACGCCTCATTAGCTTCCGTCTTAGAACAATCATGAATATACTCTGTTTTCTCTAACAACGCTTTAATCTCACGAGCTGTCTCTTTTCCAATCGCATAGCCAAAATCATACGAATTTTTCCCCGCCAACCGTATAATCTTAATATTATTCATAATAAAACCAAAATATACTTAATATAAATAATTTTCTATTTCAATAAATTCATCCCAAATAATAAATACACTACTCTCAACAAAACCAAATCATTTATAACCTCAAAAAATATCCTAAACACATATGCCCACGTACCCCCTCGAACCGATCCAGTTGCGCTACCACGGCTTATTCGACTTCGATGGCTTCTACTCCGCCGTCATTGACTGGGCCAAAAACTATGGCTACCTCTGGCATGAAAAATCCTATAAACATAAAGTCCCTTCTCCTAGAGGTGCTGAGCAAGAATGGGACTGGCAAATGTCCACAAACGTCAACGAATACGTTCGCTTCGTCATCGAAATCGAAATCCACAGCTGGGATCTCCTGGAAGTCGAAGTAGAAGTCGAAGGAAAAAAAAAGATTCTCAATAATGGCCGCATGCTCATCAAAATTGAAGGAGCCGTAGAATTAGACTGGCAAAAAAAATTCACAGGCTCCAAATTTCGACAAAAACTTGGTGAGTGGTACATCAAATACTACTTCAATCGTGAATTAATCCAATACTGGGACCCATTATACTATCGTGTCTGGAATCTGCATGCCATCATGAAAAAATACTTTGATATGCAAACCAAGAAAAACGCCTATAAAAATTATATTGGGGAACATTAGAAAAATATCCCGAAACGCATTTCAGTAAATCGTAACCCTTTTAAACCTCTAATACTTTACTAATCATATGGCCAAAAAAATATCCGCTAATCATTCTAAAGAACAAGACAAAGAAATGCTCGATGAAGAAGAACTCAACCAAGACATCTACGAAGACGAAACCCGTGAAGATCTGGAAGAAAACGATGAAATCCAACCCTGGGAAGAAGGATTCATGGAAGGAGCTGCCAAAGCCGGTCAATTAGGCAAAGACGCCCTGGATGGTAAACCCCTCAAAGCTCGTGGCGTCACCGAAGTAAAAATCAACAACCAACTCTACCGCTTCAATTCTGAGACAAACGCCAAAAAATTCAAAGAAAAAGCACAAAAAATAAAGAAATAAAAAAATCTAAGTTTCTCTTTTCTGCGTTCTCTTCTTTGCCAAATTTCGGGCTACATCACCTTTCTTCTGCGCATTAAAATTAAAACATTTATGCAGCGCCGTCTCCAAATCCCAATCTTCATGAGTGGTAGATAACATCTCACCAGGATACTCCAACTTCAACGTCACAGCATACTCCTTCTTCCTGCTATCTTTGCCAATCTCTTTCAAATGCAAAATAAGCAAAAACTTCTCTTTAATTTTCTGCTGCAGCTTACGCGCCTCCGTCTGAATAATATCTTGTATCGCGTCACGTTGGTGATCTGTCAAATCAACCGTATTAAATCCAATATACTGCACCGTATATAACTCCTCTTTCTTCAACTCTTTCAACACACGTAAAATAGAGCGCATCACAAGTATGCCTTGATACTCATTCTGATCATACACCGCCAACGCCTCCACCCCACGCCGCTGCATTAATGCCAACGCATCTCGCAGCAACGCCTTACTTGACACTTGCACAATATTCTCTCGTGTACAAAATGAGACTACAGGAAGCGATGGAAACGCCAACTTATCCTCACTCTCTCCTCTTGTGCCACGAATCTTTGTAAATTTTGTTGACACCTCTCGCGTCTGCATCGACAACAAATACTTCTGAAAAATATCCCGCTGACTTAGCACCCCAAACAACTGACCTTTATCAAACACAGGTAAGTGATCCACACCCTCTTTATACATCAAATCTCCCGCCGAGGCAATCGCATCATCTTTCTTCAACTTAGACACTTTAACTAAAGGAATATCTTTTACCACAAGCTTCGCCACACCCTGCTCCCCTATTGCCATCTGCAAAAGCCGCATAGCATCAACCACACCCACCACTTTCTTTCCATCATATACAGGTAAAATCTCACTTCTCGCTTCAAAAAATTCCCCCGCCACATATAACAACTCCGCATCTTTTTGAATCGCCGGAACATGCAACAAAAACGTCTCAACCTTCGCTTTAGATGTTTCTAAATGCGTGCGTAACATACGCTGCGTATCTAATACCCCTAAGCACTTCCCCTGCTTAAAAATAACCGCTGTTCTCTCCTTCGCACTACCCAACTTTCCCAACACTTCTGACAACGGCGCATCACTTGCCGTCTGCACAAACTGCCCACGAATAATAGAATTAATATCCATCATAAACACCTCATACTATTTATATAATTTAACTCTTTTTAAACTCTTACTTTCATGGATTAGTGATAAATTATCCCTTGTAGATTGATCTAAAGAGAAAGAAACCTTTTTAAATCAACCCCATTTCTCCATACCATCATACCCGAAATGTAGGGAATTGCTTCCCTGAATCTGGTATAAAGAGCATTAGAAGAACTAAAAAAGTTAAAAAATAGAATATAAGCATCAAATGGAGGCTATAAAATGGGAATATACAAATATATTCGAGAAGCATGGAAAAAACCAACAGATTCTAATCCAGACCTCTGGAAAGAACGTTTAATCGCCTGGCGTCAAGAACCATCCACCCAGCGTATCGAACATCCAACCAGAATTGATCGTGCTCGTTCTCTAGGATATAAAGCCAAACAAGGCTATATTGTAGTAAGACAACGCGTCATTCGTGGTCAGCATATCCGACCTCAAATCAAAGGCGGCCGTAGACCAAAACGCTCAAGCATTCGAATGAATCTGCGTAAAAACTATCAGCAAATCGCTGAAGAACGCGCCCAAAAAGAATTCTTGAACCTCGCAGTTCTCAACTCCTACTGGGTAGCCCGGGATGGAACATTCTACTGGTATGAAGTCATCTTAGTTGACCCAAATCATCCTGTTATCAAAGCAGATCCACGCATCAACTGGATTAGCCAACATAAAAACCAGAACCGCGTATTTCATGGCAAAACCTCTGGTGGCAAAAAAGGACGCGGGATATAGTTTTTATTTTTTTATTTTTCTTTAGAAAAGTTTGATTAAAAATATAAATTAGTCAAACTTCTCTTTAATTATTTATCCATTTAATTATTCATAACTGTAGAGGACTTTGAATAACCTATATATTCATCAATATTCAAAGTCCTTCTTAGAGGGGTTTGACAAGTAAAAATCACTTGCCTATTTGAACACTTGAGGTGATTTTTACTCTTGAAAATGGTTTTTGCATTTTCATTGAGTTTTATAGGGTTAATCAAACCCCTCTATAATTGTTCATAAAACACTCAAACAATATCTATGGCCAAAAACATCATAAATATCGTACTACTCGCCATCTTTCTCTCCTCTTGCACACCCAATAACACCCTCACCGGTAGCGCCACTCTCTCTCTTGCAACACAAGATTCCTACCTCCAAGACACCGGCAATCTCTCCCTCTACTTCTGCCCTCATGAACCATGCGAAGAAGCATTCATCACTTTTCTCAACTCCGCTCAATCCAGTCTCGATTGCGCTCTCTATGACATCAAATTAGAATCAATTCAAAAAACCCTAGATGAAAAAAGTAAAACCCTCCCTCTAAGAATTGTCACCGATGACACTAACCTCAAAAAATACCCTCGCTCTTTTGTAAAACCAGATAAAGCCGGCTTGATGCACAACAAATTTTGTATCGTAGACCATAAAAGTATAAGCACTGGATCCATGAATCCCACATTCAACGATGCTCATCTCAACAACAATAACCTTCTCATCATCAACTCGCCCTTACTAGCACAAAACTACGACCAAGAATTTCAGGAAATGTGGAACGGCACCTTCAAACGTGGCACACCCGTTCCTAACCCCAAAATAATTCTCCAAACTAACCAACCGCAAAATCCCCAAATCAAACTCGAAAACTACTTCTGCCCTGAAGACCACTGCGCCCTTCACACCAAACAAGAACTCAGTAAAGCACAATCCTCCATCTACTTCATGACGTTCTCATTCACCCACCCAGACATTGCCAACGCCATCCTCATCAAAAATCTCAACAACCTTGAAAACCCCAGCAATTTTCAAATCAAAGGCATCATGGAAACCAAAGAAATCACCAAAGACTCTGTCTACCAAACTTTCATCAACAATAACCTCACTGTTATCAAAGACAAAAACCCTCACAACTTGCATCATAAAGTCTTCATCATTGATAACCAAACAATTGTTACTGGTTCATTCAATCCAACCGGAGGCGGTGACACACGCAACGACGAAAACATCCTCATCATCCACAACCAAATCATCGCTCAGCAATACCTCCAAGAATTCAATTATCTTTGGAAAAACTGGAGCAACGAAACTAAACCCATAGAAGAAACAGCCAATTTAGAAATGGAAGAAGAAACAACCTAAAACCACCCCTTCCTCCTAAAAAAATACATAAACCCAAAACTAAGCCCCAGCGTCACACACATCATCAGCCAAAATCCTGCCGGATTATGCGCTCCCGGCAGCACCTCAAAATTCGTCCCATAAATACTTGACACAACCGTCAGCGGAAGAGCAATCGTTGCAAACACACTCAACACCTTCATAATCTCATTTGTTTTATTCGAAACAGACGACATATACAAATCAAACGCATTAGACACCATCTCCCGAGAATTGTCCACCTTATCTGAGATACGCACCGCATGATCATAAATATCCCTAAAATACGGCAACGCCGCTTTGGAAACAAATTTAAACTCTACTTTTGCCAGAAAAGAAATTTTCTCTCGATGCGCAAACGTCGTTTTACGAATTAATGACAACAATCTCTTCTCTTCTAAAATTCTATTCAACACCCGAGGCATGGGCATTTTGGTAACCTCTTCTTCCAAACCCTCCAAATGATCATCAATTCTCTCCAGCACCGGAAAATAATAATCAATTTCCGTATCCAGCAGATAATGAAATAAAAAATCAGGTCCCCTCAATAATAACTGCGCTAACCGCTCCATATTCTCTTTCAACTCATTAAAAGAATACACCTCTTTAGTATGATTAGTGATAAGAAAATTATTCCCCAAAATAAAATCAATATCTAATAACTTAACCGTCTTAGCCTTCTCAATCGCATAAAAAACACAAAACAAATAATTAGGAAACTCCTCTACTTTAACTCGGGTATTTGAACTAATCAAATCTTCTTGCGTTAACGGATGCAAATCAAATTCTTTACCCAAAAAATCCGC
>JAHFQW010000001.1:17928-145977 GCA_023259115.1 archaeon
TCGCATAAAAAACACAAAACAAATAATTAGGAAACTCCTCTACTTTAACTCGGGTATTTGAACTAATCAAATCTTCTTGCGTTAACGGATGCAAATCAAATTCTTTACCCAAAAAATCCGCATCGTCTTTGGTAATATGCGTAATATCAATCCACAGAGGCATCATTTTACAGCTGCTAAGATTTTCAACACTACCCCTCTTAACCTCTCCATCTTCAAAATAAAAAATATCAATCATTGACCTATAACATGCTAATCTCTATTATAAAGTTATGCCAAAAAAAAGTCTGTCCAGAAAGCCACCATTCTAGACAGAACTCCAAAAAAGAAAAAGCATTTATACTCCAAAATAAACATCCCACCACATGAAAAAAAAGACCAAACACCTAAAAAAAATAAAACAACAGAAAGTAAATACAAACATCCCCCTCCCCCCCACACAACGCCCCATCATCACAAAAATCAAATTAATCACAACAACTCTACTCCAAAATATTCCCCTCTTCTGGGAAAAAATAAAATACCACAAACGCCGCAACCTGCTCTCAAAAAAAGATATTTTCAAAATATATCTCAAAATTAGAAAAGGTGACATCATTCTCGCAGGCAACTTAAAAAGTCCAACAAATCTTCTCATCGCCGGAGCAGTAACTCACGCCGCCCTCTATTTAGGCAGAGGAAAAATCATCCATGCCATAGGATCTGGTGTAGAATATACTAAACTAAGACATTTTGTCAAAACCTATGACACCATCGCCTTACTTCGGCTTCCCAAAAAAATACCTCAACGTCGCCATATTATCAAAAACGCCATTCATTACGCAAAACAACAACTAGGCCAACCTTATGATAATTTCTTTCAACGTGAATCAAAACACTTCTTCTGCACAGGTCTAGTCAACACCTCATTCCAAAAAGCAGGATATAAAACAGGACTTGAAAATATCAAGCCATTTCGCTCAACTTTAAGTAAAATTGAAAAAGAATTTCTCATTGTAGATCATTGGCTCAAACCAGCCGAATTTGTGTATGGTAACTTCTCGATCATCTTCATCTCACACAACCTCGCTTACAATGGCAAAGAAATACTCATTCGAGCCGATGCCTTGACAAAATAAGAGAAAAGAGTGTAAAAATCAAATTTTTAAAACGAAAACCTCTATGATACCTCACCCTAACCTATCCAAAATATCATGTGCATTCATTGCATTCAAATAATCAACAAACTCTCGATTCTCATCACGTAGCAACAACTTCATCCGAAGCCCATCTCGCTCTACATTTGACACTCTCGCCATCTTATCCACCAAAATCAACCCATAAGGATACCCTAAGAACAACGCATCGCAGCTATTCTGCGCTAAATACCCTAACACCTCACAACAACCTTCAAATCGAAAAATATGCCGAGATTTAGCATGCAATCGCACAAAATAAATCTGCTCATCAACATGATAACTCCAACACTCCGGCAGCGGACTCAACGCTCGCAGCAACACCACCGGATTATTGCCACATGTAGTAAATAAGGAACAACTCTTCGCAAGCGCACACACCTTCTCACCTAAAGCTCTGCGATACTTCTCCTCAGATGGATACTTCACATCTAACGTTCCATCCAACACCACATAATCAACTCTCATTGCCATACGAGACGCCAACTTCAACTCCCCCAATCGTCGAGCCATATTCGCAACACTACTAATAGCTGCCCTCTCCCCTCCACCATTAATTGATGTATCATGAGAACAAATCACTAAATCTTCTTCATCAACCAAACAACCACCTACCTCATCACCACAATTATTGATATCACCATTATTAATATCACCATTAGTAATAACACCCTTATTCGCACCCTCCTCCGTAACATTATCACAAGCATTATCCCCATTATTTCCTCTCTGCATCGGAAAAATCTTGCTCTCATACCAAATATCGCCTCTCTTATACACCGCCGTTGTCAGCACATAAAACTCATGCATCTCGCTACCTATCTTCGCTGAACCTCGCATCACCTGCCCAAACACCCGAATAAAACTCAAACAGATATTTCCCCCAGATAGAATCTCCGCCTGCCCTCCATCCACATACGCAATTGTCTTCAAACCCGTCACAGTTAAACTACTAACTTGCCCAATGGGCTCAAACTTCTCCTGCACAATGGGCATAACTTTATTCTTAAACACCAAATCATCTGTTAAAAAAAAAACTTTCAACTTCTGCCGTAAATGCGCTGAGATTTGTGATAACATCCCCTAATAAATAAAAATGCTAGTTAAATAACTTTTGTTTGAAAGTAAACAGGCTAATATGAAACCCTCCCGCTCACTTGCTCTAATCAATGTAAATTTGAATGGAGCACCGAGTGTTGTCTAACGAGACACCAGACTAGTTCGCTGGCCCTTTGGCGAGGGTTTCATATTAGCCAAGTAAACACATACATTTATAACTAAACCTCCATATTACAGAACATAACATTTTCTCAAAGAGATAGATGTCTAGGAGGCGCCATAATGCCAAAAATGCAATTAAAACATAAATGTAAAATATGTAAACAAGAATGGATTCTAGTCAAAGCACGTGAACCTATTATCTGCACAAAATGTAAAGATCGCAGAAAACAATACACGAATTAAAAAACTAATTAATGAGAAATAATTTTTCTACAGATTTCACACACACCCAAAAAATAGAACCTAAAGGACTACTTTATCGCTCTCAGAGAATACCATTTTCCATTCGTTACTCTTCCATTATTTAATAGAATCTCCGCTGATTTTTGCCACACCAAATCTAGATGAAAACGTTCACGCCTAAAATATTGTTCTATATCCAAATCAGACTCAAAAGGGTAAAAATGATCATGATTTGCAAAAGTCTGCATACAACTCATCAAATCTCTTCTTGCGTTACTCATTTCCCCTTTATAAGAATTCACAAGACTAAGAAAATAGGGTAAGAGATTAGGTTTCACATTAGAATTAACACATAACTCTTCATCCACAAAATGTGCTCCATGTTTTAATCCACGCTGAATCTTGCATATCACTTCAGACTTATCATAGGAGCGAATATGCGTAAAAAAAAGATGCGTTGCCACCATATCCCATATATTTTCATCAATACCTAATCTATGAAGAATATTTCCCTGCCTATATTCAATTTTCACTCCATATAATTCATTTCCACAATACTTCTGTGCAATCTCCAGAGGGTTCTCATTAAAATCAAATGCACAAATCGTTGGATTTTTTACATCTGCCACATGGAGCATAGCTGCTAGATTTTCCAGTGAATAAATCGTTGAAAAACCTAACAACAAAACTCTAGGATTTTCAATCAATTTATCATGTAAATCAGTAATAGCTCTCTTAAAAATCGCTGTACCCCCTGGATAACCCAGCGTACTTGCACCTCTCTGTAACGTATAATACACCAACGCCGCCCTATGATACGCATCTTTACCAACTAACGCCCCATCTGCCATTTGCAATGCCCCCTGCTGTCGCAACAAACTCAAAGAGGATTGAACTTGTTCAGCTTGTGAAGAAGAAAAACGATGAGATAACAATGCCAGTTCTTTTTGTAAATCAACTGATTTATAAAAATCTTGGAATCTTCCTCTGTGAAAATCCACCTCCACATCACTAGCCATTCTCCTCAAATCGTCTTGCGAACTCAACTGCTCATACGTTCTACCATTAAATACAACAGCATTCTCTAACCGCACCGGAAATGTATCTGTACCCATAAACCACCCTCAGAAATCACCTCTTTATTAATCTGATTAGACATTATTCACTACTTTAATTGAATAAAGCTTATAAACTAATTTTGTAAACCCTAATTATGTTGCCAGAAGACTCCCGTAACTTTGTTGTAAATGAATGGTTTAATTCTCATTGGCAAAGGTATAAACAACATATTCTCATCAGCCCTGATTCTTTTGAAAAAAACTATACTACCCAATATACACCACAATATACTCCACAACAAAGCAATACACAATCCCAAAATCGCCTAGAAGCCAAACGAAATCATATCAGTAAACCATTTCAAAGCGTCGGGCAATTAGGTGATACGCTCAAAGATATATCCTCTTCAGATTATTATTTCCGTTATGGCAGTAGCATTGAAAGAGAATTACGCCGTACCCTCACTCATCTCGAAGTTGGATATGCCCAAAATAACCAAGATCATCTTGACACAACTATCCATAATTCTGGTATGAGCGCCATTTCCAGTTTAGTTTTAGCCTTACGAAAAAAAATTCCCAACGCCCAAGATCTTAAATTTATGGTTGGAGCAAATTCCTATCAAGACACCAAAAATTTCTTTGAATACATTGTTCCGACACTTGGATTTGGCCCATCCATTTTTGTTGAGGTAAATAACCTTGAAAGCATCAGCACCCCTCTGATGTACAACCCAAATAAAATTATCGCTTTTATCTGTGAAAACCTAAGCAGCCCGTACATGGAATATACCAACATAAGACAACTAACAACCCTCGTACAATCATATAACGTACCCCTAATTATCGACGCCACCCTTCTTCCTGCATTTCTCCAGCAGCCTTTTCGTCTTGGTGCTGATATCGTTATTCGCAGCATGACCAAATACGAAAGCGGACAAGGTGACATCAAAGCTGGCTCTCTTACAGGTCCAAAACAAGTAATACAAGAGATACGTCAAATGCAGCGCTACGTTGATACCCTTCCATCAATAACCGAACTAATCTCCTTTCAAGAGCGACTGACAACCCTCCCAGAACGACTACATCAACATCTCGACAACCTTCAAGAAATGAAAAAATTTCTAGAAACCCATCCGCTCATCGAACGCACCTACTACCCCATGCCTCTCGAATCTGTTCGCTACGCTCAACCAGGAGGCATGCTAAGCTTCCAGTTTAAAGGAACACCCCAAGAAAAAGAAACACGAGAAAAAAACTTAATGCAACAGCTCATTAACCACAACCATTACCCCATCTCTTATGAAGTGAGTTTTGGCTCCCAAAAATGGTCCATGCTCGGTTTATCAACATTAGGAATAACATCTATAACCCAACCAAATCATTATCCCCCAGGTTTAGTACGAGTAGCTATAGGAAGAGAGCCATCAGCCTCACAAGTAATTTCATTTCTTGAGAAAATACTCAGAGAGATATAACATTAAATGTAACGAATACCACAAAAACGTATCAAAGAAAATAAAAATAAGCCCCTGGCGAGATTTGAACTCGCGACCTCGTCCTCATTGTCTTTTCATTAAAAACATCTTTCCAACAAAACATACCAAGGACGCGCTATAGCCACTAAGCCACAGGGGCAATTAGTGAATAAAAATTATACATTGTTTAAAAACTTAACCTTTTCAATTTTTATTGGCAACACTATCTAAAAAAAGAAAAAATGAGTGCCGGGGAAGGGATTTGAACCCTCGAACCCACTAAGAGACAGGATATCTTCTCTTCTGCACAAACAGAAGTGTCTTTCTGGGTACTTAAGTCCTGCGCATTTGGCCAAGCTTTGCTACCCCGGCAAGATATCCTCTCATGAAAGAACCTCGTTTAAAAACCTTTTCTTTCTAATTGAGAATTTTAACTCATCCCCTTGGAAATTAACACAATTTTCTCAACTTTTCCACCAGCAGCTCATGATACACCCCATTACTCACCAAAATTCCATTATTAAAATTAGGATCAGACACATTATACTTCAACATCTTCCCCTCTAAATCAGTTATTCGACCGCCCGCTTCCCGTAAAATAACCTCCACCGCACAACTATCCCACGCATTACACTTATTACCCAATTTAACATACACATCTCCTCTTCCTTCCACAACTGCCAACACTTTTGCCGTAAAACTTCCTATCGGTCCATATCGCGCTGACAAATCTAAACCAGAATAGAAGCGTTCCATCTCACTAAAAGAATGTGAACCCAAAACACCTACCAAATCAGCACCCGCCCGAGAACTCACTGCAAGAGGATACTCCACCCCTGCAGAAATATCTCTTAATTTAGCACCCTTTGTAGATGAACCGTAAAAAAGTTTACTATATGCTGGTTGATAGACAACCCCTAGTTGAGGAACATTATCGCAAGCCACAAACCCAACCGAAATTCCATACTCTTTTTCCCCTGCAAGATACCCGCGTGTTCCATCTATTGGATCAACCCACCAAAAACCTTGCGCAGAACCTCGCGAAATTGGATCATCTACCTCTTCACTAAACACCAAAAATCCCGTTCTCTCTAAAATACGTTTAATCTCTTCCCCCACCACCACATCAGGCTCACGAACTAAACGTGAATCAGACCGATTCAAGAGAACAGACTGATGCAAAAGAGTATTTCTCTGAATAAGACAATTCCCTCCCGCAAAAACCGCGTCCCACGCCGCATGCATCAACAAATTCTCATCCATATTTCATCAACCAAATATTTTTCAAAACAAATTAGCCCCTCCCTAATACCTCGGCACCTTTACCACGATAGCGTTCTAATGGAGGCATAATATAGGTACTATGAATCAAATGACGTACCATTTCCAAAAATTCATTTAACTTCTCTTTTCTCGCTTTGTGCGCCCCAGAAAGCAAAGCATTACCATCACCAATTGTATAGAAAGGAATTGTTTCCTCTAAACTAATAATTCTATCATACTTAAAACGTACATCCCTCTCTTTGGTAGAAGAATACCCCTCAAATGCCGGATGTCCCTCTGTAAATCTCTCTACATCAGCGGATTCATAATCCATATTCCGTGACGCAATGCGAATTGACTGCATAACCCGAGTCGCAATACACCCTGCCAAAAAATCAGGAAACGAAGGATAAGCTTTTTTCACACCCTCCTGCTTATTCCAAAAATATTCCACTAACCTCGGCACCCTACTCTCGCGAGGATTACTATACAAATTAAATAACGCCAAAGAAACATCAATATGGGGATACCCCACTCGACACTCATTAAAATCAAGAATTGTTCCTAACTTTTCTGGATCATACAATACATTATGGGGTCCAAAATCACCATGCACAATACGTAATTTTTTTTGTTCTAACTGCTCAACCAGCGATAACGCTCGCAATTTCCCGCTCCCATTATCTTCACCAGAAACAATTTCCCCATACAATCCTTTAAATTTCTCAACAAAATCATGAAAATCAATATTCTTAGAGAGTAAATACTTTTTAATTTCTTTTTTTGCCACATTCCATAACGCTTTACGCTCATCCGGATTTTTGGGAATATTACCCACGCCATAAAACTCGGGGTGGCCCAGTTTAAATTCCTCACTGCCACCATACACTAACTTTAATAAATAATGGCGCAAACGTGTATCCTCTTCTTCTAAAGAACGTAACCCAATACCAGAAGAAAGAACACTATATCTACGTAAAGTATACTCTGTTTTTTTCTCATGAATCAACGCTCTTGTCGCTTTAGCGCTCAAGTCCTCTGTTTGATTATAGAACTCCACCAAATGCTCTAAGAGACGTTCTCGAAGCGTATTCTTTTTAACCTCTTTATCACGAGGTGACAATCGTTCTGATAATTCTTCCGAAAGCGCTTTCTTATCCACATCCAATAATTTTTTACTAAACGCCTCCCCTTCCACATAATCCATAATAATCACTAAATGCTCCGGCATAATTCCTAATAGGGGAGGAACAATCTTAGAATTACACAGAACCTCTAATAATCCTGTCTCTTTAAAAAAATAAGACCGATCCGGCCTCGAATTATAGCTTGAACCAGAAAGAACCGTGAGTAAATTACTCTGCTTTCCTCTTTTATCTAAAGCCGGCTGAGGTGACCAAGAAGCTGAATATGACTTTAAAACAACCTCTTTATCTAAAACTGTGTCCCACATAGCATAAACAACTGAAGTAGAAGAACGTGACAAAAGTCTAGGTTTAATTAATCTATCTTCTAAGAGGCGTGGATTCCAGCGTTCTACCATATTCCTCCTCAAAAGCGAGCATATTTATAAACCTTTTGAGAGTAATTACTATGGAGTGAAATCAGATTGATATACTACTCGCGCCAAATTATGAACTCCGCTGATAATAGATTTTAACCTCTCCACCAGCATCCCTAAATTCTCAACTTTCTTATTCTCCGAATAAAACAACTCACACGCTCGAATAACCTCATCTTTAGATTCAAGCATCACGTGCGCTAAATCCTCATCATGTGTATAAAACGCTTTCATCACACCAACATAATTCTCTTTTGCTCCACCCAATAATTTTAAAAACATCTCTTGCTGTTTCTTATCAAATCTCACCTGTTTCATATAACGCGCAATACGTTTAACCTCATCCGCCGTAGACTCCAAATTAAACGAAAACCACCACAAATGCAACAACTGCTGACAAGTAAGATTATGTTTTTTCAGCATAAAAGACGCATTACCCATCCCAAATTCCACCACTCGAAAAATCAGAAAAACTAAACGATTAACATCATTATCTCTCAAAGAAATACTGGCATAATTATCCTCTATAAACATCTTCTCGCAATCCTCAATCATTGCTCGCAAAATAACATCCACTTTACGTAATAGATTGATAATCGAAATGTTATTCATATCCAAAAAATCACGCGCCGCAATTTTCTTAGACGTCTGCTCCATAATTTCCAGCGCCATAAGATTTTGGATAATATTTTGAATCTCTTTTGCTTTATCCTTAACTTCATTACCTATCAGAACAATCGACTTATAATCTTTAATATACGCAGAAATAATCTCTCGCTGAATTCGTCGTATAGATTTCCCATCCACCGCAATCGTCTTAACTCTCTCCTCAACTTCTTTATCATTTTTGATAGATAACAACAGATTACTGCTCGTCTCTTCCATCGACACCAAATCGCCTTTTTGCAGTTTATTTTGCCTCACCCAATTCTTAGGCAACGACACCACAAAACTATTTTTTCCAAATGAGATTAATTTTCGATATTCCATAAAGCCCTCCTAAATAATATACCCTCAACAACAATTACCCTTGCCTAATCATTCAAAGTATTGATTGTTTAACAATAAAGATACTTTAGTGATAAACATATACCCCCTATATAGTATTAGAGAAAAGTATTTATATTTAAATGTTTTGTAACTATAATACAAGCGTAAAGCGCAAGCTCTAACTAAAACGGGGGGGTGGACATATGGAACTAAATGCAAAACTAAGCTTGTATCTCAAAAAAGATACAAAACAGTCAAGCCATAAACCAAGTGGCATGGAACAAGAGAGACAAAGTAGCCTTGAGAGTATTTACACCAAAAGTTATCGTGAATCACTTCTTGACGCCGATGAGCTAAGCAGTGAAGAAGAAGGTTTTATGCAAGGCTATGAAGAAGAGGATGAAACCAATCAGTTCATACATAAAAAAAACTACGAAGAGATAATCTAACCTCATCACTCAAAGAAATCGGGTGATGAAATGAGCATAAAGATACTCTTAGGACTGGAAAATAGTGCTTTTACAGAAGAAGAAATAATGCAACAAATCCAATACTGTGAGCAACACCAAAAAGAGAGTATAGAATTCTCAACAAAAGAGGGCATAATCCATATCAAAATATCACCCATAAACCACAAAGGTATCATGGACGGCTATGACAACTATTACAAAACCGGCGAAATATAGAGGGGTTTGACAAGCCCTTCTATAAATGTAACAACCCAGAATTAGAAAAACAGAGGATAGACAGAAAACTCTTTAAACACCCAACTACTTCTTAACATTAATGACTTCAATACATTTCCTAAAGCACACACTCACTCAAACATATCAATCTATTCGCACACACAAGCTAATAACCGCCCTATTAATACTAATACAAATAATTCTCATAACCACGCTCAGCATTGTATTCTTTCTCTACTCCATCCACATTATCAACAACCTTAACAACATCATAGGACCAATACAACAAGCATCACAAATCAATCAAACCCAAACTACTCTCACAAGTGCACTAAGTATCTCTCAAAATTACCAAAACCTCACCCACAATATATTTATGCTAATAACCCTCACCAGCATAACATTCATTCTAGGAAACAGCATAGTATGGGCATTAACACATCAACTATTCACTAAACAGAAAACATTTCGCCAAAGTATAGTCGCAGTTATCCAGTGCATGACTAAATATATTTCCACAACTCTCATCATACTGTTACCATTTGCTTTAATTGTATACAGTCTAACCAACTACATTATTGCCAATAATCTCACCCCAGATTCACTCAATACCCTCTTTAAAGTCAGTGGCTACATTTTCTGCACACTATATCTAGTACTAATTTACTTCTACGCGTTTATCAACCAACCCAGCTGGCGCTTATATCTGCACAAAATCATCAACCCCTCCTCAGAAAATAAAGATAAAATTCAAAATGAAATTCAAAACAAAAATCAACATAAAATCACTCCCAGAACTTTTTTTGCACATCTCATAATCATTCTATTTATCCACGCATTTTTAATTACATTAACCACCTATTTGATTTATCTATCTATCAACGCTAACCAAGAAATACTGCCCATCATTCTCACTTTTCTCTTAATTATATTTCTCCCCCTGACTCGCATCCACTGGATATGTACACTAAATCAAAATATAACGAAGAGCGTAAATTATTAATACTTTTTGACTCTTCGTTATATTTGAAACGCCTAACAATCATATTAAAAATGTAGGCGTTTCATTATAATAAAGAGACAAATAACTAACATTAATAATAATAACAACCAATAATAAGTAGAGCACACAAAATCATAGAGCCATAAAAAATCATCAAAAAGGTATAACAAGCATAAAAAATGAATCAAAAACCAAAAATCATCATCCCCGACACCAACGCGCTTATAGCAATAGCAGAATACAAAATAGACCTCTTTGAAAATCTCAATCGCATCTGTGACTTTCCCTATCAAATCCAAGTTCTCCAAGCAACACTAGAAGAACTCGAAAAGATAAAACAAGCATCATTAAAAAAATCACGCCTTGTTCAATTCATCAACCTATTATTAAAACAAAAGAAAATTGAAATTATCCCCCAAGAAGGCTATGTTGATGATCTTCTTGTTGAACATTCCTATCTCAACAACCATATTCTCACGCAAGACAACGCCCTCAAAAAACGCTTAAAAAAGCCATATTTCACCATTAGACAACAGAAATATATCATCCTAGTTAAGTGAGACAGAAGAGACAAAGAATTTTGCGATAACTATTCTAACCTCTCTCTAAAAACACAAAAGTTAAGTTTAAATAAACAAACAATTTACCTAAACCCTGTGAAAAAAGAGCGTGATGAAAAAACGAAAGTAAAAAGTAAAGAAATACAGACTATAGAAAAAAAACTAACACCACCGCATTCAACACTACAAAAAATTCTAAAAAAATTTGGTCCAGGTTTTATAACCGGCGCATCTGATGATGATCCCTCCGGCATTGCCACCTACTCTCAAACCGGCGCAAAATTCGGCTACACCCAACTCTGGACCTCACTATTCACTTTTCCATTCATGTCTGCCGTGCAAGAAATGTGTGGTCGTATTGGTCTTGTAACCGGAAAAGGACTTGCCAGCCTCATAAAACATCACTACTCCAAAAAACTATTATACTTTTGCGTATTTCTCCTCGTATTTGCTAATACTATCAATATTGGTGCAGATCTAGGCGCTATGGCCTCCTCCGCCCAATTAGTCTTTGGCATCCCCTTCATTTTCTGGCTTCTCTTCATCACCGCAACCACGCTCCTCCTCGAAGTATTCGTCTCCTATCAAGTGTACGCCAAAATACTCAAATACCTCACCATCTCCCTCTTCTCCTACATCGCTGTCGTATTTATCATCCAGCAAGACTGGAGCAAAATTATCCTCTCCACATTCATTCCCACATTTATCTGGAGTAAAGACTATCTCTTCAACATTGTCGCTATTCTTGGTACAACCATCTCTCCGTACTTATATTTCTGGCAAACCAGTGAAGAAGTAGAAGAACTAGTAGAACGCAAAGAACTCAAAACAATGGGCAGCGGTACACCTCATTTTCATCGCCAAGAAATCAAAGATATGCGCACAGACACCCTCATAGGCATGTTCTTCTCGAATCTCATTATGTTCTTTATCATTGCCGCAACCGCCTCAACTCTTGGAATTCATGGAATCACAGAGATTCAAACCGCCAATCAAGCCGCTCAAGCCCTCCAACCCATTGCCGGCAATTTTGCCTACATCTTATTCGCCCTCGGTATCATTGGCACAGGACTATTAGCCGTCCCCATCCTCGCCGGTTCCGCCTCTTATGCACTCGCTGAAACATTAGGCATGCGCGAAGGATTATATCGAAAATTCAAACAAGCCCATGGTTTTTATGGCATAATAACTATCGCCACAATCTTAGGGTTGCTCATCAATTTTACATCCATTCCTCCCTTCAAAGTATTATACTACACCGCCATTCTCAACGGCATCTGTGCTCCTCCTCTGCTATTTGTTCTCCTCAAAATATCCAACGACAAAAAAATCATGGGAAAATATACCAATAGCAAACTCTCAAATATATTAGGGTGGTCTATCGCCATAATTATGAGTATTGCCGCCATTGCCCTACTCATCGAGATACTACTTTAAAAAAAAGAAAAACAAGTAGAGAAACCAAAAGAATAAACCCAAACAAAAGAATAAACCAAAAAACCTCAAACTCATCTCAATCCAAACTTCTTCATCTTTCGCTGCAACGTTTCTCCTCGTAAGCCCATCTTCATCGCCACCTTCTTCAAATCACCCCTCTTCTCCTCAAGATGATGCACAATAAACTGTTTCTCAAACTCTCGCTCCGCCTCTTTCCAACCTAACTGCTCAAAAGCGAGCACTTTGGCGATATTTTTTGAAAGAGCCGGAACTTCACGATACAAATCCTCCATTTTCTGCGGATGAAAAATACGTTTATATTGTTCAAGTGTTCCTCGAATCGTATCCTCCACCACTTTTTCTTTATATTCTAATTCTCCTTTTACATCCCCTCGAACAATATCCACATCAATCTCAAACTCTTTAATCGCCCGATGTACCGAACGTCGATCAATTCCCAGTATCTTTGCCAACTGCGATACATTCCCTCGCTTCAACATCAACTCACGTCGTAAAAAATCCTCTTTGAATTTCTTCTTGGCATCTTTAAACGAAGCGGTTAGTGGAACATATATACTCAGCGATGGTTTTGCCAACTGATCCGTAATATCTGACTCAATTTTTGGAATCGTAATACCAAAACTCTTCTCCAGCGTCTCCTCCAGCAGAGGCACAACCTTATCTTTAATTGTTGCTTCCAAATCTTTCTTATCTGACTCTTCTTTCTTCCAAAATAATTTTTTTGATTTTTGATCCATCATAGTAGTAATGCAGTAATTAATTCTTAAATTCATACTTGAAATAGCACTCTTTCCACAACGATCCCGCGGGCAATCCATACAAAAACAACAACACAATCAACAACAATTGACTATCAACACTTTGTCGCGCAAAATTCACAAGCATCAAAAACCCTCCCGCTCCAAAACCGTAACGCACTACATCAATTAATATTCTTCGCCATATACCTTGATTTTTTTTCACAATATATTCCATTGAAAAGAACATTCCTCCCCCCAATAAAAACAACCAAAACAAAAACCACATCTGCTCTAAAAAAAGAATATAACTCAGAAGCGCAATCATACCCAAAAAAAGAACTTGACACAGCCACACAAAATATCTTCTCCCAAATTCCAATTCCTCAGACGCAACAAACCCTAACAGAACACCAAAACACCAGCCCAATAATACCACAAGCAACATCCACACCATCATTAAATTCAACCTTTAATAATTCAACAATTAATATAATATACTACTCAACTTTACTCACTTAACTCCACTTGACTTTTAAACTGTCCTAAAAACTTCTCCCAATCTTCTTCTTTGATAACGGCACCGCACGCATTCTGATGCCCTCCCCCATATCCCTGTACCCCTTCCAACGCTTTCTCAACCGCTGAAAGTATGGGAAACTGCGCTCGCAAGCTCGACTTATACTCCCCCGACTTCTTGCGTGCAATGATAATCACTTTCTGTGGATATAACGCCATGAGTTCATTAGCCAAATTCGCTGTAAACGACCACTCCGTCTCCGTATAATAAAACAACACCAGTTTACTCTTAGTCACTTCCTTCTTCGCCAGCTTCAACAACCCTTCATATTTATGATCAAGCATCTCAAAGCGTTTCCATAAAAAATTTCCCTGCGCTGTTGTCTGTAAAAACACTTCATCAGGAGATTCCAAACGCATCAAAATCTTAATGGACTTATGCACATCTTGACTTTTGCCTTTCAACAAAAAGAAAAACATCTTAACTAACTTTCCTAACTTCTGATAATACATCGCATCTGTTAAATCCTTCTTCTCAGATAAATAGGTTGGATATTTCAACACAAACGAATCAATAAAATCAGGCATATACCAATCCGCAATACACCCAGAAGTCGCAATCCATAAATCCAAAGGATTACCTGCAACATCACCCGTCACTTGATACGCCATACGCGACGTTGGCACATACGCATTTGCATCCGCAATACGCGGATTAAAATAATGAATATGTTCTCTCTTGAGCGGCTGATGATGATCAATCCAAAAAATGGGTCGCATCACCGCATCAATAAACTCTTGTTCCACAATCGGCACATCCAACACAAAAATCTTATCCGGATTGATCTCCAAGACTTTATTCACAAGCCGATGATCCAGCTTTGGCGCCGTCTTCAAAGCCAACCCCCTCCCTAACTTCTTAAAACGATATAATAACAGAAACGAACACAACCCATCCGCATCATCATCATGGATAAAGAGGGGATTCTTCGCCGTTTCCAATTCTTCCCGTAAAAAGCGGATTTGTTCAACAGATAGCATAGAGGTGCATATTCCCATCCGCTTTTTAAAGGTTGGGGTGGATAAAATCGCATGTTCTAAAGAATGTATAGATACGGCAGTAATTTATCGAACATATAAAAGCCGTATCTATATGCGGGGAAACCGCCGTTTCCTGCATGCCAGAAATCGTAGTTTCTGTGCATAGGGCGGCACTAACTATTTGTTCGATTAATTAGTGCCGCACGTATACCAAAATCTAAAGCAAATTATTTAAAGAACATTTCTTAAGTTAGAAAGATGTACATCCATAATCAAAAAATTAAGAAATGGCATGGTTACATTGGCAAAGAAGAAACAGATAAAACCATGGATGAATTATACTAAAAGCACGAAATATTTGTATACACAAAATGTGAAGAATATCACATTTGTGCACCAATGAAATCGTCGTTTCATTGTGTGTTTGTTCGTGCTTTTATACACAAAGCAAAGAAACGACTTTGCTTGTGCACAAATGGAATCGTTATTCCATTTTGTGTATACAAAGGCACTAACTATTTCGTACGATTAATTAGTGCCTTTGGTATACGATAAAAGAAAGATTAACACAATCTTATAACTTCTTATTTTTTCATTACTATTTAAAAATGATAAAAATACTGAAATATTTATAAAGAACAACGCAAAATCAACTTTTTATGAGCGATTCCCAAAAAAGTACTATCGAACAAACCACCACTCCAGCCATAAAAACCGGCACTATTCTCATTCAAGACACGAAACGCACATTTGAAATTGAAGGTACCAAATATCAAGAACTTGCAACATTAGGCTCAACTACCACAAATCGTACCTATCTCGTTCAAGGCCCAAACGGCAAAGCCGTCATCAAATCATTAAACGATCGTATAACCACAACACAAAACATCCAAGACCAAACCAAAGCCATGGAACTCTTTGAACGCGAAGCCGCCCTCTTAGCCCGTCTAGATCATCCTCAAATCCCCAAACTCTATCAATGTTTTCAAGCCCCAGATGCCGATGGAAGAATTGGACAGTACCTCATGCAAGAACATTTTGAAAGCAAAAATCTCGAAGCTCTCCTCCAACAACGCACTAAAATAACCCCGCAAGAAGCCATCAGTATTCTTCTCTCCGTCATAAAACCTCTAGAATATATTCACTCCCACAACCCCCCAATCATTCATCGCGACATAAAACCCGCCAATATATTATGGGATGGCATTGAAGCCAAACTCGTTGACCTCGGCTCCGCCCTAGATAAAAAACACGATTCCCTTGGCGGTTCCACCATCGCCGGAACTCGTGGCTACATGGCTCCTGAACAATGGATTGGCTCCGCCGCACCTCAATCAGACATCTATAGTCTTGGCGCCACTCTGCTTCGTCTCATCACCGGCATCCCTATCGAAACTCTCTATGACGAAAAAGCCACAAAATTTGAAAAACGCTTCGCCATCCAATACAAAGAAAAAGTCGGAGAGAACATACCTCCCGATTTGCAAACCATCCTAGATAACTGCCTCCAATTCGATACCGACAAACGCTATACATCTATAACAGAATTACACACCGCACTAGAAACATATCTGGACACAACAGCAGCCTCACCACAAAAGAGAACAAAAGAAATCAAAAACAACAAAACATCCTCAATTCAACCAAAATTGATGGTAGGAATAATGGTTCTAGCAACCGTAGCAGTTATGGGAATAGTAGAGATGTCGGATTATAGAAAAAAACACTTCCACACCCTCTCCCAAAACGAAGTCGCCATCTTAATAGATGACAAAGGCAATTACCGAGAAGATACAGAATGCAAAAATCCTCCTTTTTCAGGACTACAAGTCAAACACCCCAGCGACACCGTCATCGAATACACCACACCCAACCATGTCAGCACCATTCAGACCTTCAATAAAATACCCCTCTACAGCGTGCTTCACTATAGAATCACCGACCCCGTTAACATTCACACCATCATGAACATGTATGATCGCTCACACCAAAGTATGGGCAATAACTCTGAACAATATCCTAATCCAACTAAACTCACCCTCTTCCTAGAAGACTTTTTGCAGCAAGAGGTTGCCAACTACTTCAAAGAACACCCCAACACCAACATAGAAAAATCAACCAATCCCTCCCAAACCGACCCCCTCGATGACTACATCAAAAAATCCTGCCAACTCAAACTCCCTCGTGGCCTCGAATGTATCTCCTATGAATGGACTAAAGGCATATCACTTCCCGCACAATAATAAACCTCAACACTAAAAAACCCATGACCAACTATCCCACTCGCCGTGACTTTCTCTCATTCCTACTCCAAGCAAGTGTTGGAACTGCCCTAGAATTCTGCGCACAAGAAGCACAAAGCGTACCCCAAAAGAAACAACGAACTCTCCAACTCAACTATCAAACCATTCTAGGAAATGACCCACAAAATGATCAAAGAATAAAACAACAAATCCAAGAGCAGTATAAACAACGAAATTTTGAACAATATCTCACCGAAGAAGGCGTCGCCATGCATCCCAACGAAGATTATATCATCCCCTATGTTAAACCCGCCACCATAGAATACACCCCTCCTCAAAATAAACCCACCTCACCACAATATTACAAACAATCTAACACCACCCTAACAGTATGTGACAAAAATAATGTCTGTAAAACCGGTCATCCCCTAGAATACGCTTTATCAAAGTACACGTTGCAAAATGACCAAGCACTAGGAACTCTTGCAGAGAAAATTACCCAAGGATACGATTCACTAGAAGAAAAAGCCCAAGCACTACTTTGTTTTGTTCAAACTGCCATTCATTACGATAAACGAAAAGCAAATCGAGCCAGCGTAAAAATAAATGGCCTACCATATACTGACCCTAATAAAGATTTTATCAGAAGTCCACACCACACATTAGTAGATCGGTTAGGCGACTGCAAAGATACCTCTATTTTATACGCCAGCTTAGTAGCGCAGTTAAATATCAACGCAATCTATATAGAACTCATCACGCAAAACACCCCTCATGTAAATATCGGCATCGCCCTAGATTTTGAAGAAAACAGAATACCTCTTGTACCAAAATCTCTCAAGCTCGATGGAAAAATAGAATATAACAATACCATTTATTATATCGCCGAAACAACTACAGACAAACCCCTCTTCATCGGAAGAAAGCTTGTAACCGAACGTGGTAGCCCAATTATTGGTATTCACCCCATTCTGCCCGCATAATGAAGCAATCTCTTACCTCCTCTTCTACCAAAATCCATTATCACAAAAACCCCATAAGTTTTCCGAAATCTTTATAAATAAACTCAAGAACAACCCTCTACAACCAACAATGATGTTGAGTACAACTAAAAATCAAAAAAAAGATAAAAAAAACAAAAATAAACTAACACTTCAGTCTAGAAAAGGAGGAATATAATAAAATGGCAAAAACAAAAGAACACATTAACTTAGTATTTATTGGTCACGTTGATCACGGTAAATCAACCACCGTTGGGCGATTGTTATTCGATACCGGAAATATTGACGAACAAGCCATGCGAAAATTAAGAGAGAAAGCCGAACAACTAGGCAAGAAAGGCTTCGAATTTGCATTTGTCATGGACAACTTAAAAGAAGAGCAAGAACGTGGAGTAACCATTGACCTCTCCCACAAGCGCTTCGATACAGACAAATATTACTTCACAATTATTGACGCACCTGGGCACAAGGATTTCATTAAAAACATGATTACTGGCGCATCCCAAGCAGATGCCGCCGTCATTGTTGTTGCCGCAAACGACGGTGTCAACGCTCAAACTATCGAGCATCTCCGTCTGAGCAAAATCTTCGGTGTTGGTCAATTATTAGTTGCCGTCAACAAAATGGATATGCCCGGTGTTGACTTCGCAGAAAAACGCTTCAATGAAGTTGTCGAAGACGTTAAAAAACACGCAGCCCAAGCCGGCTGGAAAGTGGACAAACTACGATTCCTCCCCATCGCATCATTGCCTGGTGAAAATATCACTAAAAAATGTGCAAAAATGCCTTGGTGGAGTGGAGACACATTATTAGAAGGAATTAACAAATTCGAAGTACCTCCAAAACCAACCAACTTACCACTACGTATGCCCATTCAAGATGTATACAATATCACCGGAATTGGTGTAGTCCCCGTTGGACGTATTGAAACAGGTATCATGAAAGCAGGAGACAAAATTATGATCGTTCCTGGACGTGAAGGAAAAGGTGTTCCTGGCGAGATTAAATCTATTGAAATGCATCACGAAAACGTCGCTCAAGCAGAACCTGGAGACAACGTTGGTATCAACGTCCGTGGTTTAGGTAAAAAAGACATCGCTCGTGGAGACGTTCTCGGACATGCTGACAACGTACCAACTGTTGCCACTGAATTCACCGCGCAAATTGTGGTCATGAACCATCCTAGTGTTGTAACCGTTGGATACACACCAGTATTCCACATCCACACCGCGCAAGTTGCCTGTCAGATCATCGAAATCTTGAAAAAGATCAACCCTGCAACCGGTCAAGAAATCTCTGAAAACAAAGACATCTTGAAAAACGGTGACGCTGCTATTGTCAAATTAAAACCAATGCAGCCGCTTGTTATCGAGAAAGGTACTGGTGACAATGCCATTCCCCAACTATCTCGATTCGCTATCCGCGATTCCGGAACAACCGTAGGTGCTGGAATGTGTATGGATGTTGTCAAAAAAGTATTATAGTAAATGTGTGAAATAATCGAATATTAACTTACACATTTACTTATTAGTAATGGTGAACAAATATTCGAAAATTATTCACCATTACTATATAATTTTTTTTTATTTGATTTATTTAAAAAAGAAATATTTATAAAGAGGAGCTAATCCCCACAACAATAGAAACATGATGAATGAAACATTCACCCTGTACATGAGGAAAAAATGACCCAACGAGCCAGAATAAAAATAGCTAGTATTGAAATTGAAAAAATCAATACCATTTGCAGCGAAATTAAAGATATCGCTCAAAAGACAGGCGTTGACATGAAAGGCCCAATTCCTCTTCCCACTAAAAAATTAAAAGTCGCAACCAGACGTTCTCCTTCCGGTGAAGGGAAAGCAACCTGGGAACGCTATGAAATGCGCATCCATAAACGCTTAATTGACATCGGTGCGGATGAACGTACACTTCGTTTGGTCATGCGTGTACCCATTCCAGAAGGACTCAACATCGAAATCGAAATGGTTGATAACTAAATTTTTGTAGTTAACTTCTTAAATTAATACTTTTTAACATTAAATATTCCTCAGAAGAGTTATAGAGGAGTTTGACAAGTTTTATAGGGTTATTCAAACCGCTCTATAGTGCATTTTGTTATAATTCAGAACGTTTTTCACTTCTTTAAATTCAATTAATCTCTAAAATCATTGATTCTCACGTTCACTCCCAAGTCTTGCTGCAATCGCATTGGCCACATCATCCCCAGCTTCAAACGTCTCACGAATTCGAACAAGTCGATTGGCACTATCCGATCTTGCACTAGTTGAAAGCCCACCAACTAATGGCTCCTGGCGCGTTGCCGCAAAATCTATTTTTTTCACAGACTTTTCTTTTGGCCTATAACAACTTATTTTTCCATCCAAAATATCCGTAGAGATTGCCAGCAACGAATTCAAATCTCTCTTCTCAATATCCCCCTGTAACAACTGTGCTACTGCTTCCACAAATTGCATTTGAAATGCCGAATTATCAATCATCTTCTGATACACAAATGCAATATCCGTATCACCAATTTGTTTTCGAACAATTCCCGAGAAAGGTAGTTCTCCCGTAATTTCTGCATATAACACAGCGCCCAAAGACCACCTATCTGCATAAACACGACTCTGATTTCCCCATATAACTTCCGGCGCCAAATAACCTGCCGTTCCAATCGCCAATCCCACATCACGCGTATCATCAACTCGACAAGCCGTACCAAAATCCACCAAAGAAAAAATCGATTTGCCCGCCTCTTTTGCTTTACGTAAAATATTTCCTCTCTTCACATCACGATGTAAAATTCCCCATTTTTCTAACAACTGTAAATTCTCACACATATCTTTAGCTAACTTCACTGTATCCAACGGATGAATCAAACCCATATCAGATTCATGAGGTGTGACATACCTCTTATTTTTATCATCTAAACAAACTCCCTTTTTCTCTTTCATAAGCGTTCGCAAATATAACGTGTCATCTAGATAAAATAACTCCGCATTCTTACCCGTATCTCGACAAAATACCCGTCGTACAAAACGCTCTGGTGTATCTTGCTGCGCCAAATAATCCAAAATCTCAACCTGCCGCAACTTAAATCGAATATCATGTTGCTCTTTTGAAGATAATTGATATTTCTGCCCATCACATTCTAATACCTCTCCCGAAAAACCATACTCCTGCACAGGCCGTAACCCTTGGGAAAAATGTTCAGAGAAACTGTGAGAATTACGAGCGCCCGAAAGAACAGGCTCAATTTTAGTCAAAATGCTCGCACCCTCAAAAGTATACTGTTCACGTAAAACAACTGCTCCCAAATCATGCACCAACTCTTTCTTATCAAAACAAAATCGTTCTGCTAAATGAGGTATATTCTTAGCATAGCGAGATAACTTTTTGTATAATGACATTTCTTCAGACATAACAAAACCATAACGTAAACCATTTATAAATCTTTCTTATTATTCCACTACAAAGTAACAACAACGAGATAATGAGTGAAACTCCCACAAAAATCAGAAAGTAAAAATTACAACAGTTGAGCAAACATAGAATTTATATAGTAAAATGCCCATTCAAAAACCATGCCCTCCTCCGAATTCTATCCTAAATCCTGGCAATGGATATTCTACCTGCTTGGCTGGATCTTTGGCACCCTCACTCTCGTCTTCTGGCTCATGCTCTATATATCCTATCTCACTTACGACAAACCACAAAATCTCAAATTCATCAACAACAACTTCCATCGAAGAATCTATCTATTTGGACTATGGACATCATGTATTGTAGCAATACTCGCAATTATATGGACCATTCTATTATTTATATAACAACTATTCAGAATTGACCTAATAACACCCCAGCTCCTCATTCACCATATCCACAAATAACTTTGTCAAATACAATTCCAGCACATCCTGCGTCTGTGTTTTAATCACCATACTGCTTGCCAAAGGCGTGAACCGAACCACACCACCAATATTATTATTATTATTATTATCTGTAAAATGAGTAGTATCATTAAAACCACCATCATTAAACTTAACATCATTAAAAGTAGTATTATTCAACAGCATAAAATGATGTGCCACCACCTTCTTCTGCCTCAGAGCATATTTAAGTAAAAAACGCATAGATTGCAAAAAAGAAAAAAATGTATCTCCTGGAAGCCCATACATCAAATCAATCTTATATTTAATTCGTGAAGTATTCAAAAGCCCCAGTGCAACTCTTACTTTTTCCATATTCGTCGGTCGATTTGCCAAACGCAGCACCTCAGAACTCGAAGACTGAAATCCCAGCTCACAACGCAGCGCAAAAGAATACTTCTCTATCCTCTCAACCATCTCTGCATCAATTAATTCCGGCCGTAACTCACAATGCACCTCAATCTTCTTGCCATACTTCAACGTATACTCCTCCACCATATCCAATAGGGTAAACATCCTCTCTTTGTGCGTATTAAAATTCGCATCAATAAACGTCAGATTATGAAAAGAAAACTCAGAAAACAAATACTCTAAATTCTCCCGAAGATATGGTAATGAAAAAGTACGAAACGCCGGTTTGGCATAATGACAAAAATTACAATTAAACACACAACCCCGCGCCGTCTCCACTCGCAGCGCTTGAAAGTGTTTCACCTCACTACATCGATAGGGAAAAGGAATCTCATCCAAATTCTCCACCTCTTTTTTCACCGTTTCAACTACACGTCCCTCTCGAACACACAAAATATTATGAACCTCCTCAATCACACGCTCTCCCTTCAAGAAATCAACCAACTCTTTTAATGCAATCTCCCCCTCCCCCACCACAATAAAATCAATTTCCGAACGCAAATGCTTCCGATCAACCTCAACCCCCCCCAACACCACCGTAATAGTAGGATCAAGCACTTTAATTGCTCGTGCAAAATCTTGCGCCATCTCCCCGCTCCAGATATAATTACTAAACGCCACAACCTCAGGCTTACTCAACAAAATATAAGATAACACCTGTAATTCCAAATTTTTATTCGTTTCATAACTCTGTCGATTGCCAAATGAAAACTCTTTCAGATCAATCTCCACATCAGGGTGATATTTCAACAAATAGCCCTTCAAATACATAAGACCCAGCGGAAACACCGATTCTTGTACATTAAAACCGAGCAGTAAAATCTTCATGATTCACAAAATTCAAAACCCCCTCATATTTTCTTGTAACTACTGTGGTTGTATCTAAAATAGGTGCAGGAATAAATCTCTCCCATTTATACTCTTTATAAAAACAATACTTCATCAAAACACATCCCGCACATTCTTTTGGTTTATCTCTGCTCAAATCTACTCTCAAATCCCCTCTCAACCCATCTCGAATATAAATCTCAAATGCGTGCTTCACATCAATCTTACAGAGAGGAACATTCTTAACTATAGGAAATCTCTTCCACAACACCATCTCTTTAAATATATCCGGTATTCGTAACAATTCCTCCTCAGAATCAACAGAAATAATCACTCGATTGACACGTTCACATTGTTTTAAAATATCTGCTGTAAATAACTTAACTGGCACAATTAACTCCAAATATAGTTTTAAATTGAGTTTTTTATCTAACTCAATTTTACCCAACTTAAGAATCAGCCCAATATCTTCTCCCTGTTCCAACACAATAGATAGATAATTCACAACCCCGCCCGTTCTCTTAAAATCTACAACCTCCGCAATAACAGAATCTAATAAAGAACTAGATAACTGTAACCCTCTCAACCCATGCTTCCTTGTTTTCAAAATCTCAAACGCCCTAGTCAATTCCAAGCCCGATTCAACCACCAACACCACAGGTTTATCTTCAAATAACAATGTATAATCAGACACACCAATATACCATTTTTGCAACATAAACATCCAAAATACACCTATTTTATAAGAATATAGTAAACTACGTAGGATTTCGCACATGAATCATCGCAGTTTACTTATTAGATAACTGCGCCAAATGTGTTATAAACCGCGCAGTTATCTATATCTTACATTTTATCGCTTCAAAAACTTCTCCACCCCTTCACGAAACGACGGTGCCGCAACTGCCACTGCTTGCAATTCTTCCTCCAAACGCAACTGCTCATCAAAACGTTCAATAGTTCTACTCCTCATCGCTTTTTTAACCAAATTCAGAACCAGTGGCGAACGTCCTGCTAACTCTTGTGCTATCTGATAGGTCTCTCTTGCCAACTCATCAACCGTAGCATAGACTCCTGTAAGTAACCCCTCTGCTAACGCATCAGATGCTTTATATGTTTTTGCACGTAGTACAATCTCTAAAGCTTTCTTCTCACCCACCAATGCTGGAATCAAATACGTCCCCCCACACGCCGGAATTAACCCTCTCTCCACAAATGTAAACGCCAAACGACTCTGCTCAACCGCATACGTCAAATCACAAGCTAACGCAAACATCAACCCCGCACCAGATGCCGAGCCATTCATTGCGCACACCACTGGTTTGGCACAAGAATAAATCTCTTTTGCAATCGGATCAAACAATGAACGATGCAATCGCACAATAGTATCTGTATCACTGAGATCCACACTTTTCAGATCCAATCCCCCGCAGAAAACCCCACCAGAACCCGTCAAATAAATAACCCGAACCTCATCAGACATACGTGCATCTTGAACAGCCTCATACAACAATCTCGCCGCAGGTTCATCCAACGTATTCGCCGCAGGTCTATTGAGCACAATTTTTGCAATGTGTTCATCCACACTATATTGAATCATATCAGCCATTTCAATTTCCTCTCCATTCAATTTCTTCCAAATACTTTTCTTGCCCCTCTCATAAGTTCCGCCGCAAGTGTCGTAATTTCACGTTCAACTAATTCTTGCTTTGTTGGCGGCACACCAGAATAAGATATACATCGTGCACTAGATGTCAACAGACTCACAAACCCATTCAAAATATATTTTGCTCCTTCTTGCACTTTTTCTCCTTCATGCATAAAAATCGGATGCACCGGAAACACCGCAAGTGTTCCTTGTTCTGGTCTAATCCGTAGCACTTCACAACGAGCACTGCGAAACACCGTATCCCCTCCTCTAAAATTATCATTCAGATACAAAATATACGCAAAACGCCTAGACAGTGCCAGAACCGAAGAATCATCCGAATGAATAGGAAAGCCATCACCCACATTATATTTTTTCATTCGAGGATCTAGTGTATAAATCCCTGCTTTCACTTTTTCCAAAAAAGGTTCATACGCAATATGCTCATCCAAATACTCATCAATCTGCGCACGTAATTTTCGATAGACAATTCCTAATAATTTCTCCCCCTGCATCTTCTCATCAGTCATAATAATCTGTTCAAATGTAATAGCAGAACCATTCAACTGCTCTTGCGAATTTCGCTTAGGAGTCGCCTCAAAATAATCAATCACTCGTGAACACAAATCAGGAGTTAAAACACTCTGATAGAGTGCCATCCCATAGGGCAATCCCGAACCAATACGTGTAATATCTCCCATAATAAAAAACAACCCAAGAAACCTCCTCAATAATAATGATATAGTAAACTGCGTAGGATGTCGCACATGAATCATCGCAGTTTACTTATTAGATAACTGCGCCAAATATGTTATAAACCGCGCAGTTATCTATAACAATGAATTTACCTCAATTTTATTTAAACCTTTCCCACTAAATTATGTCAAAAACGTACACATACCACTTATTTCACAACCTTTTTAAACAACCACCCACCCTCATAAATTAACATGATGCTGCGCAAACTCTATTTAGGCGAACCAACCACAACCGCCCCCTCATTCTTCAAAGATAGATTAGTTCTCTGGTTTGACGCCGTGACACCACAAACCATGAATACTCTAGATACATTTCTAGGTGGAAAATATCAATTAAAACAAGAAGCACCCGCCGAAGAACTAACAGGAGTGGACATTGTAGAGTATGCGAACCAATCTTTATTTTTTCTGGGAAATGAAACCACAAACCTTTGGAAACATTTGAAGGAAAAAAAAGATGAATATTTGGATTTACTATCTGATGAACTTAAAGATAATACTCCCGGAAATGATATACCCTTTACTTCAAATGCATTAGAATACAGCAATGCCATTAAAAATGCATTCACACAAATCACAAAAAAAATGACAAAATTACAATACCACCAAAACCTAGAACATCACCTCCAAACCGGCAGTTCCGCCATGCTCTTCTATGCCAATCAATTACAATCATTTAAAGCAGACACATGGACAATGGACCATCCCTCAGACGATTGGAACAGCGAACCATTGCAACCTCAAATCATAAAACTATCATTCCAACCATTCAGAAAAGATGTTCTAACAGACCTTATAGGAATCCTCTTCGGAGAAGACCTCAACTACGAATCTCCTCGTCATAAAGAAGTATTACAACAAATCGTCTCCGGAAAACTCACCGAATATAGAGGACATGCTCTCTGCGAACATCGTGAAGCAGAACATAAAAATAAACAAGCTGCTCAACCAGCTCTATAAAACTAAAGAGAAAATCATCTCATTTCTTCACACTCAAACCTCCTTCTTCAACTCCATCAAATAATCTCGCAGCTCCATCGCCGCTTCAAAATCAAGCTTCTCCGCCGCTGCGCGCATCTGCGCCTCAACTTCAATCATCTTTTTGTGCAAATCAGATTTAGCTAGATGTTTTACTCCTTTTACCGAACGTTTTTGAGTTGTAATATGTTTAATAATGGTTTGTGGAACAATGTTATGCATTTTATTAAACACGATTTGCTCTTCTCTTCTCTGTTGCGTAATTGAAATAGCACGACGCATAGAATCAGTAATTTTATTCGCATACATAATCACGTGACCCGATTCATTACGTGCCGCTCGTCCAATCGTTTGAATTAAACTACGCTCATCTCGTAAAAATCCTTCTTTATCCGCATCTAAAATAGCAACTAATTGCACTTCTGGCACATCTAACCCCTCACGCAATAAATTGATCCCCACCAACACATCATACTCCCCCGCTCGTAACGCCCGCAACAATTCAATCCTATCTAAACTCTCAACCTCCGCATGCATATATCTAACACGTACATCTTTTCCCGCTAAATACTCCGTCAAATCCTCTGCCATCTTCTTGGTAAGTGTTGTCACAAATACGCGTCCACCCAAAGAAACCGTTGCAGCAATCTCAACGAGCAAATCTGTAATCTGCCCCGTAATTGGCCGCACAACAATTTGAGGATCAAGTAAGCCTGTCGGACGAATAACTAAATTAACCACCTGCCCACTTCGCTCCAGTTCATACAACGCCGGTGTTGCCGACACAAATATCACATGCTTCAAATACTTCTCAAACTCTGAAAACATCAAAGGCCGATTGTCATACGCACAAGGCAGCCTAAACCCATACTCCACCAAATTCTTCTTACGTGAATAATCCCCTTTGTACATCCCCTGCGCCTGCGGAATCGTTCGATGACTCTCATCAATAATCATCAAAAAATCTTTTGGAAAATAATCTAACAAACAAAACGGCGCACTCCCCGGCTCTCGACCATCCAAATGCCGAGAATAATTCTCAATCCCCGTACAATATCCCACTTCTTTAATCATCTCCAAATCATACGTCACCCGTTTACGTAACCGTTCTTGTTCCAGCAGTCCCAGTGTTGGTGCATAATCCTCCAACTCCGCAAGTATTGCCTCTGTTGCCTCTTTCATCTTCTTCTCTGGTGCAACAAACTGCTTGGCAGGAAAAATCTTAATCCCATCAAGAACCGTAATCACCTCAAGCGTCACGGCATGCAGTTCTGAAATCATCTCAACCTCATCACCACATAATTCGATACGAATAATCGTTTTATCATATGCCAAAAACACATCAATAACATCTCCTCGAACCCGAAACCTTCCCTGCTCAAGCACCTCATCATTGCGCACATACTGCATCGCAATCAAATGCTCAATGATACGCTGCCGTGAAAAATTTTCCCTCAGCGCAATCCGCAGCGACATCTCTGTAAAATCAAACGGATTCCCCGCACCATAAATGCACGAAATAGATGCCACCACAATCACATCATCACGTGACAACAATGCCGCCATCGTCTTGAGACGCATCTTCTCAATCTCCTCATTCACCGTAGACTCTTTTTCAATATACGTATCAGACGTAGGGATATAACTCTCTGGTTGATAATAATCAAAATAAGAAATAAAATACTCCACCCGATTCTCTGGAAAAAACTCCCTAAATTCCGTATACAACTGCGCCGCCAGCGTCTTATTATGTGCAAGTACCAGTGTTGGCATCTGTACTGCCGCAATCACATTCGCCATCACAAACGTCTTCCCACTTCCCGTTATACCCAGCAACGTCTGGCTCGCATACTTCTTATATCCCACAACCAGTTTTCTAATAGCTTCAGGCTGTCCACCTGCTGGTTTCATGGTAGTTGATAATGTAAATGCCATAATGAATAGGAATAGTTAGTAAAAATAAATTATTAAATGAATTTTTTATTAAAGTATCGGTAAAAAAATAAGTGGAATGTTTTTCCAATGAGAAATCATATTTATTTTACTTGGGGCAATAGTTTATTTTTCGTTAGTTTGTGATAACAAATATAAGACGCAACTAAGATGCCCAGGAAGAATAACGGGAATAGAGCCATAGCCCCGAATCCATCAACTGCTATTATACTTACAAAAGCAAAGATAAAATCAAACCCAAATCCGGCATATGCCCACTCTTTTATACGAGAGGGTACCTTCGGAATTATTAACGTAAGCGTACCTAGGACTTTAAATACAACAAGTATTACCCCAAAATAATCAGGATAACCTAAATGTCTAATACCCTCTTTTGCAAATTCAGTTTGAAAAGTCAGAGCAGGTAATATTCCCTCAAATAAAAAAATGATGATAGTTGATATCCAGAACATAATTTTTATTTTTTTTATATCCATTGTATTTACTCTTAAAAATGTTTATTTTCCAACTATTATTTAATTGTTTCGATATATCTTTTAAAATTGTCAAGTATAGCCTGCCAACCTTTTCTCTGAAGATATTCTGAATTTTCATTCTCCATCTCAAAAGTCTCAGAGATATGAATACCTCTTTGTGTTTGTGTGAAATGTACTTCTACATTTCTTCCATCTTCAATTCTATATGAAATTTTTTTAGAAGGTATAATTTCAGTATATATTCCCTTAAAATCAAATCCAAAACTACCATCTTTAGCTTCCATACGTGAAAAAAATTTCCCACCAACACGTAAATCATTTTCTGCTTTTAGTGTATGCCAGTCATCCGAGGCATTATTCCATTTTATAATATGTTTAGGCTCAGTCCAATATGTCCAGACTGTTTCTATCGGAGTATGTACCATTGTTTTAACAGTGATTGTATTCATTATTGTTTAAAAAATATTTTCCTAATCAACTGAAATAATTTTCCCTTATTTATAAATATTCTCACTTCACAAACTCCATCTCCCTCTTTTTCCTATTATACGATAACACAAAACGATGCACACTATCCCGAACTTGTCGAATAAATAACATCATCGGACTTGCCGCATCAAAGCGTAAAGCCTCAGATGACCCAGGAATATAAATCTCCTCCTCTTGCTTTGCCAATCCAATAATAGGAATATGTAACCCAACACTTTGCAACGCCTCAAGCGCCGCACCCAATTGTCCCAATCCCCCATCAATAATAATCAAATCAGGCATCTTCAACCCCTCATCACGCAATCTCAAATATCTTCTTAAAACAACCTCTTTCATCGATGCAAAATCATCCTGCCTCGAAACAGAACGCACCTCAAAGCGCCGATACTCTTTTGTATTAGGCATTCCACAAAGCCACTGTGTCATCCCCCCTACAATAAATTGATCACCTAAATTCGAGATATCAAAACATTCAATCACATAAGGTATACTTGGTAAATAAAGCTTTTCCTGCATTGTCTTAAGCACCACACTCTCAAGCGCAAGCAAAGCATTTTTCTCTGCAAGTAACACCAAATCATGCTTCTCACCACGAAGAGGAAACGTCAACCTAACCACCCTAGTAGAAAACCGTGCCAAATACGCCTCCACAACCTCTCTCTGCTCACCTAAATCCTCATTTACAATGATTTCCTGCGGCACATAATTTTGTGAATAATACAATGTCAAAAAACTCACAAAAACATCTGGAACATAATCAAAACGAAACTCTTTCTTTCCCGAAATAACTCCCCGAGAGATAGAGAACAACACAACCACTGCTAAAGAATCATCATGACGCATCACCACCACATCCTGATCAAACTGCTTGAGTAAATCCACTTTTTGTTTCTCATCTAAATGATCAATCGCCTCAATATTTCTCTTTATCTCCAGTGCCGCTTCATAACGCATCCCCTGTGATGCCTCTTTCATCTCTTCATTCAACCGTCCAACCACCTCTTTTGTATCGCCTTTCAAAAACAAGATTGCCTCACGAACCTGTTGGGCATATCCCTCTTTATTAACCGCCCCAATACAAGGAGCCGTACACAACCCAATATGATAATTCAAACATGCTCGTTTTGGCATTGTTCGACACACCCTCAACTTAAACAACCGCACCGCCAGATCCAGCACCCTCTTGCGTGAATATCCATCCGTATACGGTCCAAATAACTTCACCCCTCGCTCCACGCTGCGCGTAGAAAAAATCCGTGGAAACTCCTCCAAACTCAGCCCAATATACGCATACGTCTTGCCATCTTTCAAATCAATATTATATTTAGGTTTGTGCTGCTTAATCAATCTATTCTCCAATAGCAGCGCCTCTACCTCAGAATCAACCACAATAAAATCCATATCCGCAATATGAGAGACCAAAACCTGTGTCTTTGCATTCTTCTCAGACGCATTAAAATAAGAACCAACCCTGCTCTTAAGACTCTTCGCCTTGCCAATATAAATAATCTTCCCCTCTTTATCTTTAAAGAGATAGACCCCAGGCTGTTGCGGAAGAGAGGATACAGTAATCATAGGATAGAAAATAGATAGTAATTTAAGAAGGTTATTGAAGAGAAGTGTATCATTGAACTATTTTGATATAACATAAATCTTTGATAGACACAACGCTTCAACTAGTACGAAATCTATCCAGAGAAAGCCAAAAATCCATACACACAACCTACACCACTCCCCACTGGTCACACTGGTCAAGTGCGGAAAAGATATTTAAATACCATCGGGTTATTATGTAAGATGACCAAAGACCTCACCATGAGAAACAGCACCGCTGAATTCTTAATATTTACCGCTCAGTCACAAGAAGAATCAATTGAAGTAAAGTACGCTGATGAAACAGTCTGGCTTACTCAAGCTATGATTGCCAAGCTTTTTGATAAAGGAAGAAGTACAATAACGCAACATTTAAATGAAATATTTAAATCTGGAGAATTGGATGAAAATTCAGCATGTCGGGATTTCCGACATACTGCTTCTGATGGACAGAAATATATAACCTAAAACAGAGGCAACCTAAAATGTTTGCACCCTACTTCAAACACACCATGCAAAACAAGAGGCAAATATGAATCCTACTAACGCTTTAGTAGCCTTTGAAGGAAAGAACATTCGTAGATTATGGTATAACGAGAAATGGCACTTTTCAGTTATAGATGTCGTGGAGGTATTAACAGATAGTTCTATTCCTAAAAGATACTGGTCTGATTTAAAAACTAAGCTTTTAGAAGAAGGATTTGAACCGTACGATAAAATCGTACAGTTGAAAATGCTGGCAGAAGATGGTAAATTAAGAGAAACAGATTGTGCCAATACAGAAAACATGCTAAGGGTAGTCCAATCCATCCCCTCAAAGAAAGCAGAACCATTTAAACGCTGGCTGGCTCAAGTTGGCTATGAAAGAATTAAGGAAATTGAAAACCCAGAACTTGCTCAAGATAGGGTAAAAGAATATTATGAACTAAAAGGATATCCAAAAGAATGGATTGATAAACGTTTAAGAGGAATAGCTATCAGGCAAGAACTAACTGATGAATGGAAAAGTAGAGGTGTTGAAGAACAGAAAGATTTTTCTATTCTTACAAATGAAATAAGCAAAGCCACTTTTGGCAAAACAGTGGGGGAATATAAGCAGTTTAAAGGATTGAAAAGACCAAATCAGAACCTACGAGATCACATGACTGATTGGGAACTTATTTTAAATATGGTTGGAGAAAAAGCTACTACCGAAATCACTATTGCCAAAGATGCTAAAAGATTCTCAAAACTTAAACAAACAGCTAAAGAAGGTGGAAATATCGCTAAAAATACACGTAAAGAATTAGAGCAAAAGATTGGGAAATCAATCATCTCTAATGAGAACTACCTCCACCTAGAAAAAGAGAAGAAGAAAAATGAGTTAGAGTCTGACAAATGATTTCCAAATTCAGCCCTGCCGAACTCAAAGCTTGTACCAAATAATAAAAGCCTATCAAGAAAATGCTCCAGAAAGTGAAGAAGAATCTTACCATGATTACTATGGTAAATAGGAGGAGCAAATCAGTAAGAAAATTATCTCGTGCCCCAAACCATGAAACCACTCTCTAAATCCGACTACGTCATCGGTCTTGAATGCCCCGGACATCTCTGGATGAAGTACCACGATAAAGAAAATATTCCACCACAACCAGCAGGAGTGTTAAAACGATTCGAACAAGGAATTCTCGTTGGCCAATTAGCCAAGAAACTGTTTCCCCCGGGAATAGATATTCCTGATAGAGATTATCTGAAAAATCTTGAAAAGACCAAAGAATTACTTCCCAAACAAAAAATTCTCTTTGAAGCAGCCATTCAAGTAGATAACCTCTACGCAAGAGCAGACATTCTCATACCCATAGACAAAAACCAATGGGATATTATCGAAGTAAAGAGTTCTTCTAAAGTTGACAAAAATAAACATTATCCCGATTTAGCATTTCAACGCTATGTCTATGAAAAAGCGGGGCTTAAAATCAGAAAATGCATCTTAATGCACCTCAATAATGAATATGTGCGTCGTGGAGATATAAATGTTACAGAACTGTTCATACAAGAAAATTTAACCTCAGAAATTGAAAAAATAATGGTTGAAGTGCCTGAGAATATCGCCTCTCTCTGGAATATTATCAACTCCAAAACGTTTCCAAATACAGCAGAGAAGAATTATTGTACTGCTCCAAAAGAATGCTTAATCAAAGAAAAATGCTGGGGCTTTCTGCCTGAACACCATGTTTTTCATCTTTATAATGGAAGAAAGAATAGAGAATTATTTGATGAGGGGGTTCATGCTCTCGTTGATGTTCCTGAAGAACGACTATCTAATGAACAGCAGGCAATTCAACTCAATTGCGCTAAAGATGGAAAGACTCATGTTGATAAGCAACAGATTACAACATTTTTGGAGAATTTAGACAAAGTTCAATGCCATCTTGATTTTGAAACCTGCTCTTTTGCCATACCTCAATTTGAGGGAACAAGACCGTATCAACGTTTGCCATTTCAGTTCTCGCTGCACATCGTTCCCGGAAAACATGTTGAATATCTCCATGATGGAAAAGATGACCCCCGACCTGCATTTTTAGTTGCGTTGAAAAAGATGCTGCCAGATTCAGGAGATATTATTGTCTATTCACAAGGGTTTGAAAGTTCGATTTTGAAAGAATTAGCCCGAGATTTCCCAGAGTATAAAGTATGGGTTGATTCTGTTTTAAAACGAATTGTTGATTTACGAGTTCCCTTCAGCAAGTTTTGGTATTATAATCGTGTGCAAAAAGGATCAGCTTCGATTAAGAAAGTATTACCTGCTTTAATTGGCAAAGGTTACGAGGGCCTCGATATTGCCGATGGAGATTGTGCTTCTATTGCCTATATGGACATGACATATGGAAAAATGACGGCCGAGCAGAAAGTTAAAACGAGGAAAGATTTACTGAAGTATTGTCAGCGAGACACAGAAGCAATGGTGTGGATTGTCGAAAAGTTACGAGAGTTAGTGCAGTGAATAACATTTTAACAATCATTTTCACTTCTCAAGCACCCCCCTCAAAAACATCCCGGTATAAGAAGCTTTAACCTTTACAATCTCCTCTGGTGTTCCCTGCGCAATAATCTCTCCCCCGCCAACTCCTCCCTCTGGACCCATATCAATCACATAATCACACGATTTGATCACATCTAAATTATGTTCAATCACATAAATTGTATTGCCTTTTTCCACCAGCCGATTCAACACCATAATTAACTTGCGTACATCCTCAAAATGCAATCCCGTCGTTGGCTCATCTAATAAATAAATTGTATTCCCCCGCTTCACTTTCGCAAGTTCTCGCGTCAATTTAATTCGTTGCGATTCCCCTCCCGATAACGTCGTTGCACTCTGGCCCAATTTAATATACCCTAGCCCCACGTCAAAGAGCGTCTGTAACTTACGCATAATCGAACTATGATTCTTAAAATACGGCAACGCCTCCTCAACACTCATATTTAGCACATCCGCAATATTCCTCTCACTATACAAAATCTCCAATGTATCTTTATTATATCTCTTGCCGCGGCAATCCTCACACTCCACATACACATCAGGTAAAAAATTCATCTCAATCTTAATCACACCATCTCCAAAACACGTCTCACATCTCCCACCCTGCACATTAAACGAAAACCGCCCGGCAGTATATCCTCGCGCCCTCGCTTGCTTGGTTGATGCAAATAACTCTCGCACCTCATCAAAAATTTTGGTATACGTCGCCGGATTTGATCGCGGCGTTTTCCCAATCGGATCTTGATCAATCACAATCGTATCTTTAATCTCAGCTGGAACTTCCAACCTAGAATGCACCCCAATCTTGCCAACCTGCATCTCAAATTTCTTCTGCAAAGCAGGGATAAATGTCTGAGTCATAAGCGTTGATTTACCCGAACCACTCACACCCGTAATACCACACAACACCCCAACAGGCAAACGCAGTGTCACATGTTTCAAATTATTCTCATACGCATCATGTAACACTATAAATTTCTGAGGCGTTCGTCGAATAGAAGGCATAGCTACTGACTTTTTGCCAGATAAATACTCTCCCGTCAAACTCTGTGTATGTTGCATAATCTGCGATGGTGTACCTTGCGCGCAAATATACCCACCATGAATCCCCGCTCCCGGCCCAATATCCACAATATGATCCGCCGCCATCATCGTATCCTCATCATGCTCAACCACAAGTAACGTATTTCCTAAATCACGTAATCGTTGCAATGTACTAATTAACTTCGCATTGTCACGTTGATGTAACCCAATCGATGGCTCATCCAGAACATATAACACCCCCATCAAATTCGCCCCAATCTGTGTTGCCAGTCTAATACGCTGCGCCTCTCCTCCTGAGAGTGTGCGCGCCGTTCGCGACAAATTCAAATACCCCAATCCCACATTTTTCAAAAATCCCAACCGATCACAAATCTCTTTAAGCACCTGTCGAGCAATAAACATCTCTTTGGTGCTCAAACTCTTCCCCAACTGTTCAAAAAACGCAACCGAACTATCAATACTCATATCCGTCACATCAATAATAGACTTCCCCAGAATCTTCACAGACAACATCTTCTCTTTTAAACGCTTACCTTCACACGTCTGACACACACGAGAATCCATCAACCCCTCAAACTTCTCTTTTCGAGAATCTGATTCCGTATCTTTATACAACCGCATCGTTTGTGGAATAACCCCCTCCCACCCCTGCTCCATATTCATCGATGCACCATTGCTCCACGTACCTCTCATTTTCTTCTGCGTACCATATAATAGCACCTGCAGCTGCTTCGCACTCAACTCTTTAATCGGTGTAAATAAATCAAACCCATACTCTTTGGCAACAACCCCCATCTGTTGTGCTCGCCACTTCAAATCAAGACGTCCATACACCACTAATGCCCCATCAATAATCGACTTATTTTTGTCAGGAATCAATAAATCAGGAGAAATCTCCCTATGCTCACCTAAACCCAAACACGTCGGACACGCTCCGAACGGTGAATTAAATGAAAACATTCTTGGTTCCAGTTGTTCAAACACAAATTCTGGATGAGTGGGACAAGCACCAAAAGTGGAATAAAGCGTCTCACCTGCTCCTCTGCCAATTTCTTTGCCATCGGTTTTAATTTCAGGATCTAAAATAATAATCGTCCCATTACTCTTATGTAAACCCTGCTCAACTGCGTCTGATAAACGTAACCTATTCTCATCATTAATTATAATCCGATCAATCACCGCCTCAATCCAATGCTTCTCATAACGCTCAAGCTTCACATTCAACCCCTCTACACGATGTATCGCCCCATCCACTCGAACCCGCGTAAATCCTGCTTTTTTCGCCTCCTCAAAAATCTTCTCATGCGTCCCCTTCATCCCTCGAATGAGAGGTGCAAGCACCACTATCTCCTCACCGCTCTGCGCCATTAAAAGTGAGACAATATTCTCAGCCGATTGCGGCTGCAACGTACTCTGACACAACACACAATGAATCACCCCAATTCGCGCAAACAACAACCGCAAATAATCATAAATCTCTGTAACTGTACCAACGGTAGAACGTGGATTTTTCGATGTCGTCTTCTGCTCAATAGAAATCGCGGGAGATAACCCCTCAATCGAATCAATATCTGGCTTGTTCATAATACCCAAAAACTGGCGCGCATACGCAGAAAGCGATTCAACATACCGCCGCTGCCCTTCCGCATAAATCGTATCAAACGCCAGCGTAGATTTACCTGAGCCAGATAAACCTGTTATCACAATCAGCTTATTTCGCGGCAATTCCAAAGAAATATTCTTCAAATTATGTTCTCGAGCTCCCCGCACAATTATTTTATCTAACATAGCAATATTTTACTTATTTTCATTTATAAATGTTATTACCACCTGTCCAGTGTGTCCAGTGGCTCATAAGCAAAAAATATCAGAAATCACCCTGTCCCAAAGCATAACACCTAGAAAAAAATAATTTATAGAGGACTTTGAATAACGCTCTATATTCTCACAAAAATCTCTAAACTCTTCTTCTCAACCAAATTATCTTGCCGAAAACCTCGCTCCAGCAGTTTAGCTCCATTTAAATCTTGACAACAATTAATAATAACCGCATCGCCCACTACAGAAACTCGCGCCAATTCATCATATAAAGCATCAAAATAAGATTCCCACACGGGAAAGACTACCGCCTCTCTTCTCATCCAATCAGTAATCTGCAAGCCGCTTGCAAAAAACACAGTCCCCTCTGAACACTTCATTTTCGAAACAAAATATAACAGATCATCAACAACCCATGTACTCTTAAATTCATTATCTATTTCTCTTTTAATCACTTTAACACAACCCTCTTCTCGTAGACGATTAATCTCACTAGATATATTCACAAATGTCTTGAGCTCATTTGAATGATTAAAATAATCTTCACTATCAACCCCAATATAACTTCTTGCCCCATACATTTTTGCCAGATTTCGAATAATGTCTCCCTTCCCACAACCTACATCAATGAAATCTTTTCCTCTGACCAGTTCCTGCACCAAAAGACCAAGAGCACTAGGAGTAAGAGGACTACACTCATCATAAAACCTATTCGCAAAGAGCTTATCGGGAGCAGAGCACTCAGAATCATTATACATCGGAGCACTACCAAGAAGTCTTACATAAGAACTAGGAACAACACGTGTCAGATCAATTTCAGGAATCATTATAAACCCATTTCAAGCCATATTTATATTTTTTATGTGTTTGTGAATCTTTACGTTGATTTGTAAAATATTTACGCAAAGATTCATATTAGAAATACGTTATTTTTTAAACTAATCAACGCATTTCTCTATATGTAACTGATTTGTATTCACCAGCGTTCATATAACATTTTTAGAATAAAAATTCAAAAAACCCCTCTTCCACAACATATTTAAACACCCATCCCTCCAAAAGAAAAGCATGTCCAGAGAACTATCTATCAAAGACGGCGATCTCGAAATCCGCCTCAAAAAACTTGAAGTTAATTTTTTCATCCATCAAAAAAAACCACTGCGTTATGAATTCGCTAATACATTCATAAACACCCTCGCGGTAGAAGAGAAAACTCCACAACATACCTCCCTATCAGATTTAACATATACTCATGGCAATATTTTTCCAAACAGCTCCTTGACTAACAAAACAAAATACCCACAAGCATACACCCCGCAAAGTCTTTTTGTAGAACAATTTAAAGTCTTTTACGATAAACTAATAGAAGAAGAATTAATTCCCGTAGTAAGAAACTACATTGGCAAAAATCCACTGCCACAGGGCATAACCATGAAAAAAACAAAACTGCAATTTGCCGACGAAACACCGCCACGTAACACCTATAGGATAACTGTAGATCTAACAATATAAGCAGTATTAAGAAAAAGTAAATCTCTTACAATTTTCTTCTTATAGTACATTCTGTTAATTAGGCTAATTTTTATTTGATTCATATAACTTTTATTTAACTCAATCAAGTAAAAAAAGCGCCAGCGCCCGGACATTCACGTAACTGCTCACACAATTACCATTTGAACCGGGAATTCCAGAGGAATCAGTTAGCTCGAGTGGGCTTCACCCTCCCTTTTGGTACAGCTTTTATAACATGTGCTTCGAGACTGACGCAATACCGGATTATGCGACGCTGGCAATAAGAGTGAAATAAGACATAGATTTATAAAAATAGCGTAAAAAATCAATAATCAAAGAAAATGACTGCAAAAGACCAAACTCAATGGAACGATGATAATCTCATCAAGAGTCTACTCCATCCTGAAAACATATCTCCCCTCGAACACTTACTAGACCTACAATCACAACAGTTAAGGCAACTAAAACAGCAGAAACACCCTCCCGGACAAAAAGTAAAATCAACTGAGCTTGAAGAACTATTTTTCAACATTAGCAGTGATGTAAACGAATTCTTGGAAATTACACCACAATCCTACCCAAAAATAGCATTTACCAATTTGATGAATCCCCTACTAAATAACGCCATGGAAAAAATGATAGGAGTTCCATTAATCATTAGCTACGGTATAGCTCTCAATTCTGTAATAACATACCTCATAGATATTTCTTCCAGACAGCCCACTCATCTGGATAATAGTTCCTTGCTAGTCCCCCTCATTGGATTCTCCCTAACCAAAATAATGCACAACTGGGCAAATCAAAGTGTAGTAGGATACGATTCCGAAGAGAAAAAAATAACCGTAAACAACCCTCACAGAATAGACTTAATACCAACCATTGCTCATGAATACACCCATCACTTACAGGGACAACAAGGATATTCACAATATGGACACCAAATATGTAAAGAAGGCCACGCTCGTGGTGTTGAACGAAAAATTGCTGAAATATATGCTCAAACAGAAGACAACAATGCTTTTTTACTGGATATAACAGATACAACTATAGGAGAACTAAAAAGTACCTATCGCTGGCTGTGTACAAAAACAAAGAGTATACCAAACAAAAATCTTCTTGCAACAAAAACAATCAGAGATCTAGATGAAACATGTAATAGGGCAATAGAACGATTCCCCACATCACACGCATTAGGTAACACTTTCTTTTCAATTTATGAACTAACCCATGGAAGAGAAATATACAAAGAACTACTCCAAGACTAAACTTCTTTATTACTCTGGCAATCATCATTATTTCTAATGTCAATAATCCTCTTTATGAATGGGGGAGATTTTAAGTTTTGGTTTTCTCCCATTTAAGTTGAATACTACTGTTTCTTCGACGAAAGGTTTAAAAAGTAAATGCTTGAGATTGTAGATATGACAGAGAAGACCACCCCTAGTGAAATTCCTACTAATATCTCTCATAATGCTCCTACTTCTTCTTCAGATGAGTTTGTGCAACGACCACAACGAGTAGGGCCGCCTGATGAGATTAAGCGTATTTCAGAGTGTGTGTGGGAGTTGCCCACTTCTTATAAATCAAGTATGAGGGTGCCCGCGAGAATTTATGCGACAGAGGGTATTATTAATGCGATGGATGCGGGTGTGTTTGATCAAGTGACAAATGTGGCGTCTTTGCCAGGCATTGTGAAGTATGCGTATTGTATGCCTGATGGGCACTGGGGATATGGTTTTCCTATTGGGGGAGTGGCGGCGTTTGATCCGGCAGTAGGAGGAGTTATTTCGCCAGGTGGTATTGGGTTTGATGTGAATTGCGGCATGCGTCTTATTACAACGAATTTAATGATTGATGAAGTGAAGCCAAAGATTAAGCAATTGGTTGATGAGTTGTATAAAGCGGTGCCTGCGGGTGTTGGCTGCAAGGGATTTGTGAAGATTTCAAAAGAAGAATTTACCAATGTGATGGTTGAGGGGGCGCAGTGGTGTGTGAAGAACGGGTATGCCTGGCCGGAAGATATTGATCATATTGAGGATCGAGGGCGAATTACGTTTGCCAATCCGTTGAAGGTATCTGATAGGGCGGTTAAGCGAGGGTTTGATCAGTTGGGAACACTTGGTTCAGGAAATCATTATTTAGAGATTCAGGAAGTCAAAGAGGGGATGATTTTTGATCCTGATGTTGCTCGGGCGATGGGGATTACCAAAGTTGGGCAGGTTGTGGTGATGGTGCATTGTGGTTCGCGGGGATTTGGTCACCAGATTGCGACAGATCATTTGAAGGTGTTTTTGGATGTGATGCCTAAGTATGGTATTGCAGTGTTGGATAAAGAGTTGGCGTGTGCGCCTTTTAATTCTCCGGAAGGGCAGGATTATTATGGTGCAATGGCCTGTGCGGCAAATATGGCGTTTGCAAATAGGCAAGTGATTACACAGCGGATTCGAGATGTGTTTGCGCATGTGTTTGGTCGGAGTGCGAGAGAGATGGAGATGAATTTGGTGTATGATGTGGCGCATAATATTGCGAAAGTTGAGAAGTATAAGATTGATGGGGTTGAGAAAGAGTTAGTGGTGCATCGCAAGGGTTCGACACGGGCGTTTGGTCCGTCACGTACAGCGGATTTGCCTGCGGTGTTTGCGGCAAAAGGCATTGGGCAACCAGTCATCTTAGGGGGCTCGATGGAAACAGGTTCGTATCTTTTAGTTGGGGTGGATGGGAGTGAGGAGACGTTTTGTTCCACAGCGCATGGGGCCGGGAGAACGATGAGTCGGGCACAAGCGAAGCGAGAAGTGCATGGGCGTGAGTTGCAGAAAGATATGGAAAAGCGAGGGATTTATGTTCATGCGGTTACGATGGATGGATTGGCTGAGGAAGCGGGAAGAGCGTATAAAGATGTGGATGATGTGGTTATGGCGCTGGAGAGAGCAGGGATTACGAAGCGAGTTGTGGCGTTGAAACCAATTGGGAATGTGAAAGGGTAGATAAGATAGGTGTTTTTAATTTCTGTACTTGAGTTGGAGAATCTGTTTGGTGCAGTCGTTAGATTTAAATAGGTGATGGTTCTACTTTGGGGTTAGTTATGTTATTAGGGGATATTGTTTTAAGATTGTTATTTAATAATTGATTATAAAAAAGGTGGGATAATGAAATATAAATTTATGATGTTGAGTGTGTTGATATTGTTCTTGTTAGTTGGTTGTGCAGAGCAGAAAGCGGTAAGTTCAAGTGATGCTGGGGTGGCGGCAGAGAAGAGTTCGGTGGTAGTTGCAAAAGATGTTTCTACTAATCAGAATGTGCAAGGAGCTGGTGTGAGTAATACGGCGAGTACAAAGCCTCAAGAAGCTTCTGCTGCGGTTGGTGTAAAAACAGAGGAGGTGAATTCCAAGAGTAGTACGGCGAGTGGTGTTTGCAAAGTGGGTTGGAAGTGTATTAGTTCAACTTCTCGGGCATATCAGCATGAGGATTGCAGCTGGTCAGATAAAGCGAAGTGTACGTTGAGTTGTGTTCCTGATACGGGGCAGTGTAAGGCGGCGCAAAAATGTACGTCAGGATTTAAATGTCGCACAGAGGAGATTCGAGGCTACCAAGATGAAGGATGCGGCTGGACAAAGGAGACGACGTGTGATTTAGGATGTGCTAATGGGGATTGCAAAGTGCAGGTTGTGCAAACTGCTTTTGGGAGTTCTACGGTTTCTGCAGATGATCCTTATGCGGTTCAAAATAAGACGTCTGGTTGTGGGGCAGGGTATAAATGTGTCAGCAGTGAATATAAAGCATATCAGATGTCTGATTGTTTTGTGCAGGCGAAAACGTTTTGCGCAAATGGCTGTGTGGCAGGGCAATGCTCATAGAAAGGTTTTAATAGTTGTTTTTATTATACCTTTTAGATATGTATTAATATATTATTGGGTCTATAATATTGGTATTGTGGGGTTTGAATAATAGAATAATAGATTGAATATAGGGTTATTCAAAGTCTTTTATTAATATTCATTTGATACAGTTGGTTATGGGGATAAAATGAGTGATGAGGTATATACAATGAAAAAAATAATTTCGATGGTGTTGATGTTTAGTCTGCTTTTGCTGAGTGCTTTTGCGCTGCAGGAAAATGCGGTTTCTCTGAGTACGCACGTGAGTGATATTAAAGCGCAAGTGGTAGGTAAAGAATTAGCAGGTGCACCTGGGAGTTTATTTGGTAATGAACGAATTAATGTGCATGTGGCGCTGGATAGTGGCAAAGAGCATGTTGTAGGTGTTGTGACAAAAAATAAGAAAGTGGAGTTGATTGATGAGAAAGAGTTAGATAATCCTACGTTGAATGTGTATACCTCTGAGAGTGTAATTCGAACGATAGTTGTATCGCATGATCAGTTGGGAGCGTTACAGCAAGCATTACAAGATAAAACAATTACCTATACTGCGGTTGGTTTCTTTAATAAGATTAAGTTTTCGTTTGTGTCATTGTTTGCAAAGTTTGGTAAAAAAGGAATTGCGAATGAAAAGACGGTTGTGCCTGATGCGAAACCGGCAATAAAAGTGGATGAGAAAATGGATGTGGCAGAAAAAGCAAAAGTTGAGACTGTGGTTAAAGTTCAACAGAAAGGATCAGGAGCAGCAGACACAACGGGGCAAATAAGTCCTACTGGTGCAGTTGTTACTAATTCAGCCGGTGCTCGTGTTGATACCGAAAAGCCAACAATGACAAAGTTGAGAGAAGCAACAGAAGTAAGTGTGCCGCTACAAGAGAAGGAGAATGAGGTGGTGCATGAGATTTTGATTACCAAATCAGCATTTGATCCTAATTCGGTAACGGTGCATGTTGGAGATATTGTGGAGTGGAAGAATGTGCGTGATGCAAAAGATCGTTTGAATAAGGCGATGGTGGTTGGTGGGCAGCAGTGTTATCATATTAAGAGTAAGATTTTGGCATCGGGTGAGATGTATCGATGGAAGGCAGATAGGCCTGAGACATGTACGATTGTGGAAGGTATCTCTGCTGTACAAATTAGTACATTAGTGGTTGAAAAATAAACAACTTTAAAGTTATTTTTTTTATTTTAATTTAGTTTGTGAATGAGTGTTTGATTAGTTTAAACGTGTGGTTGGTATAAGAGGTGTGGATGTTTGAATATTGCGTTTTTTGATATTGAGGCGTGGGAGAAGAAAGTACTGGTGACAGAGTTTTCTAGAGATAAGTTACTTTTTTTTTCTAGTGGCGTTACAAGTGCGGTTGCGGCAAAACAATGTTCGCAGGTTGAGGTGTTATCTGCGTTTGTGCATACGCCGCTTTCTGCTAAAATATTAGCACATTTTCCTAAACTGAAAATGATTGCAAGCCGAGGAACGGGATTTGATCATATTGATTTGGCCTATTGCCAGAAAAGAGAGATTATGGTTTGTAATGTGCCTACGTATGGTGAGAATACGGTGGCGGAGCATGCGTTTGCGTTGATATTGTCGTTGAGTCATAGGATAGTTGAGTCGGTGGAGCGAACACGAGCAGGGAGTTTTGTGTATTCGGGTTTACGTGGGTTTGATTTGAAAGGAAAGACAATAGGGGTTGTTGGCGGGGGGAATATTGGGCAGCATGTTGTGCAAATTGCTCGAGGATTTGGGATGGATGTGCTGGTGTTTGATTTGAAACAAGATAAACTGTTGGCTCGTAAGTTGGGATTTAGATATGCCGGAATGGAGGAGTTGCTGCGGGATGCGGATATTGTAACATTACATGTGCCGTATAATAAATACACTCATCATTTGATGGATCGCAAGAAGTTTGGATTGATGAAACGAGGAGCGTATTTGATTAATACGTCACGAGGAGCGATTGTTGAGACAGATGCGTTAGTTCATGCGTTGAAATCTCATCGCTTGGCGGGAGCTGGATTGGATGTGCTTGAAGAAGAGGATGAATTGAATCGGGATTTAAGTTTAGCGGGTAAGAGGGGAGTGAGGGTTGAGGAGTTAAAAGTGTTACTTGAGGATCATGCGTTACTTGAGATGCCAAATGTGTTGATTACGCCGCATAATGCGTTTAATACGCAGGAAGCGCTTATGCGGATTTTGAATGTGACAATTGAGAATATTCATGCGTTTGAGAGGGGGAAGAGAGTGAATGTGGTTGAGGTAAAAAAATGAGAAGAATGGTAGGTGTATTTTTTTTGGTGTTGTTGTGTGTTTTGATATTTTTGTTTGGTTGTGTTAGGTCTGAAAAAGTAAGTGAGGGTGCCGATGTAGTGAGACATGTGCAACTTCCCATCCAACCGGTTATTCAGCAACCTACAAAAGTTGAGAGTGAACTACCTCCTGTGTTTGAACCGGCTCAAGAGGTTGTAGTAATTAAGAATGAAACGGCTGCTGAGAACAAGATAGTTGTTGAACGTAAAAATGTGACTGTGCTCTCTGTAAATGTTACGAGTAGTATAGTTCCATTATCGCAAGTTCCAAAAGTGAGTACAAATCATGTGCCGGTGGAAGTTGGTTGTACTGGACCTGCGGGAAATGATGTGTATGTTCGTGAAACGGTTGTTCGAACATATGATGATGGAGGTGTTGTGAATTTTACGGATCAATGCAAGGGAGCTGATTACTTGTATTATTATCAATGTTCGATTGCAGAGAAAGCTCGTTCTGTTTCTTGCAAGTATGTGGCAGGCAAAGGGGCGGTGTGTAGAGAGGGGGCATGTGTGAAGAGTTAATTCTTTTTCTTTTTTTCCTCACATTTTATATACTAGTATTCTTTCTCTTTTTGTATGAATGGGGGTACTAAGATTGGCAGAATTGCGGGTATTGATATTCGTTTGCATCTGTCGTGGTGGTTTATACTGGTTCTTCTGAGCTGGAGCTTGGCGACAAGTTATTTCCCGCTGCAATTTAAAGGGTATTCTGTGGGATGGTATTGGGTGATGGGGGTTATTGCGGCGGTGTTATTGTTTGTGTCGGTGTTGTTGCATGAGCTGAGTCATTCTTTTGTGGCAAGGTGGAAGAATATTGAGGTTACGAGTATTACGTTGTTCTTTTTTGGCGGGGTTGCAGGGATTACCAAAGAGGATATGAAACCGCAAGATGAGTTTATGATGGCGATTGCGGGGCCGTTGTTTTCACTTTTCTTAGGGGGATTGTGTTATGTGATGTTTAAGTTTGTTGTCGTGGGTATTTGGCTGCCGATTTTTTCATATTTGTACCAGTTAAATATTACGCTTGCGGTGTTTAATTTACTTCCCGCGTTTCCACTTGATGGGGGAAGAGCGTTTCGGGCAGTATTGTATGGGTATATGAAAGATTTGAGTAAAGCGACAAAATGGGCAGCGATAGTGAGCAGAGGCTTTGCAATGCTGATGATGGTGCTGGGAGTTGTGAGTTTATTTATTGATTCGGGCAGTGGGGTGTGGTTTATTTTACTGGGTGGGTTTTTGTATTTTTTGGCAGGTGTGAGTTATGAGCAGGTTCTAATGCGCCAGACAATGATGAAGTATTGGGTGCGAGAGGTGATGAGTGAGTTACGTGTGGTTGATCCAACTATGACTTTTTTTGATTTTTTTTCCCAGTATGGGTATATGGGGAGGAGATATTTTATGTTTGTGATGAGAAGTTTCGCGGGGTTTTGGATATGCGTTTTGTGCAACCAATGTCAATATCAATGCAGCAGGTGGTTTTGTTAAGTCAGGTGGCGATGTCACTAGATGAGTTGAGAAGTATTGGTTTAAATGATACGGCGTATGAGGCGTTGCAGATGTTATTAAGCCAGAGAGGCGATGTTCTGGTTGTGAAAGAGAGAGGTGAGGTTTTGGGGTTTGTGATTCGGCGCAGATTAATGGAGAGTGTGGAGCTAGAACTAAAGTTTGGGGTGAGTGGAATTAATGGAACTGAGGATGGTTTGAATGAGAGAGAGATAGGAAAAATGAATGGGTTGAAACAAAAGAAGAAGAATGCAAAGAAGAAAAAAGTGGTTGGTCGTTAATTTTTCCAGTGTTTCTGTTTTTGGTGTTTTGTTTTGATATATTGCAGATAGTTGAACTCATCGTTGTCTAGGGTGTTTAGGTGGTGTTGATATTCTGGTTGGTTTTGGATGGGTTTTATTTCGCTTGGTTTTAGGGTTGTCATATTGTTTCACCTCAGGTTTTTGATGGTTTTATGGTAGAAGATGAGTTATAAATACCCTGTGAAGAGTGTTTCGATAGTTGACTTCTTGAGAGGCAATCCACAAGTTTTTTAAATAGTGTTTTTATTATATCTATTATGGAGCTTGCAACTATTTGGCATTTATTGTATGGGAAAGATGTGTTTATGGATATTGTGGGAGTGATTGTTTTGACGCTTATTGGGGTTTTTGCGTTTAAATGTTATCGATTGGATGCAAAAAATAAGAAGTATATGTATTTTGCGTTAGCGTTTTTTGTTCTGGCAACAGGATTTTTCTTTAAGATTTTAACGAATTTTACGCTCTATTATACGGCGGTTAAAACACAACAGGTGGGGGTGTATATGCTAACATATCAGGAAGTGAAGCAGTCGGATGTATTATTTGATGTAGGGCTTTTGGTGTATCGGTTGTTAACGTTACTTGGCTTGTATTGGCTGTATGTGTTGTATTATCCCAAACAGGAGAAGTTTGCGATGTTTTTGCAGGTGTGTTTTATTTTAGCGGTGAGTTATTTTTTACGCCAGTCGTATCATATCATTTTTCACTTTATTTCGTTGTTGTTTTTGGGATTGATTACATGGCATTATTATAAAATATATTGTAAAACAAAAGATTGTTTAGGGAAATATTTGCTGATGAGTTTTGTTGTACTTGCGTTGAGTCAGTTGTTGCTGATGTTATTTGTAATTCATCCGTTCTTTTATCAAGCGGGGGAAATTGTGCAGTTGATTGGGTATGTAGGGCTTGCGGCGACATTTTTTATGGTGCGACGATATGGGAAGAAAGCGTTCAAGAACTGATATTATTGGAGATATGCTGGATGTAATTCAGACAAAGCATGGCTCTATTAAACAGACGCATCTGATGTATAAGTCTAATTTGTCGTATGGGCAATTGACTTCTTATCTTGAGGAGCTGGTGGATAAGCATTTTGTGGAGAAGATGGATAGAGGAAGTAATGTGTATGTAATTATTACGGATAAAGGTTCAGAGTTCTTAGAGAAGTTTCGGGAAATGAAGCAGTTCGAGAAGACGTTTGGGTTGTGATGGTGGGTTTATTTTGTTATAAATTTTACACTCTTTTTATGTTTGAATTCTTTATCTCCTGTGACAAATTTTATGCCGTGAGTGAGTAGATATAACCAATGCAATCAAAGAATGAGAGATTTTGTGATTTATTTTGGAACGAGTATTTCTGCGAGATCGGCTAAACGGTTTGCTTCCGTATTGATAATGCTATACATGCGTTGATGGTAGAGTTGTAGATTTTGAAGAGTGGTGGTAATTTCATCAAGATTGGCGCATTGTTTCTGATATTTTTTCCAATTTTCTTCTGCGCCTTTAGCTGTTGCTTCGAGATGTAGTCGTTTTGCTATTTCTTGCGATGTGGCGTAGAAGGGGCTCTCTTTCTCATTTGTTTCTGAGATAACTTTGTTGGTCAATTTTATATAAATCAGCTTGAAGTTGGGGAATTCTATCGATTCCTTCGGACCATCCTTTAAATCCTAATTCTTTTAAACGAGGTGCCCACGTATTGTAAGGGATAGTAGCTGGGGTGTATTGTGTATCTTGGTTCTGTTTTGGCATATTGTGTTTTTTTGTGTTGGATGTTTTAAATGTTTTGGTTTATTTTTGAGGAGTGTTACTTTTTAAAATCATGTTATGCCATTTTTAGAATAAAGTTTTCATAGGATTTAGTTTGATTGGGATATGTAATCTGTTGATATTCTTGGGCTAATTTGGCCATGATGTAGGCGCGTTGTTGTGGTTCTTGCAGACCATGTTTGATTCTGATTTCGCCTTGTGGTTTGAGGAAGGAGATGGCTTGTTTGAGGATGTTGTAGATTATGGTGACGCGTGGGACATCTTTTTCAACCACTTCAAGAAAAAAGGTGAGATCAGGGGGGTTTAGGTTACCTCCAAGAATTTCTTTTTGAGTTTGTTCAAGGTAATTAAAGAAACGAAAAGTTATGTCCTGCTGTTTTCTAGAGGGATCATGCTTGAGTAAAGCTACGCCTAATGATTCAGGGAAGAGGATGTAATCAAATTTTTTTTTGAGATTGGGCCAAGGAGAGGTGAGGTCAAAGAGATGATGTCGGAATCCGGCTTGGAATATTTTTTGGTCAAGATAGAGATCTGAGGTGTGGATGTTTTTTTTTGGTATGTCGAAGCCTTTGTTGAGAAGACGTTCAAGATGGCCTTCTCCGCAGCCTACACTGAGCAGGGCTGCATTTTGGGTGAGATTTTGGATGAGATCGGGGGTGATGATTTCAGCTTTGAAATACCACATGGCGGAGAAGTATGAATAGTTCTTTTTTTCGATGTAGTAGATATCTGTATGCTGTTCTTCTTTGGGGAATACTTCTATTATCTTTTGTTGTGCGATTGATATTAATTCTGTTTGGTTTAAAGAGAGGTAGTTCATTTTTTAATTTTTAATTGTAATTCTTGAATGAAATTTTTATCATTAAATGTTGTCATAATCTTATTGTTGTGGTGAGGGTTTTCATTTCTTTTGGAATTGTGTCATTTCTGTTCCCCTAATTCTTTTAATCTATCAAATAATTTCTCTGCTCCTCTTTGGTTTTGTCTTTCAAAGATATGGTAGACTTCGATGTTTTTTTCAGTTAATGTGGGGGTATAGGTTTCTTTAGTTAAGTCTGTGGTAAAGTAGATGATGGGGATGGCTGTATGTTTACGAATGGCTCTTGCTAATCCTGCATCGGTTTCACTTTGTCCATGGATGAGCAATGCGTCTAGGGTGTGTTGGGGAATATACGATGGTTCAAAATTATCTGCGTTGAAGTATTCTTTTTCTAGAGATGATTTTGCTTCTGTAATTATACCTAATACTTTTGCTATTGGACTTTCTAGATTTTGGGTGATGATGCCGATTTTCATGGTTTATTTTCTCTCCTAGTCATAATTTAAGAGGTATATTTTAGCATTATGTTCTGGTATGATCTCAGGAATTATTGTTCTTGGTATGATACGTGTGTGCATATCTCCTAGATCATATGAAATGGATGTTCGAAGTAGTGCGATATTTTTATTTTCCTCCCAATCATCTATGCCCATTTCTGTTAAAGACGGTTTTTCGGTTGTTAAGAGATATATTTTATCATGTATTTCAAACTCACAAAAATCACATGGACGTGATGTAAGATAGAGTGTATCTGTTAATGAGAGAAGTTCTTGTGCTGCGGCAATAAAATGATCTTCCATAACATATTCTGGATCGAATAAATCAAGATGGGGATTTTGTTGTTGTACTCTTTGTACTAAATCATATGGTTTTGGTGGTTGTATGATGGTCATTTTATTTTCTCCGTTATTTTTCTTTGTTTTAATTTTTATTTATGGATTTATTTCTAATGCTTCACTGAGATATTCTGTTATTAAAATTGGTTCAGCTAGTTTTTGATTGAGTTTACTAATAGACCATCTTATTTTTTGTTCATCTCTTTCTAGTATTGCTTCTAGAAATTCATCGCAGGTGAGTAAATATTTAGCATGGGATACTTTTTTGGGGATGTCAAGCGCATATCCTGTTTCTTGGGGAGTTGTGTTAGTATATCCACTGGCGTTACCATAAAACATACTATATCGAGCGATAATTGATCCGGAACCTTTGAAGGATTTTATCAGCTTTTCATAATCTGTTGTACTGCCGGCGATGGTGAATTGGCAATGATGTGGTCCACGTTCTCTGATTCGTTGGCTATTTTTTGGTGTTTCGATAGTGATGTGGTATTTTTCACTCTCAACATAATCGTTTCCGTGCAAGTTATTTGGTTCATAGCCACATCTCTCTATCTCTTCTTGAAGTCTTGCTTCTGTAACCTGTTTCATTAGGGGGCTATCTTGATTTATAAGATTAAATGTGTCTGCGAAGTCATCATATAGATAGGGTGTCAAAATTGCTACTTTGATTATTGGTTTTTGTGGTTGTGGGGTCATGGTATCACTCTTTAATTTATTTTTTTATTTTTATTTTTTCTTATTTATTCTCTTTTTTTTTTATTTTACTTTTGTCTTATTGTTTCTAGTACTTTCATCCAATCTTTTGCTCCGTCTTTTAAGAAGGGAGCATGGAAGATGCCTAGGAGGGAGTTGTTTATGTGGTATAATGATGCGTTAGAGGTGTTATCATTCCAATATGCGTCGCTTAAATTGTCAATACAGGCGGACATGGGGTGGTCATGATGGTTGATATCGGTGACAATGGAGATGTAGGGAATGTTTTGTTTTGCTGCTAGGAATGCGAGGGGGAAGCCGTAGGGTAGAAGATCAAACATATATTCTATGCCTTTGTGACTCATGGTATCTCTGCCACCTTTGGGCATCATGAGATCGGTTAGGAGGATGTCATAGGGTGATTTTTCAGATTGGATGAGATATTGTTTTGCGTGTTCGTAATTGTGGGTAAGAGTGAGTTGATAGAGTTCTTTGTTCTCAAATTGCAGTTGGGCGCTGTTTTGATGCAGCGGGGTGTCTTCAATGAGGAGAATATGGAGAGGTTTTGTGGATGTCATTATAAGAACCTCCCAAGTCCACCGTATTGGTTGGTTATGATCATTATTTTTTTTCCTTTTGCTTTTAATTCTTGGGCAGTTTTGAGCTCTTCATCTTCCCTACAATGTTGTACTAAAGGGGTGGAATCCAGAAAAAAGAGGGTAAAGCCGTCATGTTCTTTGGCATGTCTTAATAGTTTCCAGGTGTGTGGTGCTTGGTCTCTATTGCAAATTTCTACTCCGCTATAGATTCTATCATCAAAATGTTCATCTGTTCCTATATCCTCATAATTCCATACTTTTACAATGCCGCCATCGGCTCGCAGAATATTGGCTACATTTTTAAATGTGTTTGGTACGTTTTCTCCGTAGTATAGGATTATTTTTCGATCTTTTGGATTATATTCAGTGATATATGATTTTCTCACGTGTGAGCCATTGGAGCAAGGTCCATCTATTTTATCTTTTAGGGTAAAGAATGCAGCGACTTTTTCGTCTAAACTGAGGGATTTTAGTGTTGTATCTCTTTCTTGTTGTGTTATATAATCATCAGGAGTTGCAGAACCTCTTGTTACTTTTAATGTAAACTGAAAAATCTCACTCTTTAATTCATTTAATTTCTTCTTGGTACTTTCATATAGATTAATCTCTTGTGGTGTTATTGTGGATTTGAGTTCTTGATAGGTTTCATACTCTTTTCCTAATAAAATTTTCGCATAGGATGCCAAGAATTGTTCTGGTGTTTGAAATGCTGGCGTATGGGGTTGTGCTAGAACTTTCATGGGTAGACCTCATGTAGATTTCGTGTAATAAATGAACTTTGAGAAGCGGCGAGACGTATTTTGGCAAGGGTTTCTTCGATATCTTCTAAGGCGTATGTATGAGGACTTTTTTGATCTTGTTTTTGTTCTGTTTCAAGTTGTTCTGTTTCAAGTAAGTCTCTATGTTCATAATATTCTTGAGATATTTTGAATGCTTCTTCGATGTTGAGACCTCCTGCCATGAGGGTATTATTTTCTACGATTACGCCAGGACCGTATAGAAAACATTGATCAGATGGTTTATGTTTTGCAATGCGTTGGTTTTTATCCAGATTACTATTTAATTTGTGTAGATCATAGATAAATTCTTGTTTGTTATACGAGGGGTTGGTTGTGAAGTATTGTATGCCTGCGCCATGGCAGCCGGAGCCTGAGGCGAATACATGGCCGAGAATAGAATTATGTTCTGGGTCGGGGAAGGTTAACTCTCCCACGATGGCATATGTGTTGAATGGCACACGAGTGGCAAATTTGACATCAAATGAATCGTCGTCTAAAGAGTATGTACCACCGAGTATTGCGCCGTCACAGCACCAAGACATAGCGCCAATTAGCATGTTGAATTGATTTGGCTGCTTAGGGTTTTGATGAATTTGCATACAGTGGATATAATTTGCAGAGGTGGGCTGTAGATGAAATTCGTGATAAATGGGCAAATCTTCCAGGGCAATGGCATTTATGGTTTGATCTTTTTGTACGTAGAAGCCTCTTTTTGGTCTATATTTTTCTGTTTCTCCCACAAAATCTGTTATACCAAATTTAATGGGGAGGTTGTTCGCAATAAAATTTGGATTGGTGCATAGTTTTTCTAGTGTGATTACTGGCGTTGGTTCTGTTGTCATGTAGTTGTAGATACGGGTGCTGATATTTAAAGAGCTAGGGGTCTATTTTACGAAAAAACAAGAAAAGTTTATAAATAAATTTAGTTTTAATGGGAGAATGGATAAGAATGATTATAAAATACTGCAAAAATTAGATGAAAATGCACGTATTTCTGTGGTTAAATTGGCGCGTGAGGTGCGATTATCAAAAGATGTGGTGAATTATCGTTTGCGTAAATTGCAGGAGGAGAAGGTTTTAGTGGGTTCGCGAGCAAATATTGCAATTGCGAAGCTGGGGTATACGTATCATAAGATTTTGGTTAAATTTGTGCCGTTAAATACGGTGCAAGAAGAGCAGTGGTTGGCGTGGGGAAGGCTACATCACGAAGTGATTTGGATGGGGACGTGTGATGGGGAGTGGAATGGGAATATGACAGTGAGAACAAAGAGTTTTCAAGAGCTGGCGTTGTTTTTAGATGATTTTTTTGGTACGTTTGGGGGATTGGTGTTGAAAAAAGAAATACTTCGAGTGATGAGTTCATATCGATTTAATCGGAAATTTTTGTTTTTGGATGGCAAATATACGCATGAATTTTATCATAGCTTTTTTGCAGAGCGTGTTGAGATTGATGCAAAAGATAGTGTGATTATTCATCTGTTAACAAAAGATGCTCGTACAAAGCTTGTGGATATTGCGCAGAGCGTAGATTTGAGCCCGGAGGCGGTGGCAGTGCGTTTAGCGCAATTAGAAAAGAACAAAGTAATTATTGGGTATCGTCAAAAAATTGATTATACCAAATTTGGATTGCAAAATTATGAAGTGCTCTTGGTTGTGAAAAATCCACAGCAGAAAGCTAAAATTATTTCGTATTGTCGTTATCATCGTGCGTGTGATACGGTGATGGAGTTTATGGGGTATTATGATTTACAACTGACATTTTTATTGAAGAGCCAGGCAGAGTTTCGGTTGTTGCTTGCGGATATGCGTGATGCGTTTGGAGAGCACATTATTGAATATCAGCCACTGGCGGCGTATCAGGAGTTTTTTACAAGTCCTGTGGGGAAGTGAGGATATTTTTGAATGTTTGATTTCTAGGGTAATTTACTTTGTGATATTTTGGTGTGAGAAGACATAAAAAGAGGGCTTATTTTTTGGAGTAGATGAGCAAAGATATGATTATTGAGCGGTTGATGCAGTTGACTGGCCATCGTTTTATAGAACTTACGACAAGAGGAAATACGGCGATTAGTGCGGCGCTTTCAATTGTTGCTTCTGGGAAAAAAGTGATGATTCCTGCGGAAGGGGGATGGTTGACGTATAAAACGATTCCAAAGAAGTTGGGACTTGAGATGGTTGAAGTTAGATGTCGGGATGCGGTGATTGATGTAGCTGATTTACATGCGAAGTTAGAGTCTTGTGAGGTTGGAGTGTTGTTGTATCAGAATCCGGCGGGGTATTTTGCGGAGCAGCCGATGCGGGAGATTTATGATATTTGTAGAAAACATGATTGTTTGGTTGTGCTTGATGTGTCTGGAGGGATTGGCACTTCGTTATGTTCTGGAGAGTTTGCGGATATTATTATTGGTAGTTTTGGGACGTGGAAGCTTGTGGAAGCAAGAGGCGGGGGGTTTATTTCTACGAGTAATTCTGCGTTGTGGAAGGAGATATGTTTGAAGGGGATGGAGAAGCTAGAAGATGTAGTACAGATGGAGGTTATTTCTGTGGAGCTTGGTAAGTTGGATGAGAGAATTGCGATGTTGCTTTTGGCTCGGCAGAAGGTTGTTGATGATTTAGTGGAGTTGAAGTTGGATGTGGTGCATGCGGATGATATTGGGTTTGTGGTGGTTGTGCGATTTGAAACGGAATATGAGAAAGATCAAATTTTGGAGTATTGTCGGAGAGAGGGGTGGGAATGGACGGAATGTCCGCGCTATATTCGATTGAATCAGAAGGCGATTTCGATTGAATTGAAGAGAAGAATTGAAGAGAAGTTGAGCGATTGATTATTTTTAAAATTTTGGCAATCGAAATGTTTATATTCTACTTCTGTGTTACATCTGATACAAAAATGAGAGGAGATTATTATGGCTACTACTAATTTTATTAAGAAGATTTTTGAGAAAGATATTACCGAAGAGGTACATCATGCGTTTACGCGTTATAGTTTGGGTGAGTTTGTGAAAGAGCCGTTTGTGGTTAAAATTAAGAAAGAGATTACGGTGCAGGGAGGGTTTGAGTATCTTAATTTTTTTCAGAAATTTATTGCGCAGAATGTGAAGGGGGATGTAACTATTAATGGGACGATTGAGACGGTGAAAGATTTGTCTGAAACGCTTGGTCGGTTGGGATTAGTGTATGATAATGCGCGAAGATTTGGTAAATCAGGGAGCAAGTTTGTGTTATCTGAGCAGAAGATTAGCAAAGTGACGTTTCAAAAGATGATTTCGGAGCTGTTTACAGAGTATTTGTTATTTAATGTAAATTTTGAGGGGGGACTATTGAAAGTGAAAAAACAAACAACGCCAAAGTTGGGTTCTCCTACAGATGCGTTTGTGACGTTAAAATTGTCTAAAGACTGGCTGCCATTGTTAACGCAGGATTATTTATTTGATGTGCAAGGGAAAGATTTTTCGGAGTTATGTGTGAATAATATCTATAGGATTGATGATATTAAAGTTGATGAGAAGCTCTTGGCAAAAGATGCGGATGGGGCACGCAAGAAAGCATTACGTATTGGTGAAATTACACGTAAAATTACTGTAGATGGGAAAGTTGAGAAAGAGTATAAGATTAAGTTTGTGATTTAATACTTTTTAATGTTGCTTTTTGAGATATTTTTTGATATTCCATCTCTTCTTTTTTTCTCTTTATCTCTTTATTGGTGTTTGAGAAGAAGGAGAATTAGATGTTTGAGTAGTTGTACTTTGGGCTGAGGTTGATGGGAATGTGGTGGTGGAAGTTTGTTGTTGTGATGTTTGTGAAGAAAGGGGTGTTTGTGGGAATGTTGTGGGGGTGAATGATGCAGTGGTTTGATCTGCAGGTTGTTCTGCTTCGGAGGCTTTTTCACGCATGTTATCTAGGAAGTAGATGATAGTGAATGTTATGGCCATGGTGATGCCTAATTCTGCTTTTCCAAGTGTGGTTTTCGTATCAAAGAGAAGAAAGATGGCGGCGAGGAGTGCAACGATTATTATTATTTCAATTACAAGGATGATTTTGGAGTTCATTGGGGTTAGGATATGTTTTTTATTTATATGTGTTTCTCTTGAGAGAGAGATCTTTTAGTAAAAAATATGAAAAGGGAATGTTTAAATAGCTAGATATAATTTCTGATTTGGTGAAATGATGAGTAAATTTTTTTTTTCTGTTTTATTGATTGTTTTGTTTAGTTTTACTTTTGTTATTGCAGCGGGAGGAGGGGGCGGTGGTGGTGGTTCTAGTGGTGGCTCGAGTAGTGGAGGTTCTTCGTTGGGGAGTGGTGGCGGGAGCGGGCCGTTTTTATATGGGCTGAAGTGTGATGATAAAGGGGTATTGCAGTTTTATGAGGCACCGCAGATAAAGCCGGTGCAAGTTAAGCTTTGGGATGGAACGCTTTTAGAAGTTGCGGGAGAGTGGCAGGGGAGTACGTTTACTTCAGAGGAGGCGATGCTTGTGAAGAGTGGATCATATGAAGTAGTGGATGGGCTTAATGGAAATAAGAAGGTGGATTGTCCGGGGTTGAAGTTTAGCTGCAAGTTAGTGAATTTAAATGTGGAGAGTTGTGTGCGTGAAGGTGATCGGTTAGAGGTGCATTTTACAGCAGATAATATGGATGTGAATGATTTGAAGTTTGATTTTTCTAGGCAGGGGTCAGGTTATGCGGGAAAAGTGCTTAGTTATGCGAAGAGCGGTTATTCTACAGAGCTAAAGTCGTTGAAAATACGGCCGTTGACGCTGCAAGGACGGTATGCACTTGAGGTGGAAGGAGCAACTGATATTTCTAATATTGATCTGGTACAAGTGAGCCATCCTGAGTGTGTGGGAAAATATTACAAATATGCGAAAGCAAAGTGTGTGCAAGAGGATGTCGTTGTAGCTGAGAAAGAGAAGAAAGGGGAGGAGTTGAAGTGCGGGGGCTATATTGATATTAAAGATCGAGTACAGTGCAGATTAGGTTTGCGTGAAGATCAAAAAGACGAATATGAAAATTTTTATCCTGAGGAGTGTCGAGTACGTTCAGATGTTGATGATTGTTTGAAAACGTATAAGAGTGTGCAGCCGTGTTGGAAGATGGCGAATGGGGCTGAGAGGATTGCGTGTGTACGTGGGGCATTGGAGTTAGGATCATTTGCGGATGAGAAAAAAAAGTGTGCAAAGTTTATGGGTGAAAATCGCGATTTGTGTATGGATAGATGGAAGCAGAGAGGGTATGCGCTGGTTAAATTTCGATTGTATAATTTAGAAGAGAATGCAGAGGAGTTGATGGAAAAAGGTTATTTATCACAAGAAGAGGTGGGAGATTTTGTGGTGAAAATGGAGGAGAAAAAGCAGAAGTTTAATTTGGTTGGATCAACTAAGGGGCGTAAACAGATTTTGCTTGATGCACGCCAAGATTGGAGAGAGTTGATGAGTCGGGTGAGAGAATGAGGGTGATGGTAATTGTTATGTTTATGTTGTTGCTATTTTATATAGTGGGATGTTCTGAGTCAACGCAGACGATTGGTAATGTTTCGGAGCAGAAAATAGGGGATAATTTGGCACATACTGATACCCTGGTTATTCCTGATGATGGGCTGGATGCGGCGCTGCAGGATTTAGAAGAGATTGAGGGTAATGAGACGAGTTCTTTGGCGGTTAGTTCTTCGTAAGGTTTATTAATCAATTCGTTTATTGTTCTATTAAGAGTACTTTTATGATTTTAATTGTTATGAAATCTAAATATTACGGATCTATAGAGAAGTTTGATTAATTCGTATTTTAGTCAAACTTTTCTAAGAATTAAACAAATAAATAGGGGGGATTTAATATGACAGAATATTGTGCAGTAAGTAAATGGTTAGCGAAGCATGCAGAGTGGGCACCAGTTTTTTTACGTTTGGGTGTAGGAATTGTGTTTTTGGTGCATGGATTGGGTAAGTTATTGGCGATAGGTCCTGCACCTTTGGGCTTGGCGGGAACAGCAGGATTTCTTGCAAGTATTGGTGTTCCAGCAGCAGGCTTCTTTGCATGGGTTGTGGCATTAGTTGAGACGCTTGGCGGGCTCGCATTGATTTTAGGGTTGTTTGTACGCTATGCGGCGTTGTTGCTGGCAGTGGTTATGCTTGTGGCGATTGTGACAGTCCATTGGAAGAACGGGTTTATTTTACCTGCCGGATATGAGTATGCTCTGACGTTGCTTGCGGGTAGTTTGACGTTGATGTTTAGCGGTGCGGGTAGTAAGTGGAATTTAGAGCACAAGTTTTGTAAGAAAGAGTGTTAAAGTTCTTTTTTAGTACTCTTATTTTTTCTTTTTTTTTGATTTTTTCAGGTTATTTTGGTACTAACATTACAACGGAGAGAATATGGCTAAGGGGTTGGGAACTATATTTTTGGGGGATTTGGTTCGGGCCATTTGATGATTGATAATAAGTCAATTGTGGGGGGTGGTTTTCTTCTATCCCTCGGAAATAACCTAATTCTTTTACTGTTTGAGGAGGAAAACTCTCGCGGTTTACTTCTATCTCTAGGGGAGATAGGGGAAGGATATTCATATTCTTTATGTGGTCAAGTAGCATAGTATTTTTGTGTGTTGGTTCTGTTTTTATAATTTGTCTGATTGGAATAGTCGGGTTGGATTAGCATTGCTAGATTGGGACTGTTGTATTGGGGGTGTTGTATTAGTGCTGTTGTATTTGGATAGTTATAATGGGCGTGTTATAATAGTTATATTTCAGTAGGTACTTGGGGTAAGCTTTTTATAGAGTGTTGTTATCCTTTGGATATTGATGGTTATGAAAAAAAAGAAGGTTGCCCTGCAGAAGATGAAGAGTGTACAATCTGGAAAGAAGGGTGTACAAGCTATAAGTAGGGAGGCTAAAAGTAAGGTCATTAAAAAAGCAATATCTGTGAAGAGATTGGGTTCTAAAAAAAGTGTGATTTCTAGAAAAAGAGTTCTAGTTAGGGGGGTTTCTCTTAAAAAGGTTAGTGTTGCTCAAAAAAAAAAAAATGATAAAATAGTTGTGACGGCAGCGTTGCCGTATGCTAATGGGTCTATTCACATTGGACATTTATTGGAGTATATTCAGGCGGATATTTTCACGCGGTTTTTGAAGCTGCAGGGCAAAGATGCACGGTATATCTGTGCGTCAGATATGCATGGGACACCAATTGAGGTGAATGCGGCGAAGGCGGGTGTTGTGCCGGAGAAGTTTGTGGAGAAGTATTGGGAAGAGCACAAGGAGGATTTTGCCTCTTTTTTGATTGAGTTTGATGAGTATTATAAAACGCATTCTGTGGAGAATAAAGAGTTGGCGGAGTTGTTTTATACTACACTTAAGAAGAAAGGATATATTTATCATAAGAAAATGGCGGTGATGTTTTGTGAGCATTGTAGACGATCGCTGCCAGATAGGTTTGTGAAAGGGGTGTGTCCAAAATGCCATGCGGCAGATCAATATGGGGATGTGTGTGAACAATGTGGAAGTGTGCTTAAAGCGTTTGATTTGATTAAGCCCTATTGTGTGATATGTAAAAATACTCCGATTCGTTGCGAGAAAGAACATTATTTTTTTAAGCTGAGCGCATTTGCAACGCAGTTACAGGCATGGTTATTTTCTGCAAAGAATTTACAATCTGAAGTGAGAAATTGGCTGCAAGAGTGGATGAGAAGAGGGCTGGAAGATTGGTGTATTTCACGTGATGCGCCGTATTTTGGATTTGAGATTCCAGGGGCAGTGGAGGAGATAGGTGAGAAAAGATTTTTTTATGTGTGGTTAGATGCGCCTATTGGATATATTTCGTCCACTAAGCATTGGGCAGAATTACATGATACAACCTGGGAAGAGTATTGGTATGGCGGGGAGGTGTATCATTTTATAGGAAAAGATATTGCGTATTTTCATTTCTTGTTTTGGCCAGCGATGCTCATGGCGATGGGTATTGCCTTGCCGACATTGACGGTGCATGGGTTTATTACGGTCGATGGGCAGAAGATGAGTAAGAGCAGAGGGACGTTTTTTACGGCAAAAGATTTTATTGCACTCTATCCGGTTGAGGGGCTGCGTTTTTATTATGCAATGCATCTGGATAGGAAGTTAGTAGATGTGGATTTGAATTTGGAGGAGTTTCGTGCAGTTAATAATAATGTGTTGATGGGCTCATTGGGTAATTTTTGTTATCGGGTGTTGACGTTTGCGCAGAAGAATTATGGCGAGGTTAGTGTTGTTAGTTCTGAGAATGTGTTTAATAAGGAAATCAAAGGGTTGATTTCTGAGGTTGAGAAGAGTTATGCGGGGATGGATTTTAAGTCTGCGGTGCGGGGGATATTACAGATTGCAGATGCGGGGAATGCGTATTTTCAGCAGTCAGAAGTGTGGAAGAGTAAAGAGAGTGCTGAATCGAGAGCTAAGGTGGGTTGGTGTGTGAATTTGGCGCGTAATTTAGCTATTTTAATTTCTCCTGTGTTGCCAGAGTTTAGTTCTAAAGTGTGGGGTGTGTTAGGAGAGAAGAATTTAAAGTTGAGTGAGATAGGGTTTGGCTGGTTGGGCAAGTTGCATGAGGTGCCACTGCTGGTTGTAAAAATTGATGAGCTGAAGAATAAAGCTGTATTTCCTCTGCGAATGATGGTGGGAGAAGTTGTGACTGTGCGTGATCATCCAAATGCGGATAGTTTGTATTTATTGCAAGTGGATTTTGGTGATGCTAGTGGATTTGGTGAGAGTTCAAGTGGTGGCTTTGGTACAAAGCAGATTGTGGCGGGGTTGAAGAAGTTTTTGACAAAAGAAGAGCTGCAAGGTAAGAGGGCGGTGTTTTGTGTGAATATGAAGCCGGCGAAATTACGTGGTGAGATGAGTGAGGGGATGATTTTAGTGGGGGATGATGGTGCAAGAATTGGGTTGTTGAACGTGGAGGGTGGCGAGAGAGGGGACGGAGTTGTGTTTGATGGAATGGATTCAAATAAAGGTGAAGTGACGTATGAGGAGTTTACGAAATTGAAGATGGAAGTGAGGGGAAAGAGGGTTGTGTATGAGGGCAGGATGCTTAAGAGTGGTGTGAAAGAGGTTGTGTGCGAGGGTGTGAAAGAGGGGGCAAGGGTTAAGTAAGGTTTAGTTTTTTTGAATGGAGTTTTTTGCGTTGTGTTTGTGTCTTTTTTCTATTTATGAGTGGTTTCTTTGTGTTATTTTTTAGTTCTTTTTGTCCTATATATGACGAAAACCTTTATATACCTTAGTTCTTTCCTGTGGGTATATACTATGGTGGTTAAATCGGGGAGTGTAGATGGTGATAGAACTAGAAATAGAGGATGTTTTAGAGAGAGAGGTTTTCTGAAGAGTTATAACAAAAAATGTTCTAAAAAAGGACAGATTACGGTGTTTATTATTGTGGGTATTCTTATTTTGTTTACGACGGCGGGGATTTTGTATTTTACAAAAACGGTGACGACACAGAAACTGGAAACGGCAAAAGAACCAACGATTAGTGCTGTGCCAGTGGAGTTTCAACCAATACAGCAGTATACTGAGAATTGTTTGTTGCAAGAGGGAAAGAGTGGGCTTGTGTTGCTTGGTGGACAAGGCGGTTATATTTATCCGGATGTGGTGGGCAAATTTAGTACTGGGGTGCTGAGTGGGGGTACGGGTGGTGCAACTGATATGACTAATGCGGATGGGATAACGCTGGGTGCGGCGCATGTTCCCTATTGGTATTATAATGTGAAGCCTAATGTGAATCCAGAAGTGGTGTTTTCTTCTCTGAGGCCAAAACTGTATGCGAAAGAGGATGATGTGATGAGTGTGGAGAGTCAATTAGGGAGATATGTGAAAGAGAAATTGGATGAGTGTTTACAAAGTTATGGGGCATTTGCAGGAGAGGGGTTTAGGGTTGAGAAACAAGAGAGTGAGGGAGTGATGGAAGTTGAGGCGAGAGTGGCTGAGAATTCGGTGAATTTTTGGCTTAAGATGCCACTACGAGTAACAAAAGCGGGAAATACGATTGAGATGAATGAGTTTTATGTGAAAATACCACTGCAGTTGAAGAGGTTTTATGATGTGGCAAGCGAGGTTGCGCAGACGGAACAAAATTTTAGTTTTTTAGAACGTGATGCGATGGATATGATTGTGACGTATAGCGGGGTTGATATGAAGAAATTGCCGCCAACACAAGCGGTTACGTTTGATGCGATCCCGAGTGTGTATTGGTTGGAAAAAGATGTGGCGTTGAATGTGAAGAGTTTATTGACATCTCATGTGCCGTTGATTAGATACTATGGAGCGGATAATTTTTATCGTTTTGATTATTTGAATGGAAATACTAACAAAGGAAGTAATAATGGGGTACAGGAGAGTAGTGGAGTAAAAGAGGGGGCGGTTGCGGATTTATCTGGTTTATATCAGAAGAATTATGATGATATGATTTTGCCACTGGATTCGGGAAAAGGGTTGGATGTTACTTTTGATTATTTTAATTGGGTGCCGTATGTTGATTTGAATGATAAAGGGGGAAAGATTGAGGCGTCATCTGCGGGAGCGAGTGTGATGCAGTTTCAGTTTCATACAAATAGTTATTATACAACGTATGATTTGAGTTATCCGGTGCTTGTGACGCTGCGTGATACGAAAGCGTTTGATGGTGAAGGATATACTTTTGCATTTGCGTTGGAGAGTAATATTCGAAATAATGAGGTTGTGAAATCAGGATATATTCAACCACCGCCTGTTGTTGCACAAGGGAAGAGTTTAGTGTGTGATGAGGATAAACGTGGAACGCAGCCAATTGTGACACAAGTTGTGGATAGTAGTAATCTCAAACCTCTTGAAGCGGTACAAATTGGATATTCTATTCCACAAGATACGGATTGTGTGATTGGACAAACTGATAATTTAGGTAGTTTGGATGAGTCATATCCGGCGGTGTATGGGGGAGTGGTGAGTTTTGCAAAAGAGGGTTATTTGACAAGTTTTTATCCGGTTGATACGTATCAGTTCAAAAATCGAAGAGGAGTTATTGGCAATGCGTTTGCGGGGTTGAATGATAAAGTTGTACCACTTCATAAAATTAAGACTATTAATGTGTCTGTGAAGAAAAAAATGATGGAGAAGTGTGTGGGTGAGACGGGGGCAAATATTAAACAAGGGGCGATAGCGGTGTCTGCGGTAACAGGAGTTGGTGGAGTTGCGGAAGCGACAATTACAACGGGTGAAAAAGCTCGTTGTTTTACGCAGGGGTTATTTGGCAATGTGAGCGCGCCGTTGTATTCTTATACACCTGAGTTGTTGGATCGGGTGCATAGTTGGGTGTTTGTGGATAGTGCTCGTGCACTTGATGTCAAAGAGAGTGCGACGATTATTTTAACGCGAGTGGCGGATTTATTGCCGGGTGTGAGTAGTGATGATTTTGTGGCAACGGCAACGGTTACGGGAAATGAGATGAGCTCAGTTGATTTAGTGCCTGGAATTTATCGTGTGGATGGTTTATTGAGTACGACGCAAGAGATTATTATTCCTCAAGAAGAGAGATGCAGCGAGGGAGTGGTGGAAGCTATTGCGTGTACGGATGTGAATGGGTGTTGTAATACGTTTGATGAACAAAAGTTGGATAAGCTGCTTGAGGGTCAAGTGCAGTGGGATACGCCAGGAATGTATTTAGCAATTACGCCTGATCAATTATATGGTTCACAACAAATCACATTTTATGTAGTTGGTTTTGATGAAGCGAATGTGCCACAGCAGGAGCATATACGGGTATTAGAAGATTTACAGGTGATGGGGCAGTTGGGGAATATTTCAAGAACGTTGCGAGGAAATTTAGAGCCGTCATTTCAGTGAGGAATATATAAATTAAAAAATTAAAAAGGATAAATAGAATACATATTATGAGAAAGATATAATGATGCAAGAACAGATTAGAAAATGTATGGGATTGTTTGTGATGTTTCTCTTTGTAGTGATGCCTCTGACTTCGGCGAGTGCGATGGCGGTGTCGGTGCAAATTACAAAAAATACAGGGGAAGCGAATGTGCCGGAGGTAATTGATGCGCAGGGGGATGTGTGGAGAGTTGAGGCGCTCATTACAGGTTTGGGTGCTGCAGAGGGGAGTGGTGGGGGAAATGGTAGTACTATTAATGCGCAGGATGTGCATATGAAAATAGGGGAGAATGAGGAGTCGTTTACGAGTTGTTCTTCGAGCCCACTTGGGATTTTATGCCAATATGCGAGTCCGTTGCAAAATGGGGTGGCACAGGGAACGTATACGTTTACAGTTTTATATAATATGTTTAAGGATGTGTCAGGGAGTGGGGCTAATCCGAGTGCAACGGGTGTTGTGGCGGCGGATGGGAGTGGGCCGAGTGTGAGTACACCAAGTGTTGTAATGGCGGGTGAGGGAAAAATTCATGTTGATTTTACGGTGAACGATTTGCCAGTTGATAAGAATGCAGGACTTAAATCGGTTGAGATTTTGGATGCGGATAGTGGAGTGGTCTTGTTTAGTGTGAGTTCTTTTGAGAATGGCAAAGATACGTTTTCGTTTGCGAATGATGGGGGGACAAAGGGAATTGTTTCTGTGCCTTGGAAAGATGAGGGACTAAAACGTATTAAAGTGCGGGCAGTGGATAGATTAGGACATGTGACGGCGAGTCCGCCTGTTGTGTCTTTTATGGTTGATTATGTGAAGCCGGTTATTTTGGATTCAACATTAGAGTTTTCTTCTCTTGGTAAATTTATGGGTTCCGTGATTGTGTCAAGTGACATAAGTATTGATATTAATGAGAAAAATTTGAAGAAGGATAGTGTGATTGCGTATTCGGATCAGGCGGGGTTGAGTGGGCAGAGTGCGCAGTGTGATGTACTTGCTGGTAAAGAGATATGGCATTGTGTGTGGAAGAAGGTTGAGATAAAACCAGTGGAGAGCATTTCTATTAAGATTGCAGCAGAAGATGAGTCGGGTAATGTGGTTGAGAAAGTTATTTCAAAGTCGTTTACAAAAGATACGAGTGCACCTGTGGTTACGTTTTTTGGGTTGGAGCAGCAATTTGAGGATCGAAGTTATTATCCTGCTACGGGTGGGGAACGCAAATTAGTGTTACAGGTTAAAGAGCAAGGTGCGGGGATGAGTATAGATGGGGTTCGTGCTAATTTAAAAGCGTTTGGCAGGGGTATAACTGAGATGCCTGAGAATTGTTCTGCGGTGGAAGGAACATTTTCGTGTTATTGGATGGTGAATAAACAGTTTGGTTCTGATGATGTGGTTCATGTTGGTTTATCAAAGTTTGTGGATGGGGTTGGTAATGAGGGGAAGGCGTCGGATATTGAAATTGTTGTTGATAAGGCCGTGCCAAAAGTTGTGAAAGCGGAATTTTATGGAGTATCGGATGTTGGGGATAAGGAATATTTTCAGAGTAATGATAAGATTAAGTTGAAGTTAACGATTGCGGAGGAGAATGGGATTGCGGTATTAGTTAATATGAATGATTTGGTTATGGATGCGCAAAATCAGTTTCCTGTAAATAGTTATACGCAAGGGCTTGCGGATGAGGCGGGGTGGCAGTTGTTTACACCAGATTTATGTGTGCGGGATAAAGAGAAGAAGCAGTGGACGTGCGAATTGTTGACAACAAGTTTACGTAGTGGTCCTGATTCAGATGTGGCGTTTGATGTTTTGGTGGTGGATACGGCGGGGAATGTGGCAACGTGGGATGTTGCGCCTAAACATGTTAAAACGGGTTCAAAAGGAAAAGGTAATTTTAAGATTGATTTGTTAGGGGTGAGTTCAGAGAGTACGCCGGATTATTGGGAGGTTAGTTCTGTGAAAGCGCAAGGAGGAGATAGTGCGTTTATTGATTTAGATACGACTTCACTTACGTATACACGTTTGCCCTTTGAGGTGGATTTATCACATAAATTGGGGTCAGCTAAAGCGTTGAATATGGAGATGATTGGTTGTGAACCAAAAGGAGGAGCAGGGGGATTAGCGTTTAATGCAAATAAAACAACGGTTGCGAGTCCTACCGTGAGTCGCGCACTGCTGTATGGGGGAAAGAGTGCTATAGGGGTTGATAATCCAAAACCAATAGTTGTGTTGGAATTTGAACCTTTTGATGGGAGGAAAATGTTTAGTTTGCCGTCTGAGGGTGAATTTGAGAAGAAGTTAGTTGAGTATGAGTGTTCGATTAAGATATATTCGGCGGTGGGTAGTTCGGCGTTGAAATCGGCAGAGATTCAAAAGGTTAGTGTGAAAGTGCCGTTTGCGTTTTCAACATTGGGCGCGAATGATGAGAATTTAGATGCGTTGGTGAAACAGGCAAAAGAGGATGTGAATTCGGGTGTGCTGCAGATTGGGAGATTACAGAAGTATATGAAATGGATTGATTATGGGGTGCAGACGGTGATGTTGGTTAAAGGAGTAGAACAGTTATATAGTAATGCACGTTCGGTATTAGAAGCTCCAACTCAATGGCCACCATCAAAAGCAGGTTCTATTACTGCTTGTTTTGGATTTACTAGCGCTGAAGCTTCAACAGAAAAAGGTATATCTTATTTGGATCAAATTCTCCAAGTATTAACTTGTCGAGGAACGGAGGCTGGCTTGGGATGGTATGGGGCTTGGCAGGAGACGATTTTGAAGTTATATAATGTTGAGATGTTACGAGCACCGGATCCGGGACGGCCAAGTTTTGGGGCACCGGCGCGTGATATTAAAGAGAATTTGTATTTATCAATGGCGGGGTTATGTGTTCCGGGGATTATTAAGAATGTGGATAAGTATAGGCAGATTAAATGTCGGAAGGTGTATTGTTTACAAAATGAAGTGAAAGCGGGAAGCGCAACGGTTGCGATGTGTGATGAATTGGATGGTTTACTTACATGCAAGTATTTCTTTGGGGAGTTGTGGTATATTTTACCGTTCTCACAATTCTATGATAAAACGATAAAAGCGTTATGGGATGTGTTTCGTGGACCAATTGAAATTATTCGTAATGCAAATATTGTTGGGTGTGGATTATTATGTGCATATAGTCCTTCGGGTGCTACTTTCTGTTCTTATACTACTTATTTTTGGCAAGTTATAGATTACATTGAGAGCATGGTTGGGTTTATTACGACAGTGAAAAATGATATACAAGCAGGCGGGCTACAGTATTGTGATTCGGTGGGGTTGTAGTGGAATTTGGTGGGTTAAAGAAAATGATTGAAAAAGTTGCGAAACATAAGCAGTATGATGGACTTATTAAAGAAGTTGGTGTTTTGTTAGAGGAAGCACGAAAAAATGTGTATTATCAGGTTAACCAGATTCTTGTTAAAACGTATTGGGAGATTGGGAAGAGAATTGTGCAGTTTGAACAGCAGGGCAATAAAAAAGCTGAATATGGAGACAAAATTTTAGATACGTTGGCCGTTGATTTAAAATTAAATTATGGGAAAGGTTTTAGTAGAAGCAATGTTTATTCGATGCGTTTGTTTTATCTTAAGTATACAAAAATCCAGACAGTGTCTGGAAAATTAAGTTGGTCACATTATTGTGAACTTCTCAGTGTGTCTGATGATTTAGCTCGGGGTTTTTATGAAAAACAATGTTTAATGGAGAATTGGAGTATAAGAGAGTTGAATCGTCAGATTAATTCTATGCTTTTTGAGAGAATTGCTTTGAGCAAGGATAAGAAAGAAGTTTTAAAGCTTTCTTATAAAGGGCAAGTTATAGAATCGGAGTATGATATCATTAAAGATCCTTATGTTCTTGAATTTCTCAAGATTCCTGAAAATTCTAAGTATAGCGAAAAAGAACTCGAACAAAAGATTATTGATAATTTACAGTTATTTTTATTAGAGTTAGGAAAAGGTTTTACGTTTGTGGCACGGCAATTTAGACTGACTTTGAATAATAGTCATTATTATGTTGATTTGGTTTTTTATCATCGAATTTTGCGTTGGGTGGTATTTCCAATAAATTGTTTGTTTCACGATATAAGTTGTATTTGCCTTCCAAAGAGGAGTTGGTGAGGGAAATACAGAAACTGATTTAAATGCTTGGATATTACTAGAGATTATGATGAAAAAAGAGGGGATGATTGGAGTTGTACTTTTGGTGTTTCTTAGTGTTAGTTTTGTGTCTGCAGCGGAGGATTCGTGTTTGGGATTTTTTGGCAGGGTTTCTTGTATTCTGTGGGGGGATCCTAGTGTACGTGCGAATATAGCAGGGGAGGCGATGAGGAATGTGGTGAATGTAAGATGAAACGGTTGTTACTTGATACGAATATTTATGGGGAGATGGTTGTTGATGATACTCTTACTATTTTGATTGATACATATGAACAAAAAAAAGATTTGATGGTGTATGGCTTTACGGTTGTACGTAAAGAGTTACGAGATACTCCACCTCTTAAAAAAATGTTGGGTCGTAATTTACGGGTTGCTTTACTTTCTCTTTATGATCCAATTGTTAAAGATCACTTATTGATTGTTGATGAGAAAGCATTACAACTCATCGCTGAAGAATATTTTAAACAGTATAAACAATTGGGTGGTGCAAAGTCTTTTCGTGTGTTAGAGAAAGATTACTTGGTTGTTGCCTGTGGTTCACAGAAAGGGATGGATATTGTTGTGAGTAATGATGATGCATCTATGCTCTCCGAGTTATCACTGAGAGCGTATGCATTGGTTAATGAGCGGTTGAAATTAAGAAGTCCTGATTTTTTAGATTATAATCAATTTAAAAGTTTGGTTTTTGAGGGGGTATGACCGGTATGCATACGGATAAATTGGTAGGCGGCACGAATGAATTCAGGGTCTTTTTGCCATTCTTTGATTTGTGTCGTTATATCTTTCTTTTGTTTCATGATACTATTAAAGAAAAGCTTATATATAAAGATTTCGTGCTAGAATGATGATGTCAATACAGAGGGTGATAGGACTGGGTTTTATGTTTCTTATACTTTTGAGTGTATTTGTTGCGGCGGAGGATTCGTGTTTGGGATTTTTTGGCAGGGTTTCTTGTATTCTGTGGGGTGATCCTAGTCTACGTGCGAATATAGCAGGGGAGGCGTTTGGAAGTGCTGGGAATTTGGTGGGAGGGGCGTATGGCTCTTGCAATGACTTATCTAATTCTAATCTTAAATCTTTTTGTAAAACACAAGATGACACACCAAAAACACATCTTCTTTATTTAGCAGATATGTATGGTGAGAACGTTGCTAAAGGAATATATGATAAAGAGAATAATGGGGGAAATGTTTTTTTTAAAGATAAAAAGGGTGATTATTATTATATGGATTCTTCTGGTCATTCGTCCAAACAAGGTTTCTCTAATAATCAAGAACAGGCTTATAATGATTTAAAAGGAGGAGTTATAGACCAGACTCAATTTAATCAAAAAGTGGGACAATTACAACTTAAAGCTGATATTAATAAGATTTATGATTCTAGTGATGTACCTTCACAATTTAGAAAGTCAGGATCTACATTAGGTGCTCAAGCAGATGCCGAAAAGTGGAAAAAAGTTACAGAGAGTGATGTTCCTTCTGAACAAAGAGAGAATCTTTATAAAAAAGGGAAAGTTGAAACAGATATTCAAAGTAGTGGTGAAAAGCATTATATCTCTGAATTTGAAATAAAAGGAAATTCAGTTGTTAAAACTGATAAGTATGCATCTGCCTTTGGTTTTAAGACTGATCAAGCTTTTGTTGAATTTGCAGATAAAGTAAAAAGTGTGCCTGGTTCATATAAAGACTTAGCGGTTCAATATATTATATGGAAAGATGCAAATAATGATGGAAAAACTCAAATTGATGTTGATTCCTGGTTAAAATCTCGAGAGCCAAAACCAGCAGCACCTAGCGTGTCTCCTGCGCCAATAGCTGCTTCTGGTAGTGATCCTCAAAAAATATTAGATGCTAGCAAGCCTGAAGGGGCTAGTTTCGTTGAGACGGATTCTCAGAAACATATAGGATATTATGTGAAAGGGGAAGAGGTTTATGCAGTAGTGGGTGGAAAATGGGTAAAGACTGATTCACTGGTATATCAAAATGGAAATGTTATTTCTGCAGCATCTGCAGCAAAATCTCAGGAAGGTTCTGGAAAAGTTGCGGTGTCTCAAGGAGAAACTAATGTTAAAAAAACTGTAGTGAAAGGTATTACTGGAAAAAAGGTAAAAAGTAAGCCAGCAGCTAAAAAGGAGGACAAGATTGAAGAGACTACAACAGAGTCTGCTATTCCAATAAAAGAGTCAACTGGGTTTACTCATAATGAAAAAGGGGAAGTACTTAAAGATGGTACTAAAGTCGAAGGGGTTATTTATGATGCTAAATCAGATTCTTATAGAGTAACAACAGGTTATATTTGGAAATTTAATAGTGATGATAATCTAGATGTTCAAAGAGAGCCGAAAGGGGATTATGTGATTATTGAAGATAAAAGTAACAAATTAGTGGTGTTTCAAAAGCAATCTGATAATAGTGGTTATAAACTATATGAAGATGGTAATGCGAAAGGGAATGTTGTTTCTGATATAAATAAGCAAGTCCATGATGCAATTGTTGCAGGAACATACGTGAGTGCGGGGAATAACGAGAAGATAGTTGATACACAACGTGAGGTTGTTCTTAAAGAATATGTTGGTGATGAGTTGTCTAAAAAGTATGGTAAGTCCATTGATTGGGATAAAAGGAATGGTGAGCTTGTAAGCTCTGAGGGTGATCAAGTTTTTGAGCTGAAAACTATTAATGGAAAAATAGTTGTAGATTCTAAATTAAATAGCATGAATGAAGTGAAGGTTACTATAAAAGATGCTAAAGGAGAGGATGATAAGAGTAAGTCATCTATTGTGATTGTTCAGAGTGGCACAACGGTTTTGAGTGCGTCTTTGGCTGATAAAGAGAAAGGGTTGGCGCAGGTAGAAGGATTTAAAGGTGGGGTGTTTGTGGGAAAAGATAATTTTGATGACAAAGTTAAAGATGTAACTGATGGAAAAGCGGTTACTGTTTTTGATTCAGAAGAAGCAATGAAAGCTAATAAGCCGCGAGGGGATTTTAAAGCAGATGAGAAACAACGGGTTGCTACGGATTATATTGATGAATCACAATTTGTGGTTAAGAAAAATGGCGAGATAACGAAGTTGACTGGGGATTATTATAAGAAAGGGGAGACGGGCTTTTTGGGGAGTAGTGATAAGAAGTGTAATGATGATAATGGTTGTTTCAAACCAAGCAAGGGAGAGATTTATGAGAAGGTGACAGTTAAGGATGATAAAGGAAAAGAGGTTCAAGTTGATAAGTTAAAGTATTTGGCGGATTATGATACGGAAGGATTAGGGGCGGGGCAGAAGTTGGAGAGAGTGGAGTTGTATGATCCAAAAACGGGGAGGTATGTGGGGGCAGAGGATAGAGATGTGAGTGGTAATTTAAAATGGAGAGTTGTAAATAATCAAAAAGGCTATGTTTATGTAACAAATGATAAAGGACAAACTTCTTCTTTGTTAGAAGAAAATGATGATCAAGGCATAAAAGATTGGTTAAATAATGGAAGAAATACTGTTAAAAGTGTTGGGCAATTAGAAGTAGAATTAGGTAGTGATAGTCCTAAGTTAAAATCTATAGGTGATAGTTTTATTGTTAAAGTAAGTGAAGGAACATTACAGACTCAAGTTGATTATAGTTACAATGGGAAACCTGTTAGTTGTGAGAAAGGAAATTGTTATTATGTTACCTATGAAGCTAATCCTACCTTTGATAGAACTAAACCTACGGCTAGTGACACTCATATTATTGTAAGAGGAGAACAATTATCTTCAAATGAGGTAGCTAATGTTGTAGCTCGTAGCGGGGATAAAGCTAATGAGCTGGATAGAGCGTTGCATCCTGATGCTAAAGAATCTTCTTTAAATGAAGAAGATGTGAAAAAAGCTCAAGAAGTTGCAACTGATAGTTCTGGTGCTACTAATTTAAAAAATGCACAAAAATCTTTAGAATCTATCTATGCTATAGAGAATTCTATTAAATCGTATCCGGCGTTGAGTCAGTTGATTTTTGGAAGTAATGGAACTGTTGCTAATTGGAGAAATAATGCGGATAGAACGTTTGCGCCGATGCTGGGTACGAATTGGTTTCCCTCTGCTATTTGTGAAGGACATTATGATATTCAACCTGCGGGGTCTGCGGTGATTAAAACAAGTACGGGGACGTATCAGGCGGTGGCGCATGTGGAGGGGGAGATTTCTGATACGAAAACGCCGTTGTTGTGTTATAGGAATCCTGATAAGGAAGCCAAAGAGAAGTTTGTGTGTGATAGTGGAGAAGTGTGTGGTAGTGATGAGTTGTGTTATGCGGATACGAATGAGGATGGGGAAGCGGATTCAGATAAACCACTGCAAGGCTTTTTCTATAAAATTACATGGTCGGTGACAGCACCACGAGATGAGAAGTTGACGCCGTTTATTGATGAGAATGGGGTAGCGGTGAAGTTTAATGTGGGGGTGGATGAAGTTGCGGATGGTGAGGTAGCATCGGGTGCGGCATTCAAACCATTCTATTCGATTAATGGGAATACGATTGGACCAATTGAGTTGAAGAATGGGCAATCAGATAAAGATGTGGTGACGCATTATTCGGATAAAGAGTTTAAAGAAGTGTGTATCAAATGGGCGGCAGCACCGTTGACTGTGCCAACTCCGGGAATTGCTGCGGTGGGATCATTTGGGTTATCTTCTGTTGGGGGTCTTACTAATTCAGTTGAGACAGTCCCTAACGTCTGTTTTACGTTGACAAAGTCGTCTGTGGGTAAAGTTTCTTGGGAACAGTCAGGCAAGAGCGAGGGGACAACATCTACAGTTTCAAATGGACGTGTGGCGAGGACGAGTTGGTAGAAATGTTTATATAACTTATAGATATTCAGAGTGATATGGATATACAGAAAATCGTACAAAAAATATTAAAATTGGATACAAAGAAAAAAGTGAAGTTCATAGTTCTTTTTGGGAGTGTGGCGAGAGGAGAGCATACCCCCCTTTCTGATATTGATTTTGCGGTGTATTATGATGGAAAAGTAGATGAACGATTTCGATTTCGTATCAAATTATTGGGTTTATTGCCAGATAGAGCTGATGTTCAGATGTTTCAAGATTTACCGTTGGCAGTACAAAAAGAGGTTATCAAAGGAAAAGTAGTATATTCAAATAATTTTCAGTTTGTGTTTGACTCGTTTATGAACGTTATCAAAGAGTTTAGTACGTTTGAAAAGTATTATAATCGCGCTTTGGAAGAATTACGTAAAGAAGTGGGTGTGGTATGAATTTTAAAGATCGTATTATTTTGAAACTGCAAGAGATGAATAGGTACTTGCGTGATTTGGAAGAACTGCTGCCAGAGGATAAGAAAATTTATCTTATGAATCTCATGCAGCGAAGAGCATGTGAGAAGACAATAGAATTGGCAATTGAGGCGGTTATTGATATTGTGGCAATGATTGTTTCATATGAGAAATTAGGTGTGCCTGAGAGTGAGGATGATTTGATTAATTTCTTAGCAAAGAAAACGATTTTAACACAAAGAGTAAGAAACACCATACCTAAAATGAAAGGGTTTCGTAATATTTTAGTGCATAAATATGGCGAAATTGATAATGGTTTAGTTTATATGTTTTTATCGGAGAAATTGGATGATTTTTATGAATTTGAAAAAGAGATTAAACGATATTTACAAAGAAACTAACATAAATAAGGTGAAAAATATAATGCAACAATGTGATGAATGTAGTAAGGGTGTACTGAAAAAACAGAAAGTGGATTATATGTTACTTGGACATAATTTGGGAACGTTTGATGCATTAGTGTGTAGTGTATGTACAGAAACAATTTTTGAAGGGGATACTTTTGGACTTATTGAGCAAAGAGCAAAAGAGAAAGGGTTGTGGGGTATTTCTGCTAAAACTCGTATTGGTACGTCTGGCAATGCGTTAGATGTTAAGATTCCAAAGCAAGTGGTTTCTTTTCTTCGGTTGAAGAAAGGACAAGAAGTTTTAATTGAACCCGTTGATGAAAAACGATTTCAAGTGCAGATTATTTAATTGAATAAAACCATAGGTTTTTTATAGTCATATTGATTTTGTGGTGGTATGAAAAAATGGTTTTTGGAGTATATACATTCGTTTAGATTAGGGTTTGATTTTTGGGCGACGTTTTTAATTGATTTTATGTATTTAGGCTTGTGTATGATGATTTTTACCTGGTTTTTGGATTGGTTGAAGAATCGCTCGCAGGAGTTATTACAGAATAAAACACTTGAGGAGGTGCAAGCGATGATGGCAAGTGCACATCCGGAACAATCGTTGGTGTTTTTAGCATCACTTAAGAATTTTTTATGGCTGGCGATTGGAGGGGTGGTATTTTTGGTTGTGGCGGCGGGATTGCTTTATTCATTATCGCGCGCGGTTATTTGGTATCATTTACTGGGTAAAAAATGGTCTTGGAAGAATTATGGGAAGTGGAATGTGTTTAATTTGGTGTTGATTATACCTCTCTTATTTTATGGCTTGTTCTATTTTATTGGTTCGTCTATTGCGGCGTTGCTGATTAAATGGTTGATTACGTTGATACCGAGTTTGTATTTTAAATTTCCTGCTTTTTTTCAAGGGTTTACAACATTTGTGAATAGTTTTGTGAGTTTTTCGTATGGGTTGGGCGCATTGATGTTATTATTTCTGTTGTATTATACGTTTGCTACAGAGTATGTGGTGTGGGCGAGTATTGGAAAAGCGTTTCATGTAATGAGATTGAAGAAGAAGCAATTGGCTAGAGTATTTTGGCAGGCACTACTTACAACGTTTCTATTGGCGTTAGCGGCGATGCCACTGAGAAGCGTGATTCAAGGGATTATATTTTTATCAGTGGGTTTTGATTTAATGTTATTCTGTTTATTTGTGGCATGGCTACGATTAGGCGTGTGGAGAGTGTTAGAGGAGAATTAAAGATTACTCTTAGTGTTATATGATGCTAAATATAGTGAAATTTGTAAGAAATTAAATCTCTCTCTATCAGATAAAAATTAAAAAAAATAATTAACTTTTCTTGAATTCTCCTGCGATGTCAATTAATTCAAGATGGCCTAAGAATAAACCACGACAGCAGTAGCGTTCTAAACCGATAGCATCCATAGCTTTTTTAGCGGATTCACCCTTCTGAAGTCTTTCCTGGTATTCTTCCCAGAGGTGACCGATGGGTTTTGAGCAACTAAAGCAACGAATTGGAATCATCATGGTATTATAGCCTCATCTGTATGATTTTTGTCTCTTTGCACGCGGTTTGGAATCGTTTGGTTTTGATTCTTCGTTCTGACGTACGTCTGCAACTAATAATAAACGGTCGTAATCGGTGAAGACTTTTTTGAGTTTTGAGTCAAATTGCACTAATGCCCGGGCGATGGCGAGACGAATAGCATCTGATTGGCCGTTGACGCCGCCACCTTGGACTCTGATGGAGAGATCGACTTTTGGCGCGAGTTCTGCGGCAAGCATTAAAGGTTCTGAGATACGCAAGAATGATAAGTTATCGGTGTAATAACGGGCATCTTGACCGTTGATGGTGATTCTACCTTTTCCTGGTTTTAGGGTTGCTCGGGCAACGGCTTGTTTACGAGTTCCGATTGTTTGAATAGCATTTTTCATTGATTTTTTCCACCTAGTTGTTTACTTTGCCACCTAATTGTTTACATACTTCGCCGACAGTCATATAGCGTAAGGAGGGGAGTTTTTTGGCTGATTCTTTTGTTAAAATAATCGCGGGTTTGTCTTTGAGTCCTATGGGTATACCAATATGGCATTGAATGCGATGAAATGCATCTTTTCCACGTGCGAATTTCCAGGGGACCATACCACGAATAGTGCGTCGTACATAGCGATCGGGTAAGCGGGAGAATTTAGCACTCTTTAATGGATAGCCTTTGCGCAAACGGCGTTCTCTTTCATGTTCTACCGTGGTTATTTTGTGTCCGCTGATAATGCTTTTTTCGCAGTTAATTACATGAACTTCTTCACCTAAGAGAGCATCTTTTGCGACAATGGTGGCTAGACGTCCTAGGATTATACCTTCTGCGTTGTAGATTTTCATCCGATGATCCTCACGTTTTTCCCTTGTGGGTTTTCTTTGATTAATTCTTGAATGCTAAGTGTTCTGCCTTTTGCTTGGTTGATTTTAAGTTTTGCTTCAGTTGAGAAGTTTAATGCGGCGACGTTGACTTTTTTGGAAATGTTGCCTACACTTAAGACTTTTCCTGGGACAATAATGGTTTCACCATCTTGGGCTACTTTGTCAAGGGTGTAGATGTTGACAATTCGGCGTTGACGAGTGGAACGTGCTACGTCTTCCATGATGCGTTTCCAAAATCTGCTGGTGACAGCTTTTGCTTGCAGTTCTACTATAAGCTGCTGCAGTTGATAATTGGTTGGCCCTGTGCGTTTTGTCATGTGATGTCTCTTGGAATATTATGGTTATTATTTCTATAATTGTTTTTCTAGTGCTTCGATTTTTTCGATTAAGATGTCCGCACTTTTGGTTAAGATTTCTTTGTTTGTAAGTTGTCCCCAGTTTTCAAGGGTGAAGATGATGTTGTCGCTGTATTCAACGGTAATACCTTTGTCAAGTTCAGCATAGTATTCAATGAGATTACTGTCATAGATTTTTTCTTCATTGAGTTCGAGCTTTTTGTTTTTAAGTGTGAAGACGCCATCGGTTGATTTTTCTGCAACTAAGTCTGGTTTTTCTACTTTGCCTACTTTGATTATTGGTTCTTTTTTGTAGTAAGCCCAACCTGGCGACCATTTGGTGTGTTCGCGTCCTCTACCTAAGATGGCGGTCATGGTGACATCCAGTTTTTGTTTTGAGAGTAATTTTGCGGCAGGCATTTTTTCGTAGACAAATGTACATTTAGGATCGGCACTTACGGCTTCTCCAGCATAGACGTAGCCTTTTTTGCTGGCTTTTAATGTAATTTTTAATTCACATTGTGCGCAACCTGCACCGGCGCATTTACATTGTTCTTTGAGATTGTAACTTTTTAAGTCAGTTTTGATAGGGATGAGTCCGAGACGCAGGGCAAGCATTTCATCGTATAAAGAGGAGCTGTTGTCTTTGATTTCTACGTCTTCTACTGCAAGAGTTGGCACTTCTTCTACAATGAGGCGGCGAATAGTGTTTGCAAATACTTCGTTTGTGCCTTTGAGTAGGAAGATTATACTTCCCTTCTTTTTCTCTTCACGAATTTTTTCAATTTTGATGGACATGTTGTTTGTTTAATTGTTTATTTTGATTTTTTTTATTTAATTAAATGGTGATGTTATTTGTGTAATTGATTTATACCCGTCGTCCTCGTCTTCCACCTTTCATACGGCAACCATTGTGTGGTTCTGGGGTGACTTCTTCGATTTTTCCTATACGCATACCAATACGGGAGAGGGCACGAATGGCGGCTTGTGCTCCGGGCCCGGGATTTTTTGCGCCGTTTTGTCCGCCTTGTGCGCGAACACGAATATATAATCCTGTAATGCCTTTTTCACGGCAGATTTCTGCGACTTTTTTGGCAGCGCCCATGGCGGCAGTGGGTGAACTTTCTAAGCGATCAGATTTTACAATTTGACCCCCGGATGATCGAGCGATGGTCTCAGTTCCGGTGATATCGGTGATAGTGATAATGGTGTTGTTATAGGAGGAATAAATGTGAGCGATACCCCAGCGAAGTCTTTGATTCATGGCAGGAGATTCTTGGCGTTGTTCTGGTTCTGCCATTTTGGTTGGTGCGGGTTTCATGCGGATGTTTCCTCAACGTTTTTGACAATTTCTTTCACTTCTGTTTCTTCTGCGGTTTCTGTTGATTGGTCTGTTTTTTCTTTTTTAGTTGTTTTCTTTTTTGGTTTGACGCTTTCGGCTTCTGCGTGTATTTCTTCAGCTTTTACAACTACACGTTCGGGATGATCGGCGCTAGCGAGAGCAGATGTGGGTTTGAATGTAAGCTGTGATTCTTCTTCAAGGGTGAGCAGATATGAGGGAGAGGTGATTTGTTTATTCCCAATGAGAACGTGTCTGTGGGTGATAAATTGACGAGCTTGTTTCATAGAGCGCGCAAAACCCTTACGAAATAAGATGCTTTGAAGACGGCGGTCAAGAATGTCTTTGGTTTCTAATCCTAAAATTTGATCCAGAGGTGCGCCAACGGGGAGCAAGCCAAGACGCAGCAATTTTTCGATGATCATCTTTTTTTCTTTTTCGGCTTGTGTACTTTTATCTGCAATTAATTTTTTAGAAATGTCTTTGTATTTTTTTAAGAAGGAGATGGCGATGTAGATTTCTTTTTTGTTGACGAGACCATAGTCGTTTTTGAGTTTACGCTCTGTTTCGATAGCGTTTTTGTTCCAAGGATGAACGGGACTTTGGTACTTTTTCTTTAATTTTTTTGGATCTCCCATGGTATTATATTTTTAAATTAATTTTAAATTAAATATGGTTTATTTTTTTCCTTTTGGTTTTTCATCAGATTTGCCGCTATCTGATTTGGCTGGTTCTTTCTTCTTAGCGACTCCAACGACTTTACCTTTGTTCTTACGGAAGTTAGCTTTTGTGCGCTGACCACGTGTAGGTTGGCCTTGGATGTGTCGTACACCACGATAGCATTTGATTTTTTTGAGGCGTTTAAGATCGTTTTCTTGTGTGAAAGTTAAAGAACTGGTGATGAGGTGTTTGTTTTCGCCGGTGTCGTAATCTTTACGGCGGTTGAAGAACCAGGTAGGAATACCTGCGGGTTGGTTGATTAATTGGGTGATTTTAGCAACTTCTTCAGGTGATAATGTTCCTGTCTTTTTATGCGGATCGATAGTGGTAATATTACAGATAACGCGGGCGAAGTTGATGCCAATGCCTTTGATACCTGTGAGAGAGAAGGCAACGGGCTTATTTCCGGGTAGGTCTACGTTGGAAATACGTACGATATGTTTGAATTCTTCGGCCATTTTATATGTAGTCTTGAGAATGAGCGCACTTAATCTTACCGTTTATGACTCTTACGGAAGCCCTATACGCTGTTCACTCGGACTTGGTAGGTTAGTGAAAAAAGAGGTTATTTATAAAGGTTTTGGTTTTTGAGATTTTGGAGAGATTAAATCGAAGAATGAAGTAGATATACGGGCGGCACTCATTAATCAAGTAGTTTGTTAGTGCCGCCCTATGCACAGAAATTACGATTTTTGGCATGCAGGAAACGGCGGTTTCCCCGTATATAAATACGGCTTTTATATGTTCAATAATTTACTGCCGTATCTATATTTCGTAGATTTTAAATAGGGGGTGTGAAAAAGCAGATGTATAGCAGATGTACACGTATATGTTATTCAAATGTTTGGTGAACAAGGGTTACAGTTTTGTGCTATCGATAAATCTGATAATGGGAGGGAAATTGTTATGACTATTACTGGTGGATTGGGGATTTCGTATACTTCGGGGGCTTTTTCTTCGAGAGAAGAATTGAGACAAAGCCATGATTTGGTTACAGGGTTGTATGCGTTTGTGGGATTGTTACGTATTCTCTCTGGTCGTGATAAAGAAGTTGAGATGGATCTTTATTATTTTGATAGAACGGGCTTGGATAAGAGTTCTGCGGTGATACAAGAGGCTTATGTGAGTCATTCTCGTGAGGGAGAGTTAGAAGTTGCACTTGTGCTTTGGGATAAAAGAGCTAGTTGTGAGAAATGGGATTTAGATACTTGGGCGACGGCGAATTTGATGCAATTTTCTGGTTCTGAGTATGTTGATGAGTTGGTGGGCAGAACATTGTGTGTGTATCGGAAGGGAATAGAGAAGATACAGGGATTGTCTTATGTGCAGTCGGAGTCGATTTCTACCCTGCAGGAGTTGCGTCGAGTTGGGCGAGAATTGTAGGTTTCAATTATTTTTTTTACTTTTGATTAAGTAATATAGTCTTGATTAAATATATTTTTATAAATTTAGGGGTGATTTAGATTTTTATGACGTATTTAATTGGTATTGCTGGAGGTTCTGGTTCTGGAAAAGGTACGATTGCGACTCTTATGGAGAAGCATTTGTCGTTGTGGGGGTTGAAGGCGTTGGTGTTTTCAACAGATGATTGTTACAAAGATTTGAGTTATATGGATAAGATTGAGAGAGATGGGTTGTGTTTTAATCCGAATTTTAATTTTGATCACCCTAAGTGTGTGGATTTTGAGCGGATGGTGGCGTATGCGCAGAATTTGAAAGGGGGCAGGGCGTTTGGCTATAGACAATATGATTTTTCTGTGCATTCGTATGGGCGAGAAGTGAGGGATGTGCCGGGAAATTTGGATGTGGCAATTGTTGAGGGAATTTATGCGTTGTATGCGGGCGGGGAGATTGATAATAAACTGATATCTTTGTATGATCAGAAGTTGTTTGTGATCACTACGCCTGAATTGGCGAATAACCGGCGTATACGTCGAGATGTTCGTGAACGAGGAAGGGAGTTATCGCATGTGCTGCGGCAACTGGATACAACGGTTGTGCCTATGTATCAGAAATTTATCTACCCTATGCAGGTGCATGCAGATGATGTGATTGATTGGCGGGTGGATGAGACGAAGAGTTTGGAGGCTGTGAAGAGTCAGTTGATTACGATTGCACGGCAGAAGGCGGTATCAGTGTATGAAAAAGTGAGAGAAGCGGTGCTTGCGGAGTTAGATTTGGAAGATGTGGTGATTGAAGGGATTGGGTGAGATTATTTGTTGAGAAAAAGTAGATTTTCTGGTGCGAGATATTTTGTAGGAGGATAATTATTGGAAAGAGTGTCAAAATCGTAATATATTTCTCTTCCATCAATAGTACCGGTTGTTTCTCCTGGGGCGGCAGGTTGAAGTGTTCGTGTTTTATTTTTTGTTATATCTTCGATAATTAGAAAATATCTGGGAAATAAGTAGTTGGGTAGTATTTCTGTTTTTATCGCACCACAAATACGAGGAACATTTTTACCTTGTTCATGTGCTTTGATGATCTGATCTATATAATTCTCGTATTCTGCTGTTATATCTTCTTCGTCATAGGCAATTCCAATATATTCACGTGTGGCGAGGTGGATATTTTCGATAGTTCCAATATGAAAATGGATGTTATGTTTTCCAGCACCTAGTGGGGTGATGGTTGGATGGTTAATGAGCAGAAGTCTATCTGTATACGCGTATGTTCTTATATTCTCTATGAGGTCTTTGGTTGTGAGAATTTGCTCTTTGAGATGCAAAAAGTATTCAAATGGATTCATAGTATGTCTTTTTTTTTGACTTATTTAATTAGTTTTCGGTTCAATTGTGGTGTTATTATTGTCTTTAACTATTATTACATTTATTATTAGTTGAATCAGACTCGTTTGTTGTCATTTGTTGTGTTTCTGATATTGCTTCTTGCTTTTTTCTTCCGCGTTTTGGTTTGTTTTCCTCTTCTTGGGATTGTTCGAGATGGATTTTCCATTTCAATAATGTGTAGTTGGCGGGGTTTTTGATTTTGGCGCAAAATGAATCTGGATGGCAGAGGTTAAGACTTTTGTAGTAGCCTTCGTTGTTGCAGTTGGGGGGAAGGCGTTCATTGGGGATGAAGTGGTGCAATTGGCTCTTGAGGTAGACTTCGCGCAGGGGTTGGGGATTTTTTTCTTTGTTCCAGTTTGCCAAAAATTCTTCTATGTCGTTTTTGTTCCAACCAATTTTACCAAGATAGTTTGTGAGGATGAAGATGCCGCGTTTTTTTCCATCTTCAACTCCTGTGAGAAGCCGTTTTATGCAGGGGGGAAAGAATTCTTCGGTTATGGGACTTTGGATGATGAGTTCGTTGTAGGGTGGGGATTTTTTGAGTGATTTTTTTTCTATGGCAAATTCTTCTTTTACTTTGAAATCTAATGCTTGAGTTAAGAGATAGCGAGCGGATTGGGCAGTGATGTTATGGCGAGGTATGAATGTTGGGCTTTGCGTTGTGATGAGAGGAATGTTTTCGGGTTTTGCGGTTGATTTTTCAAAGGTGAGGACGTTTTTTGGTTCGATGGGGATGCTGACCAGGCCGGATTTTTCGTGCAGGCTGTAGGGCATTCTGTAGAGGTGGCGTGATGAGATGAGAATGGTATCAATTTCAATTATGGTTGATGGTTCAAAGTGAAGAGTGGAGGTGTTGGAGCCACAAGAACAGAGGGTGTTTTTGGTCTCGATTTTTTCCATGAGGATGTGGCATTTTTCACATTGCACATAGTCTTGTTCGATTTGATATTTCTGATCGCATTTTGGACAGATAAATTCAGTTGTTTGGTGAGTGGTTTCTGATTTTTTTGTGGTTATTTTCTTTTTGCATTCGCTGCATTTTCGGATGAGGAATTCTTTTTCTCCAAATTTTTCTTTGAGTTGGGCTATGGTGAAAGGATAATTATTGTCAAAGATTATGGTGTCGTTTTCAATTTTGATATACTTTGTGGTTATATGGTTGAGGAGGTATTCTGATATTTTTCTAGGTAATTCGGGGAAGAGATGTTTGACTTTTGTTTGGGCGATTTCGGGAGGGAAGGCTTCATAGGGGACTGCAATATGAAAGCCTTTGTTGCCGGAGAATTTACAGCTGATGTCTTGTACTTGGTTCTGGGCTAATGCTTTTATAAATAAGTGGGTGGTGAGTTTGGAGAATTCCCAATCAGGACAGTCGATGTCTAATACTAAGTCCCAGCCGATACGAAGGGTTTCCATCTCTTGTTTGGTAATTGTGCTGCTCAGGTTGAGGGGGTTGCTCCAGAGTTCTTCACTGCAATGAAATGAGCTGAGGCCGTTGAGGGCGAGTTCTAAAACATCTTTGGGGTAGGTGAGGGTGTCGGGGCGTTTGCCGAAGAATTCGTTGTAGCGCATGCCGATTTCTTTGTTTTTGGCGTGTTCTACTATTGCTTCTTGGATGTCTTTACGTTTGTAGAATTTGAGGCAGATGGATTTGTCAAGAGGCATTTGGATTGTGGATTTTTTGAGATTTAAATACTTTTGTTTCCTAAGGTTAATAAAGAGTTGTTTGAAATCTAATTTATGGCACAAAATATTATTGATGGATTTGTTGAATTGATGGGTTTTCAAGCGCAACAGGCGTATGGGGCATTGGAATTTTTTAATACAAAAAGAGATGAATTGCCTAACGTTTCTTTAGCCACTTTTACGCTTCATGCATCGTATGCTCGACATGTCTATCAGGGATTAGCTGATTATATTGCTCGTTTGGAAGGACATAAACCTGTTGAAAGAGGCTGTTATTATATTACTACAAATCGTAATGAGACAAAGAGCGATTCTGAGCTTCAACGTTTTGTTCAAGGCTGTAAAATACAAGCAGTGATTGGGCTATATGGCATGAATTTATTAGATAATATATTAAGTGAAAAAGCAAAAAAAATTCAAGGTCCGATTTGTGATTCGAAAGATTTTTTAGCAACGCTTGTGGTGTTGCCTAATGATGGACCAAAGTTAGATGTTCATGAGATTGAATTTGTGGGGAGGTCTTATTTAGATATTATATCGTTTACTGATAATGTGGTGATGGCGAAACGTTTTGATTTGATGCTCAAGGCATTGGATGATGTGAGAACAAGTTACCCACAAAAAGTGTGGTGAGTTGAAGAGATTTTTACTCAATGAAAAGGGGTCTAATACCCCATAGCTTGCTGTGACGACCACATTCGCTGAAAATGTTATCACATTTTCAGCGTGCCAAAAATTATTGATTTTTGTGCATTCAAGAGTAAAAATCCCTCAATCTTATTGAATGCTCCGCAGCTTTGCGATTGAGATTTTTACTTTTTGTTTATGAGTTGGTGTATCTGTTTACTTTTTTGAATGATATTTTTTAATACGTCTGGAGTTATATGTTGTTCTTTATCTGATTGAGCTTGACTAAGATAAGGTTCAAGGCTTACTTCGATGAGTAATCCATCTGCACCGGCGGCAATACCGGCTAAGGCTAATGGTTCAATGAGTTTTGCGGTTCCTGCGGCGTGTGATGGGTCGATGATGATACGATGATGAAATAGGGGGTCAGATTTTAATGCGGCGAGGAAGTTGAGATCAAGGGTTGCTCGACTATATTCTCCATCAGTAAATGTGCGAATACCGCGTTCGCAGAGAATTATTTCACCCTGATGGCCGTATTCTTTGAGGTAGTTGATGGCACCAAGCACTTCTTGTTTGGTTGCGGCGAAACCTCGTTTGAGGAGGATGGGGTTTTTGAGATGGGCTTGGGCGATTTTTTTGAGCAGAGCAGAATTATGCATGTTTCTTGAACCGATTTGAATGATGTCAGCAATAGGTGCGATGAGGAGGAGATGGTCTGGGTCAAGAATTTCGGTGACGAGTTTGAGATGGTATTTTTTGGCAACTGAGCTGATAATTTTGATGCCGTTATGTTCTATTCCTTGAAATGAGGAAGGAGAGGTACGTGGTTTGAAGATGTTGGCGCGCAGATGCGTTATGCCTAATTTTTGTAGTGATGAGGCGATGGCATCGAGTTGTGCTGGTGATTCTACGGCACAGGGACCGGCGATTATGAGGAGGGCTTGGGACATGATTGGGTTTTTGAATTGAAGTTTATCTTTGGGGTAACAAAGCAGCTAACGAGATTTTCTTGTTTAATTTATATCTGTAGTTGTGGGACGAACATTTTTGTTTTTGAGGTAATGCTTTTTCCTAATTCATTATAAAATGTGTTTCCTGCTGAGAGATTTGAACTGAGTTCAAAACCAAGAGGAACAAATACTTTTTCTTGAAGTTCTCGTTCTATTCTCTCGTACGTTCCTAAAGGAGATATATGATAAACCTGCGCAATGATATACATTCCTACTACCCCGGCTGATCCAAACATATTTTGGCCGTATTCATCTTTATCCGAGGTATGATACGCGGTGTGAATAGTTCTTAATGTAGTTGATCTTACGGGATCTTGTAGTATATCCTCTATACAGAAATTAGCGGCTTCTTCTTGAGTTACTTTCTTTAGTTCAGGCATATTTATTCCTCAATCCCATTAAATTCAATGTACTAGAAATTATAAATTTGTTACTTCTTTTTGGAATTCTTTTGCTTTCTTTTTTAAGTTAGCTAATGCTTCTTTGATGGCTTTTCTGGGTTCGATGCTTTTTGTTTCGATATGAAATTGAGGTACGCCTACAAGAGGGTGGCTGATTCTATAGGTGGCGATTTCTATGCCTTTGATTTCTTGTAGCTCTTGTTTGAGAGCATTACAGAAGGTATGAGTTTCCCCGGGCAGTTCAAATAGGAGCTTATGTTTGTCTTCTTCGATTACTTTGAATTCCATTTTAGGAGATATTTAAGAGGGTATTTATAAATGTTACGTTGCCGTTTGAGAATGTTTTGTATTTGAAAAAAAGAGGTGGCGTTTGTTACTTAAATTTTATAAAGAGATTATTTTTTTGGTTTCTTATGTTAGAAGAACGCATTTTAAAAGTAGGGTTAGTACAGATGGAGATGGCTGAGCGACGTTATGAAAATATGACATGCGCGCGTGAGCTTGTGCATGAAGCTGCAGCAAAAGGTGCTGAGATTGTGTGTTTGCCAGAGTTGTTTTCTTTGCGATATTTTGCGCAGGCCGTTGATAGAGATTTGTTTGCTTTAGCGGAAAAAGATGTAGATGAGCCAGGTACAATGAGAAGCTTTTTGAAAGAGTTAGCAGCTGATGTAAAGGTAATGCTTGTGGGTGGTTCTTTTTATGAAGTAGATTCAATAGGTGTAGTAGATAACACTCATTCTTTGGCTGGTGTAGCAGATAAGTCTGATTCTACTTTAGATCATAATTTAAATCATTTAAATTTAAAATATTATAACACGTCGCTGGTTGTTGATAGTAGAGGAGAGGTTGTTGGGAAATATCGCAAAATTCATATCCCTCAAGATAAGTATTATTATGAGCAGTTTTATTTTAGTTCGGGTAATCTAGGATATGTGCAGGTGCAGCATGAGAAAGCAAAAGTTGCACCACTTATTTGTTATGATCAATGGTTTGCGGAAGCGGCGAGAGCTAATGTGTTAGTAGGGGCGGAAGTGTTATTTTATCCGACAGCGATTGGATGGTTTAATGAGATGAAGAAAGAGGAGCCGTTTGCGCAACAGCGGTGGGTTGATGCGATGCGGAGTCATGCGTCGTTGAATGGAGTGTATACAGTGGCGGTGAATCGGGTGTGGGTGGATGGAGAGTTGAATTTTTGGGGTAGTTCTTTTGTGGCTGATCCGTATGGACAAATTGTTGCTCAATGTTCTGATAATCGGGCTGAGGTTTTAGTTGTGGAGTTAGATATGAATTTGGTTAGAAAATCACAAGAGAGTTGGGGATTTTTAGGAAATAGAAAACCGCAAACGTATGGCGGGATTGTGAGGTAAGAAAAAATGATGATATTACGAAAAGATTCTGATAATGGATATACTCCAAAACGAGAGGGGTTTCGAATGCCGGCGGAGTGGGAAAGACAGGACGCGATTTGGTTGAGCTGGCCGCATAATACGGAGTGGTGGGGAGAGGAGATTTCTAGAATGGATGCTATTTATGGGCAGTGGGCAAAGATGTTTTGTGATGATCAAGGGGTGCGTATTCTTGTTCCAAGTAAAGAGGTTGAGCAGCGAGCAAGGCAGGTTTTAGAGTCAGTTGGTGTTTTAGAGCAGAAGGTGAAGTTTTATCCGATTTCTACTGGTGAGATTTTCATTCGTGATTATGGACCAACGTTTGTGGTGCGTGATGCAACTGGTGAGAAGGCGATGGTGTGTTGGGATTTTAATGCGTGGGGTGGGAAATATGAATCATCTCTGAATGATGCGTATGTTCCTTATCTTATGAATGAGTATTTACATTTACCTCTTTTTTGTCCAGGGATTGTGATGGAAGGCGGCTCGATTGATGTGAATGGCCGAGGATGTGTTTTGACAACGGAATCAGTGTTGTTGAATAAGAATAGAAATCCGGAGCTTGGGAAGAGTGAATTGGAGAAGTATTTATGTGACTATTTGAATGTTGAAAAAGTATTATGGTTGAATCAGGGTTTAGAAGGTGATGATACGGATGGGCATATTGATGATATTGCGCGGTTTGTAAATGCTCGCACGATTTTATGTGCGTATGAAGAAGATACTACTGATGTAAATTATGCGGCGTTGCATGAAAATTATGAACGGTTAGTTACGATGAGAGATGTGGGGGGGGGCTTATTTGATGTGGTGAGAATGCCTATGGCAAAAGTTGTGGCTGAGGAGCATCTGCATACAGGGAATAGTCGCAAGCCGGCGAGTTATTTGAATTTTTATATTGGTAATAAGATGGTAGCAGTGCCGATTTTTGGGGGAGAACATGATGAGCGGGCACTCGAAATTATTGGGCGTTATTTTCCGGATAGAAGAGTTGCGGGGATTGATTGTTCAAAGATGGTGCTGGATGGGGGAACGCTGCATTGTGCGAGTCAGCAGGAGCCAGCTTGTGAGAGAAAATTTTAATTTTGAATATTTTATTTTGATTCTCTATTCTTTTTTTATTATCTTTTTTTTTATTTAAGTTGTTATGCTTTTTGAATTCTGTTCTGAATTTCTGGAGGGAGCTGCATACAGGCTAGATGAATCTGTGGTGTGTACCATTTTAATTCTCTTGTGTCAAAGCGATTTGTTCGTTCTTGTAATTTTTGTAACGAGGTGTTGAAGGCGTTATAATTTTTAGAAGCGGTGACAAATGTGAAATACCCTCCGTGATAGGTTGGTACGGCAGTGATAATTCCTTGTACTGCGCCATTTTGGTATATGTTTTTCAATTGGTGGTAGTGTTCTGCCATTTCTGTTGGTTGATAAAGACTCGAACCGGTTTGACGGATGCTGACTCCGTATATAGTTAAAAGATCGTGAATATTTTGGTAAAATTCATTGCGAAATAATGAGAGAGCAACACCCATGGGGTCAGGTGAATCTACTATAATTATATCATATGTTTTTCCTTGGGCGATTTTTTCTTTGACAAATATTGCACCGTCAGCAATGGTGAGATTGACACGCGGATCGTCAAATGAGCCGTTAGGAATAGAAGGGATATATTGTTTCATGACGTTTATGATGGTGGCGTCGATATCTACAACATCTATTTCTTTTAGTGAGGGATATTTTACGGCTTCACGTAATGTTCCGCCATCACAACCTATGAGAAGGGCGGTTTTTGGCGGGATAAAATAGGAATTCATAGGGATATGAACTATTGGTTCGTGATAGTAGGCGTTGTCTTTTTCGGTTGTTTGAATTACGTCGTCAATGGTTAATACTCTGCCGTATTGAGGTGTGTCGAGAACTTTAATTTGCTGTAGGGGCAGACCTTGTTCATCTTGGCTTGTTTGTTCGAATAGAATCTGAGATACTTTGAATGAAAGAGATACGTTTTCAAATAAGCTTTCTTGAAACCAGATTTCGTTGTCTTTTGTTATTAGTGGCATGTGTATTTGGTTGCGAGGTTATAGTTTATGAATTTATTGGTTTGCTAATATCTCTTTTGGAAGGATGTATACTTTTAAAGGAGGAAAGCCATTGAAACAAATGGAGGAGTACGTTTGGGTATATGCGCCGGTTGTGAGGATAAAGGCTCGGTCACGGCTTTGTAAATCAAGGGGGAGTTGATATTTGAATTTTTCGTACATGATGTCATAGCTGTCACAGGTGGGACCGGCGAGAAATACTTCTCCTGTTTTAGGTGGGGGTTGATTGATATAGCGTTCAATAAAAATAGGATATTTAATTGATTCGTCTAGTGTTTCAATTAATCCGCCAAATTTGCCAATGTCTAAGTATACCCAGCGATCTGGACTGTAGGGTGATTTTTGAGATACAAGAATTACTTCACTTACGATAACGCCGCTATCTGCGGTAATAGAACGTCCGGGTTCAATGATGATTTCGGGGAGTTTGGGGAAGTGTTTTTTGAGATAGGAATGCACACCTTGGGCATATTCTTTTATTGAGGGGGTAGTATGGATATATTGCGCGGGAAATCCGCCGCCAATATCAATTGCTTCAAGAGGGATACCTTGCTGGGAGGTTTGGTCAAATAGACTTTTACAGATGGTGAGGAAGTGGTCCCACTCAGAAATATTACGTTGTTGTGAACCGACATGGAAAGATAGTCCGTAGGGGTGCAACCCTAGGTCTTTTGCTTTGGGTATGAGAGTTGTAATAAGATCGGGATGGGCACCAAATTTTTTGGAGAGTGGCCAGTCTGCGAATGAGCCACTGCCCTCAGAGATGATTCGGAAAATTATGTTAGAACCAGGTGCGTGCTGTGCGAGGTGTTCTAAATCCATTTGCGAGTCGGTGGTGAACAGACGGATGCCTTGTTGGTAGGCGTAGGCGATGTCTTGGGATTTTTTGATGGTGTTGCCAAAGCTCATATGCTGGGGTGGGATGGCTTGTTGGAATAATTGATCCATTTCATATTTAGAGGCGATGTCAAAATGGGTTCCATGTTCTTTGAGGAGATTAATGACTTCTTCTTGAGGGTTTGCTTTCATGGCGTAGTAGATTTTGGCATAGGGGAGAGATTGCTGTAGCTCATTATATTTTTGAGCAATCTTTTCAAGATTAATGAGTAGGAAAGGGGTTTCTTTGTTTTTTGAGAACTCTTGTATGTGATGTAGTTCGGCGGGGGTTAGGTAGTTATAGATTGTTTTGTCCATCTTCTATTCCTCACTTTTTTTGGTTGTTATTCCAGAGAGATTTATGTAGTTTATGTTACATCTTTTAAGTAGTTATTTCAGAAAAGTTTATAAATAGAGGGGTAATTCTGTTTGTCTATGTGTCCTGAGAGAATGTATTCTGAGAAAATATTTCGAACAACGCCAGTTCGTTCATTAGAGGATACTCTTTTTAATGGAAGGCATACGTTTTTAGATCATACTCTACATTATGCGCTGCCGTTAATGAATGGGGTGATTATTGGATGTGGATTAGTATCTAACTATAATGCAGCGATAGTAGCAGTTATGGCTGCTGGTGGAAGTGGCTATGTTCAAGCACGGAATTATATTAATGATTTATCATATGAATTTGGGAATGTTGAATTGTCTGATGTTTTTGAGAATGAATTTCGTGGTGAATTTCGAGAAGAATGTAGGGTTAGGGCATCGATTGGGGTGTTGCGCGGTGTAGTGGAAGGAAGTGGTCTGGTTGTTTTGGGATTAGGCATAGCGAATTATTTTGAATCGGCGTATCATATGGTGAAGTGAAGTTTATTGGATTTCAATTAGAGTTCATTGAGGAAAAGATTTATGAACTTCTCTTAGTTTATTAGATTGATGAAAAGAGGTAATGTTGAGAAACAAAAAGTACTTTTATTAATTCTGGATGGATTTGGTTATCGAGAGGAGACTCGAGGAAATGCAGTTAAACTGGCTAAAACGCCGGTGTGGAGTGGTTTGTGGAAAAAGTATCCACATGCATTGCTTGATGCGTCAGGGAAAGCGGTGGGTTTACCTGAGGGATATATGGGCAATTCTGAAGTGGGTCATTTAACGATTGGGTCAGGTAGAGTTGTAGATACAGATTTTGTGAGAATTGAGAGGGCGATTCGGAGCGGGAAATTCTTTAAAGATAAAGCATTGCTGGAGGCGATATTGCATGCGAAGAGGAATAAGACAAAATTACATCTGCTAGGGCTTTTGAGTGATTCAGGGGTGCATGCACATATTTCTCATTTATTTGCACTGCTTAAGATGGCGAAGATGCATGGACTCAAAGAGGTGTATGTGCATGCGATATTAGATGGACGAGATACACCGCCAAAATCGGCGAAGAAGTATGTTCAAATGTTACTTGATGAGATGAAGAGGTTGGGAATTGGTACTCTGGCAACGATGATGGGAAGATATTATGCAATGGATCGAGATAATCGATGGAATCGTGAGCATAGGGCGTATGAATGTATGGTGCAATGTATTGGTCGTCATGCAACAGATCCATTTACAGCGCTTGATTCGGCGTATGCGGTGGGTGAGACGGATGAGTTTTTTGAGCCAACAATTTTACTGAATAAATGTATTGTTGAGGAGCATGATTCGGTGATTTTTTTTAATTTCAGATCGGATAGGGCTCGAGAGTTAACTAAAGCGTTTGTGTTGGGTGAATTTAAGAATTTTAAACGCAAGAAGTTGATTGATTTGAAGTTTGTGACGCTCACACAGTATGATTCACGTGTGAAAGTTCCTGTAGCGTTTGCACCGGTGGTGCCAGTGATGACGTTAGGTGAGGTTATTTCGAGAGAAGGGTTGAGGCAGTTGCGTATTGCGGAGACGGAGAAGTGGGCGCATGTGACGTATTTTTTTAATGGGTTGTGCGAGTGTATTTTTCCCCGCGAGCATCGGGTGCATATAGCTAGTTTGAAAGTTGCAAAATATGATAAAACACCTGCAATGAGGGCTAAAGGGATTACAGATGTGTTGTTACGCGATCAGAGGGAGTATGATTTTTTTGTTGTGAATTTTGCGAATGCGGATATGGTGGGTCATACAGGAAATTTAAAAGCGACTTCTCGATCAATTGAGGTGATTGATAGGCAGTTGGGTCGGATAATTAGGGAGTTTAAAGGAGTAGTTGTGATTACGGCGGATCATGGAAATTGTGAAGATATGTTGGGAGAGTGTACTACGTGTCATACGACAGCGAGGGTGCCGTTTATGGTGGTTGGTGGTGGGGAAGGAAGTGAAGGAAAAAGGAGAGGAAAATGGGGACAGAGAAGATTGATTGAGGTTGGGGCCCTGCAGGATGTGGCGCCAACGGTGTTAGATGTGATGGGTATCAAGAAACCTAAAGAGATGAGGGGAAAGAGTTTGTGGGTGATGTGAAGGTATAGATAACTGCGCAAGTTATATCACATTTGGCGCAGTTATCTAATACAAGAAAATAAATAAACGATTTATTTTCCACAAGACAAAACCGCGATTTTGTCTGTGCACAAATAGGATAGTTTTCCTATTTTGTGTGTACAGAAATACGATCGTTTTCGTATTTCTTGTAAGTAAACTGCGTGCATAATGTAGTGAAATTCGCAAGAAATGGAACAAAATGTTGCGAATTTCAATATATAAATGAGTTTGAATAACTATATCCGATTCAATGAAAATGCAAAAACCATTTTCAAGAGTAAAAATCACCTCAAGTGTTCAAATAGGCAAGTGATTTTTACTTGTCAAACTCATTTAAGAAGAACTTTGAATTGATAAAATAAAATATTATTCAAAGTTCTCTATAAAAATTGCCTGGAATGTTCGATTTCTAGGGTAATTTACTATATGATATTTGCTGTAAATAGGATTTGCTACAAGTAACGCAGTTTACTATAATATTGTTTAAATGTTTTGCGGTTTTCGGGAAGTTTCTTATTGATTACTATCAAGTGATTATTTTTAAGAAAGATTTATAAATGCAGCTTATTTTTGAGGGGATATGGTTTCCGCTCAGTTAATGATAGTACAGTTGTATGTGGTGGTAGAAGAATATTTAGGACTGGAAAATGAGAATGTTATTGTTACGAGGATATTATGAGTCCAGTTCAAAATTTGAATAATAGAGTATTACTTTTTCCAGATAAAGGTTCGCTGTTAGTTTGTTCTGATGTACATGGAAATAAAGAAGATTATTTACATATGGTTGGAATTTTTTTAGATCAATTTAGACAAGATAAAGAAACATATCTTTTATTTTTAGGTGATTTAGTTCATGGGCCTCAGGTTGCGCAAAGAGAACGATTTACGTATGTTGATGAGTCTGAATTTATTATGGATCATTTTATGGATATGGTTCAGACATATTCAGGGAATGTATTTACGCTGTTAGGAAATCATGAACATGGTCATGTGGGAGGAGTACATACGGGAAAATTTTGTACAGATGAAGTACTTGAATTAGAGAATAAAGTTGGAGTGTCTAAAGCGAGTACCTATAGGGAGTTTATGGGTTCGTTTCCTTTGATTGCTTTAACACAAACAGGAGTAGCTTTTACACATGGTGCACCATCAGCAACAATTGGTTGTTTAGATGATTTGTTGAATGTGTTATATTCAGGACATGAAAATAAAACTATTAATCAGATGTATGATGTTCCTATATTAGATTTATTATGGAAGCGATGTGCAACTGATCAAGAGACGGATGCATTTTTTAGTTCAATACGATTAGAGGGATACGAATCAAGAGTGGTTATTTATGGCCATGATATTGTGGAGGAAGGCTTTGCAGTGGAAGGAGTGAATAGAGGAATATTATCAACGTCATTTGGTGTTCCCGATGTCAATAAATTATATTTAAGATTAGATTTAGGTGCAAGATATGGAACTATTACTGATTTGCAGGATAAAAAGATTTTGTGTCAATTTTGGGAGTTTGAGAAGTGGTATGTGGAGGATGGGCGTTATCAATTTGCAGAGAAGGCAATAGCGCAAAAGAAATATGATGCAGCGTTATTTTCTTTAGAACATGGTGAAGAGGATTATCAGAGATATTTTTTGTTAGGGAAAACTTGTTTATTAAAGTCAAGTGAAATGCAAGGAAATTTTTTAGATAGAGCACTTACTTATTTTGAACGATCTTTAGATCTTCTGTCTTCATTTGCGCCAACACATTATATGATGGCACAATGTTATGAGCTTAAAGGTTTACACGTAAAACAGAAAGGGGAAAAAGGGAATGTTCAGAAAAAGATTGGATCTGTGGGGGAGATATTTCTTAAAGCATTACAACATTACCGAAGTGCGGAAACAGATGGTTTAGTCTACAATACTCTTGTTGATAGACAGAGAGTTCAAAAAGAGATGAGGTCTAGGCTATTATGATTCTGAATAAAGAAATACGTTTCGATAAAATTAAAGGATGTTTGGTTGGTGCGGCGGTCGGAGATGCATTAGGGATGCCTACAGAATATTTATCAAAAACTGAACTTAATCAATTTTATAATGGCAGAATTACCGACTATCAAGCACCGTTATCTACACATCCTTGCGGGCATCTTAAAGCGGGTCAATATACGGATGATACACAACAGCTTTTACTTTTAGCTGATTCATTAGTTGAAAAAAATGGGTTTGACATTAATGATTTTGGTCAAAGAGTGGGCAATTGGGGTTGGAAATGTAGAAGTGTGCCGGGATATAATCGTTTTGCTGGTGGTACCAGTATGTCTGCGGCTTTAGAACTTTATGCGGGGGGTAATCCTCTCTTTACTGGTAAAAATCGTGCTACTTGTGGTTCAGCTATGAGAGTAGCTCCTCTAGGACTATTCTATTCTGATGAGAAACCAGAGGTGTTAAAGGATATTGCTTCTGTAGTTTCACGTGTAACACATACACATCCTGCAGCGGTGGATAGTAGTGTGTTTATTTCATTACTGGTGGCTAATTTATATAATGGTTTTGATGTTGAGAGTGCGGTTTCTCGTTCACTTTCTTATTTGGATTCTGATTTAAAAGATAAATTGGACTATGTTGTACGTAATCAATCTAAAAATCCGACAGATATGGGAGAAGTGGTGGGGTGTTCTGAGAGTTGTTATGAAACGGTTCCGATGGCGCTATATTGTTTTTTGCATAGTTCAACTGATTTTGAAAAAACAGTGGTGGAAGCGGCTAATTTAGTTCCAGGAGATACTGATTCTATTGCATGTATTGCGGGAGCTCTATCAGGGGTATATAATGGATATCACAAAATACCTCTCAAATTTATTAATACTTTAGAAAATATTGATTATTTTAATGTTTTATCTTTGAAATTTGTTGATAGAAAAAGGAAAACTCTTTAAAGGATAGGGTTATGGTTCTCTTATGAAAATTATTACTATTAATATTAATCAGCTGGCGTTACAAGATCCTTTAAAAATTTGTTTGGGTTCAGATACATTTTATAAAAAATGTTCTCGATATCTAGGTAAACTAACAAAAGAAATAGCGTTATTTTATGAAAGCCAAGGATTTGAACAGGTTTCAGTGGATAGTTCTACTATGGATGCTACTTTTTTATTTCATAAAGAAAAACATTGGTGGAAGATTACTAATTTTTTACCTGTTGAAATGGAAAAAAGTTCCAAAGCTTTCTTAACTTTGGAATTTTCAGAGAGTGCATTATTGTATGTTCAGGCGTTGCTTACACAGTTGAAAATTCCTAGAGTAGCTATTTCTTAAAAATAAATAAAATCTTAATTTTATTTTACTCTTCTTTTTTGTCTTCTTCTGGGAAAAAAGAGTCAAGCTTTTTACACTTCTGCTGTGCGTTATAAGAAATTTTTGTCATGAAAATCTATCACCTCTTTTTTCTAACATCTACCAAATGTTAGAAAGAAATGTTGATATATAAAGACTGTTGATTTGTAAACTATAGTCTTGATTGCGATACCACTTGGAAAATGAAAAAGGGATTTGTTACTTGATAATGTGTGGTGAGTAAGGGAAATAATTAGATGTTTTGTGTTTGATGTGTTTGGGAAAAGATATTGATTAAAACATTTGAGCAGAGGGGTCTTGTTTGGGATATATAATTGTTGAGAAGTTTGGTTAATTCATATTTTTAGTTAAATTCCTCTATTGTTTAGTTTGCTGAAGGTTGCTTTTTATCTAGCAATTCAATGGTTTGATGCGATTCAAGAACACCCGTTTGAGCATTGATTTTGAGGTTGATAAATTGGATGGAGCGGGTGATGAATGTGACGTTGTAGAGTGTTATGTTGTTGAGGGTTTGAATGATGAGAAAGCCGTTGCCGATTTGTTCTTTGGGAAAATAGGTTTTGAGTTTTTCTGCAATGAGGGGGAAGAGGACGTCAAGCGTGAGATTAAATGTGTTGATGGCAAGGGTTTCTACCGTGGATGTTTCTTGTTTAAAAACGTCATCGGCGGGTTTGATTTCAAAGTCGTTATTCTCTAAGGGAACAAAGACGGTAATTTTCTGACTAGTTGGATCAAAATATCCTAGTTCCCAATCACTGAGTGGCGCAATCTGCTCATTTATTGGTAGGAAGAGATGTGATAGATATGCTTGAGGATGCTGAAAGAACCATTTTTGAAAGAGTTCGTTTTGCTCAAGAAGAGTGATTATTTGCTGAGGTGATTGAAGTGTCATGAGGTTTATGCTTTTTAGTTATTACAGATTAATTACAGATTATTAATCATTATGCCTGATTATGCGTATTCTCTCCAGGTGTGGTTGCATTTGGTGCATTTAAAGAAGCGTGTTTCGGGTTCATCAGCACCGCGAGTTTGCTGTGTCCAATAATAAGCAATAGTATTGTTGCATTTGTCGCAGGTGATTTTTATTTTAGGATTGATTTCGATGTTTTCGACTACTTCAATTTTTTTTGCGACTTTGGTGGTTTCTTTTAATTCGGCAGAGGTTTCTTGTTCGCCAGGGGTTTTAGTGAAACCACAGTTACAGAAGAGAATTTTTTTACCCGCTTTTTCTTTTGGACGTAAAATGGAACCGCATTTTGGACAAAACATTATTTTCACCTGATTTGTGTGTATTTTAGTTTCTTGATTGATTTTGGTTCCTGTTTATATACTTTACTTATTTAGGGTATATGTTTTTGGTTGATATATGTGGTCTTAGGGGGTTTAGAGTTTATATCCTAGAGTTTTTACTGCGTTCATAAAAGGGATTTTTGTGTTTTCATCAATTAATCCTTCATCTTGGAACCATCTTAATGACTCGCGTCCGTTTCCCTGATGTCCAAGGCATAAGAAAAATATTTCTTTTGTTTTCTCATCGCGTGAAGAAATGGAGCTCTGGTAACTTTGTTTAATGTTAATTCTCTTAGTGAGGGTGTTTATACCAATGAGATCTTGCAGAGCGAGACTACGGAATCCATACACTTCTTTTTCAAATTCACAGAAGAGGGGTGTGTAATATAAAATGGCTTGGCTCATCTGTTTTTGTTCTCTAGGAGAACAGTTATTTGCTTCAAATTCAAATAGTGAGTTTAGTATTTCTATAAAATTATCTAGAGGCATACTTCTTTTTTGTTCTAGGGTCATGTGATAGGCAATTTTATGTATTGCTCTTTGGTATTCTCCTCCTAGGTTCCAACTCCCTCTATTAAATTTTGCATCAAATAAACGGAGACCATATTGTTGTTCGGTGGGTGATGTTGTAAATTCATCTTTTTCTAATATGGTTCCTACGGTGGGTGCAACAAGATCATTGACAATTCTCTCGGAAAAATCTACGATGTTATGCCCCATAGATCTTGTGTGTTGATACATAATTCGGGCATATTCGAATAGTGCGGGGTTAGAGAGTATTATTTCAGCAAAAGGTAATTTTTCTAATGCTTGGGCAAAATCTTGATAGATCTCTTTACCATCCAGTTGTTTTCTGAGGATCCATTCTGCATATTCTAATGCCTCTTTTTTTGAAGCTGATTTAATGGTGTAATGGTTTTGTGAGAGAAGGGTAGAATTTGGACGTGAAGTGAGTAATATACGATTTTGGTTTAGTGTTTTTTGAATGAAATCTAGGGTTTGTTGCCGAGATTTTACATCAAATATTTCATCTAGTCCATCGAGAATGATGAGGGGGTCTTTTTGTTCTACGAGTTGTTGATATTTTTGAGGTTGTTCATCAAGAATAGACAAAGTGACTTTAGAGAGATGGTCATATAATTCTGGAAGAGATTGAATAGAGGCGAAGTGTTCATCAAGACGGATGAAGAGAGGTGTTACTTTGTGTTGAAAGGGAGAATATCCTTCCTGTGCTTGGTACGCAAGATGTTTTGCGACAACGCTTTTGCCTGAGCCACCATCACCAACTAAAATGTTAATGCCGGTTTCAATTAATTTTTCTTCATTTACTTCATTTTTTGCTGTATCTTGGAGTATTGGCTTAAGAAAAGGCATGCATTTGCCAAGATAGAGGGGATGAGGAACACTTTTGTATTGTTGTGCTAATAAACTTAATTTTAGTTCGAGTTGTTGCATGGTTATTGTTTTTTGAATAGGATATATAAATCTTTCCTATTTAGTACTTTTAAGTGATACTCTAATTTATTATTAGTATTATTATAATTATTATCATTATAATTATTATCAAGAATATGACTTAAAGATGAATGTTTTAAATTTATGAAGTTATCGTTCTATTACAATTCCAAAGGGAGCTAAGAGTTGGACAAAGAGAATTTTGACCCAGCCGAGATATGGAATGCGCAGAGTGGCTTTGCCATAAATACGGTCGATGGTGATATCGGTTTCAGGATAATTTCCGGTGATGCTATTGCTATTATGGTCGCCTTTGGTTTGGTAATGTTTTTGGCCGTCTTGTTCCCAGATTTTGATGACGCGATGAATGATGGGTTGTGGACGATCGCCTCTGAAGATGAGGATATCGCCTAGATGGATGTTATTTGTATTGGCGCGCCAGATGAGGATGACGTCACCTTTGCGAAAGCCTTGGTTTAAGGTGAAGGTTTGAAATTGTTCTTTGGTGATGCTATGTTGTTCGTACCAGGCGCCACAGGTTTTCCAATAGTTGTCATAGGATTCTTTGAAGTCGCTGAATTGCTGACCGCAGAGGATGTTGTCGTGCAGGCCATGTTCCATACTCTCGCTTACAACTGCGACAATGGGAAAACCTGTGCCAAAAATAATGGCTAAGATGGGATAGACAATGAAACGGATGAGAACAAATGCGACAGCAAGATTTGCAAGCCAGCTCCAAATCGAGTCGTCATGCCAGAGAAAGTGCCATGTGGCTTTGACATAGTGTTTCCATTTGTTCTGGGTCATAGGATGTGGGGATTGTTTGGGCGTTTAAAAAGGTTTTTATATATTATAGGAATTGTTATGAAGATATGGGATTAACGGATGAACAAGTGCGTATGTTGGTTGCGGATATCTGTCGTAAGAAAGAGCTGCAAGGTTTGTCTTTGGGGTATGTTGAGAGAGTGCTGCGTGATTTTTTACGTCAAAATTCACAAGTTGAGGAAAGACTTGCGGCCAAATTTCATGTGAAATCGGCGGTGTATGAGAAAGTGTTGAAGGGAGTAAGAGCAGGTTTGCGACGAAAAGTGGGGTTATTTGGGCATGAGAGCAATTTAGATGATGCACGAGAGCTGATGCATACATATTTTAATGTTAGTTTGTCTGAAAAGAAAAAAGTGTTAGGTGAGTTGTTGTTGGCACATTCTTCTACTCGAGAGAGAGTGGGATTTGCCAGAGAGTTGTATCAGAAGATTTTTATTTCTTGTCCGGAGAAGATTTTGGATTTGGGATGTGGGCTGCATCCGTTGTCTGTGCCGTTGATGGGGCTTAGGAAGTCTGGGGTGCAATATTTTGCGTATGATATTCATGCTGATGAGATGGAAGTTGTAAATGAATTCTTTGGGTTGTGGATGAGGGAGCATAAGACATTTAGGGCAAAGGCAGGGGTTTTGGATCTATTGGATGTGGGTGAGGTTGAGAAGTTGCCAGAAGCAGATATAGCTTTGTTGTTTAAAGTGGTTGATGTACTTGATGCAAATAGAGGACATACGCGCAGCGAGGCGTTGTTGAGAGCGGTGCCATCTTCTAGGATGGTTGTGAGTTTTGCGACCAAGACGATGAGTGGGAGGAAGATGACGGCTCCTCGAAGACGTTGGATGGAGTGGATGTGTTCACGTTTGGGGTGGAAGTTTATGATATTTGAGTTTGAGAATGAGATTTTTTATGTGATTGAGAAATAACTATTATTTAATAGTAATGTTTATAACTGTCGTGATTTTTTCAATGTTATGGATGTAGATCTGGCAAATATGGTTCAAAGAGAATTAGGAACGCGTTGTAGTTTTGCAGAGCAGAGTGTATTACGTAATCACTTTTTTTTCCAAGATGAGATGTTGGCAGAGGATGTGGCGTTGCCGATGTGTTCTTTTTATTTTTATGGTTTAATTGGTAGAGGAATTTATGGGATTCTTCAAGAAGTTGTAACAAAAGAACCTGTTTTTGATCTTTTTTTCTTTCATCAAGCATCTACTTTTGAGGTGTTAGATGATAGTACTAATGGGATGTATTATACTTTTATTGATGGAGGAGATGTACGTATACCCATTGAGGATCCTATGTCTGTGGATGATTTTTGTTCTACGCTTGGAACAGATGCATATAAACCTCTAATAGATGAGCGCGCGGTATTAAATGCGAGTTGGATTCGTGTGAAACCGTTTTATTCAATAGGCAATAAAGATAATTCTTTTGATAAAGCATTGCGAAATAGTTTGCAGCATACTTTATTTTTTTTACGAAATTATCAACCTCTAAATAGGCTGCAAATTGATTTTGATTATACTATTCATGAACCACATTTATTTTCACGTTTTTTAGTGGGGGCGCATTTTAATTTTGCTGATCTTTGTGATGGTGGTGAACGATTTGTTGAGAAAGCAAGAGAAGTGTATTCTATGTTAAAGAAATAGTTTCTGAATTATCGTATTTTTTATAAAGAGTTGTTGTTTTTCTATTCATTATGGTTCATTTTGAGTATATTGAAACACAAGAGCAGCTGCAGAGGGCGGCTTTAGAGTGGTGTGAGGAGAAAGAGCTGGCTATCGACCTAGAATGTGAGAATAATTTACATCATTATGGTACGTTTATTTCGCTGATTCAGCTTTCTTCACGAAGTAAGCATTGGGTTGTTGATGTGTTGGTGTTGAAAGAGATACAGTTGCTACTAGATGTATTTTTGAAGGATACGATATTGAAAGTGTTTCATGATATTAGTTTTGATTTTCGTATTTTGTTTATGCAGTTTAAATGTGTGCCAAGATATTTTTTTGATACGCAGGTTGCGGCTTTGTTTTTAGGTGAGGAGAAGTTAGGGTTGGGATCTTTACTTGAGAAGTATTTTCAGATCATTTGTGAAAAGAAGTTTCAGCAGATGGATTGGACAAGACGTCCGTTGTCAAAACCCATGTTAGAGTATGCGTCAGGGGATACGGCACATTTGTTGGGATTGAAAGATGTGCTGTGTGATATTTTACGAGAGAGAGGAAGAGTGAGTTGGGTTGAGGAGGAGTGTCGATATTTAGAGGGGCAAGATTATACGCTACGTGAGCAGGAGTATAAAGATATTTCGGGGTTTCGCAGTATGAGTGTGCAGGAGAGAGCGATTTTACATGTGCTCTTTGATGAGAGGCGCAAGTTGGGAAGAGTTGCGGATAAGCCGTTATTTATGATTTTTTCAAATAAACAGATGCTGGCGTTTGTGAAAAATCCTCCCTATAATGTTGAGGGGTGGAAACGTTTGCATGGTGTGCATCCACTGGTGAAAGAGAATGCGGTGGAGTTGTTTAGGTTGGTGGAGGAAGCGCGTACGGGTGGTGGAGAGGAGTATGTTGTGGAACGTAAAGAGAAGTTGGCGCCACGGTTGTATGAATTGATGTTAGAGTTGGGAGAGCGCAGAAATGTGGTTGCAAAAAGTTTGGGATTACGTGGGCATTTGTTGCTCTCTGAGGAGCAGATGCGGGATATGGTTGTGGGGAAATCGTTTGGTATGCTACGAGGATGGCAGAGGGAGTTGTGGGAGAAAGAGGAGGTGGTACGTAAGGTAATGGGTGTCAAATAAGTCGAAATGTTTATTAATGAAGTATGTAGATTCTCTTTATGGCGAGTCTTACAGTTATTTTGTCGGAAACGTTAAAGCCTCCAGAGGGAGATATTGAGAGAAGGCAATACTTTTTTACTTCACTGAGCCAATCTTTGCTGGAGCAGTTTACGGTTTTAGCCCATGGAACTGTTTTATCTGAGCAGGTGGAGAAAGAAGTTAGGATTCTGGGGTGGTTCGATCCAAAAAAAAGCCCAAATTTTAAAGCGAGAGCAGAGCCAAAACAAGTGTATGAATTACAACCTCTGCCGGAGAGATTGTTGGGAGAAATATCAAGATATATGAAAATGGCGGATAAGTATAGTTCGTTGTTTTATCGTTGGCAATGAGTGTGTTTGAATTAGTTTTTTATAGGTGTTCTTCTATTTGGTAGATTTAATGGATAAATTACAATTTTCAGATTCTATTCTTGATTGGTATAGTATACATAAGCGTGATTTACCATGGCGTGCTTTGGGGGTAGATCCGTATTATGTGGTGGTGTCAGAGATTATGCTGCAGCAAACACAAGTGCCAAGGGTGATTGAGAAGTATAAAGAGTTTTTGTCAAGGTTTCCGACTATTTTTGATTTGGCTAGTGCTCCTAGAGGGGAGGTGATTGATGCGTGGAGCGGTCTTGGTTATAATCGACGGGCGATTATGCTGCAGCAGTTTGCGCAGGAAGTGGTTAGGTTGTATGATGGAAAGATTCCTGCGGTTCCTGAGGCGTTGATTAAGTTGTCCGGAATTGGCCCGTATGCGGCGGGTTCAATTGCGAGTTTTGCGTTTAATCGAGCGGAGCCGGCGATTGATGTGAATGTACGTCGGATTTATATGCGTTATTTTCATGGGCGGGATCAAGGTTTACCTATGTCAAAAGAGGAGGAGAAAAAGTTATATGGGCTTGTGAAAGAGAGTATCCCCTCGGGTCGTAGTTGTGATTTACATAATGGATTGATGGACTTTGGCTCACTTGTGTGTTTGCGGGATGCGCCGAAATGTCAGGATTGTGTTTTAAAACAGAGTTGTGCTTTTTTTCCGTTGTATACAAATGCTAAGGAAAAAGTGTTGTTTGTGGCAGAGAAGAGGGTGGAGAGGGGAATTTATGAGAATGGACGTCATATACCTAATAGGATTTTTCGGGGCAGAATTGTGGAGTTTGTGCGCAAACACACAGGGGAGGAAATTTCGCTTCTGGAGTTAGGTACATGTGTCAAGAAAGATTTTGTTGATAGCGAGAAAGAGTGGTTGTTTGGGTTGTGTGAGAAGCTGCGGAAAGAGGGGATGATTGAGATAGAATTGAAAAATGAAAACGTGAGGTTGAGGTTGGGGAAGTAACGTTTTTACTTTAAAGTAGTCCTATATCCATAATATTTTTAAATGGCGGCTATTTTTAGGGGTGTATGAAAGCAGTTGTTGTTGGTGCGGGTCCGGCGGGATTATATTTTGCGCTTAAGTTGAAGCAGCTAGAGCCTTGTGCTGAAATCAAAATAGTTGAAAAAGAGTTAAGAGCTAGTTCAAATGGGTTGGGGTATGTGTTGCAAAAACCTATTTTTGATTTATTGGGTGATATTGGTTCTTTTTCTGAGGAAGAATTTCTGGATAAATGTACCGTTGGTTGGGATGTTGTGGATATTGAGGCCAAAAGTGTTGTATCAACGAGGAGGTTTCCTTATTCTGTGGGTATTAGACGTGGTTTGTTGGTTGATTATTTGCGTGATTTAGTGCAGCGTGCTGGTGTGGAAGTTGTGTATGGTTGTTCTCTTAATTCTGCAGATATTACCGCTTTTAAAAGAGATGCGGATGTGGTGGTGGGGGCGGATGGTTTACATAGCGTGGTGCGTTCTTTTTATTCTGAGGAATTTGGTGCTTCGGCAATTGAGAGTACGAATTCGTATATTTGGCTGGGTAAGACAAATCGAGAAGCACTGATGCGAGTGAGTGTACAGGAACATAAAGGAGTTGCGTTGGTTGGAACAACGTATCCGATAGGCAGGACACTGGATACGATGATTGTGGAGGCAAATACGCAAAAGTTGCGCAGTTCAGGAATGCTTTCTTTGGTTCAAACGGATGAGATGATTTCAACAAAAGGATTAAAAGATTTGGAATGGGGTTTTTTCACACTGTATTCTGGAGTGAATTTACAATCAATTCATTCCCATTGGAGTGCGGTTGTGGTGAATAGTTGTGAGAGATTGACGTTTGAAAATGTAGCGTTGATGGGGGAAGCAGGAATTTCTACGCATTATAGTGCGGGTGCAGGGCTGCTAGTGGCGTTTAAAGCGGCGGGGAGTTTGGCTGAGCAGTTAACATCAATTAGACATATTCCTAGTGCGTTAGGACACTATAATAGATTAATGTTGCCGTTTCTTCTAAGTGCTTCTGAGATGTCTTTACAGAGTATGCGTTGGTTAGAACGGGTAGATTCTTTTTATGCGGATTTAGAGGGTGATGCTTTTATTCATGCATTTGGATTGAAAGGAAGAGAGGTTAGTTTATACTAAAAGTACGAAATATTCGTATATTTGGTTATATAGTAATGGTGAATAGTTTTCGAATTCGAGTCACTCCGTTCGTGACTTTGCTAAAGCAAAGCTTTGTTCACCATTACTAATAAGTAAATGTGTAGATTAATATTCGATTATTTTACACATTTACTATATTATTCAGTATAGAAATGATTATAAATCTGTTTTCTCTCTATTTTTTTATGGTGGAAGAATATATTTGTCCTATTGATGGTTCATCGATGAGGTCTGAGAATTTAGGTGATGGGCATGAGAGTGATTTTGGGGCGGTGTGTGGAACATGTCAATTTGAATATTCTCGCCGTGCGCCTGGTGATCTTGAAGATCAGGCGAGGAGATATGTGTCTGGGGTAATTGATAAATATCAAGGTTTAAAATCACGAGCTCAAGGTTATTTGCAGCAACTTCGTGATGAGAAACCGGGCTTAGAGGCTAAGCTTGATTTGTTGAAGAAGTGTGCACAGGGTGAATTTTCTGAGCCATTGGCTTGTGTGATGAAATATGAGATTAAGATAAGCGAGAGATTGTAATCTTTTGTTTACTTCTCATTTTGTTTAAGATACTTCTTTACTAAAGAAAAGCATAAAAAGGTTAAGTGATTTTAGGTTGTTTATGGATAAAGCATTTTACAAGTTTTTGGATCATACGGCGGATGTGATGTTTGTGGCGAAAGCGGCAACGTTACCTGAATTGTTTGAGCAGTGTGCTCTGGCAACAGAAGAGACAATGGTGGATGTTGCGAAGGTGAAGCAGAAGGAGCAGACGAAAATTTTAATTGAGGAGAAGACGGTGGAACAGCTGCTGTTTAGTTTTTTGGATGAGTTGGTGTTTTTTAAGGATTATAAACAGATGATGTTTAGTACATTTGAGATTCAGATTGGTGAGGTAAAAGAGGGCTATGAGTTGAAGTGTGTGGCGCATGGGGAGAAGCTGGATATGACAAGACATAATCCTAAAGTAGATGTGAAAGCAGTTACTATGCATTTGTTTAAAGTGGAGCAGAGTAATGGGTTGTGGAAGGCGCAGGTGATTTTGGATATTTGAGAATATTTATATAGCTTGTTTTGTTTCTTGCTCTTATGAGAAGAGGATGTTTATGGTTACTGGGGTTATTGCTGTTTATAGTGGGATGTAGTTCTATTCATAATTATTTGAATAGTTCTCTTGATAAAAATACTTTTGTTGTGAATGATTCAGTGGCAAGTTCTGTAATTTCTGCGGGTGATGTTTCTACGAGGAATGTTTCGGTTAATGAAACGCAGATTACTACGCAGATTACTATTAAAGAGAGTATAGATAATTCTGTGGGTTATAATACATTTTGTACAGAATTATCTAATAAGACAATTCTGAATAGTTGTCATATAAGTAACAGAATTGTCTATAATATTACTGTTTGTTCTGCGCAATGGGTTTGTTTGAACTCAAAGACGAAAATATATAGGGTACAAAATTGTAGTTTTACGCAACGAGTGGATTGCAAGTTTGGGTGTAAGAATGATTCTTGTGCGATTGCACCAGTATGCAAGGCGGGGTGGAATTGTGATGGAAACTATTATCGTGGGTATCGAATGGAGAGTTGTGAATTTATAAAGAGGGAAAAATGTGAGTTTGGTTGTAGAGAGGGTGATTGTTCGGTTGAGGTTGTTGAAAATACATCAACAATTATTGTTAAAACGGGAGTGGAGGAGGCAAGGCCGGCGTTGGCAACGCTTAATTCTGGTGATATGGTCTTGTTGAAGAATCATAATGTGACTATTTATACGATGACGGATGAACAAGTAATTCTGATTATCGATGGGAGGAAAAGCAATCTACTCAAGGAAGGTGAGAGTGTTACGCGTGATGATTTGACGATTGTGGTGGAAGAGATTTTATTTCAAGCGTATGGGGAAGGAAAGAAGATGATTAGTTATACGGTTACATGATTTTTTGAGGAAGTTATGGCAGATACACTTTTTTCATTGGCGGAAGGAATTAGACGTTGTACGGCGTGTCCTCTTTATAAGAATAGAACACTGGCAGTGCCAGGTGAAGGAGGAGTTGGTGCGCGCTTGATGTTGATTGGGGAAGCGCCGGGAGCGCAAGAAGATCGAGTGGGGTTGCCGTTTGTGGGTAGATCGGGGAAGTTTTTGGATTTGATGCTGCAGAAAATTGGTTTGTTGCGCAATGAGGTATTTGTGACGGGGGCGTGTAAGTGCAGACCGCTTGATAATAGGATGCCGATGCACAAAGAGCTTGTGATGTGTCGGGAGTTGTGGCTGAACAAGCAAATTGAGCTTGTGAGTGCAAGAGTTGTGGTATTGCTTGGTGGAGCGGCGTTATGGTCGGTGCTGGGTGAGAAAGATGTGAAGAAGTGGCATGGACGGGTGGTTGTGCGAGATGCTCGGATGTATTTTGTGACGTATCATCCGGCAGCGGGGATGAGATTTCCAGCGATTAGAAAGATTATGGAGAGAGATTTTGAAAAGTTGAAGAAGATGGTGTGATAGAGATATTCTAATCTCATAAATTTAATAAAGTATTCCGAGGTTTTAAGAGTATGGTTTCAAGAAGCTCGGGTTTAGTTCAATATTCTGGCGATTTTCATCATTTAGTACTGCGTGATCTTGAGAGATTTTATGAGTTATCTCATTTTTCTTCAGGTAGTTCTAGGTTGGAAGATTATAAAGGGTCTCAATTCATGTCCGCCTCTTTTTTATTTCATCATCCCTCACATGGTTTCTTCAAGTCGGGTAGTACTTCTGATTTTAATTCAAATCTTGAAGATGTATTGGGATTGTTTTCTTCTTATTTTAATGCGCATGGAAATACAGAGAAGATATTGGGGGATTATGGTGCTCTTTCTCTTTTAAAATTATTACCTACTGTATCACAGAGCTTAAATCTTACTTTAGATGAAAAGATGGAGATGTATGTTAAACGGTTTGATGATAATATGATTCAGTTTGCTTCGTTTGGTTTAGAATATACCCCTAAGCTAAATGTAGCAAAAGGGACAAGAGGGATATTATATGGACAGATTACTCTGTTTGGATAATTACTGTTGTATCTATATCTCTTCTTTATATCTTTCTTCTTTAAATGTGTGTGAAATCTATGTGTTAAAGTATAGATAATTCTGCAGATTAGATTACATTTGGCAGAATTATCTAATATAACGAAGGACACAAATAATCAATAAAATAGTTGTGTCCTTCGAATATAGTAAGTGATATTTGTATAAATATTTAGGTCACTTACTATAAGTAAATTCTGTCGATAATGATTATCAAATATAATACCAAAAATTAGCATAATTAACAGAATTTACTATAATTTCCTGCTCTGTCAAATACGTAATGTTTTAGATCAATCCATTGTTTTAATGCGGTATATATCTCTTTTTGGTGTTGTGTTTTGAGATGAGATAGTCCCTCTTGGTATAGTTTTTCTGCTTTTTTTTCAAGGGTTATCATTATTTCCTGTCTGGTTTTTGGTGTGTTTCCTTGTTCTTTTATTTTCAATACGGGGTACGTAGGGGTATTATTTTTAAGATCTTCATTGAGGTCTATCATGTCATCAAGTAATTTTAAGTAGCCGCCGAGATTATAGATGGCATGGATGGTGTTCTTATCGTTGGATTTCTGAGAATATTGTGCGATTACTGCAGGAATTAAGAAGCAGCATCCACCCACTTCTATGGCATGATCTATTGATTGTTCTAAATCAGTATTTTTACTTTCTTCAATAATGGCAATTACTGTTCTTTCATATATCTCTTTTAGAGAGGGGAGAGATTGGTTTTTATGATATTGTTGGTAGGAGTATTCTGCTTGGCTTAGAACGATTTTTCTCTCGATGTCAGTTGTGGTTTTTGTTCTTCCTTCAAACATGACATCCATGATACTTTCTAAGAATTGCTGGGATTCTTTTGGCGTCATTTTTTCTTGGTCGATGATGTTATCTGCACGATCGTTGAGAGTGGCGTAGAGGATGTTTCTTTTGATGATTTCTGTGGATTGTTTTTTTTGAGGTGCTTGTGAATGGAGAAGTTCATATATTTTTACACCCAGAACGCCGGTAAATTGAAATGCGAGGGTGCTTTTGCTTTTCTGAAAGTGTTGGCCTAACGCATCAGCGGGGTATTGTTGGTTGAGAAATTTTGTTTGTTCTTCTATGAATTCGTGTACTATTTTTTTTGCGCAGAGGGCTTCAAGTCCAAGGGAGAGGAATTGGTTCATGTTTTTTCTTTTCGATTATTAGAGGTATATTTTGGAGCATATTTTTCAAATGTTTCTTTGCTGCCAAGATAGAGGATGATATATTCTCCAGCACCGATGAAGTAGGCTTTTTTTTCTGTTGGTAGAGGGGTTATGCCTAGATTTATCCTATTTTGGTTATCTAATTTTAATTCTCTTAGTCCATGGATTTGTTGTAATTTTTCAAGTGTTTGTTCTAGGTCGAATTTTTGATCTAGAGGTGAGGGAATATGTTCCCATTGGTGTTTGATGTATTGTTCAGGGTAGATGAAATAGAGGGGTGTATTGTTTTCTAGATGATTCTCTGGTTTCTGTTCCTGAAGATAGATTTTTTCTGGCTGGATTTGTTTACAGATTTCTGCGGGAAGATAACATCTACATTTATGATCTAGAGATACTTCGTGTCGATTGGTAAAGCGCAGGGACATGTGGTTTTCTTTGATTTATAGTAATTGTGAATAATTTTTGTATATTTGCTATACTTTCTTTTAGTATTTTAACATTTCTTAGTATTCTAACACTTAGAAACCATAACTTCTTTTTTGACTAATAAAAAGTAGCGGGGGGTGGACTTTCAGAGTTCTTGTGAACTTATTTGAACCACCGACCTATGGGTTATGAGCCCATCGGGCACTCCGAGCTACCCTACCCCGCTATATATCTTAGAAAAGAGGAGTGTTTTAAAAAGGTTTGGTTTGGATTTGGTATAATTTTTGGTGGAAGATTTGCTTTTATGAGGTTAATATTTATAAATAATCTATCATTCTGATGATGTATGGTAACACCATATACTTTTACATTACGTGAACAATTGAATGCGCTCAATGGTTTAGAACAGCAGGTTGGCTCGCTTTTTGTGGATAATCCATTTTTTACTAAAGCGGATAATAAATTTTCCTCTGCCTCTGAGGCTGTTCTTATGACTTTTCTTCAACATAATCCATTAGTATATGCGGTGGCAAAAGGAGAAGAATCGTATGTTCGCAAGATTCAACCCATTTGTGAGCGATATGATTCTGTGTGGAAAAGAGTTAGGCTATCTGTGAAAGATGAGGCGTTTGATACCTATGTTGATGAGATATTAGGTTCGATGAATTCGGTTGGGGAAGTATCTATGCCTGTGGATAATTTTAAACTAACTTCGCGGCGTGAGGAGTTTCTTCAACTTAATAAATCGTCTGGAGTGATGGGACTTATGATGGGATCACTATTTGGTGCGCCGCCGTATTTTTCAGAAATTACGTATGGTAAGCTTTTGGGTGTAGGCATATTTTCACTGAGTGTTTTGGGTTTTCCTGGCTTGATTAATGGTATTCAATCTGGAAAAACTCATTCTTTTGTAAAAGAGTTATATCTGGATGCTGAAAAGACGGATACGTTTTTGCGTGAGACTTATATTAAACATAGTGGACAGAAATAAAAATATTTTTTTTCTTTATTTTTCTATATAATATTCTATATAATATGTAACAGTTTTTTAGAGTATTCTCTTATGAATTTTCATTGGCGGGATAAATGACTTCACCATTATATGTTCCACCGATACTTTTGGTTTTTTGGTCTTTCTGGGTGTTTTCTGCTACTGGTCCACAATCGGGATTGAGGGGAGCTGATATGAACGTATTTTTTTCGAACATTGGTTTGGCGTTGAATTCGCAGTTGAGGCTGAGTTGTGCGTCATGAATGTTGTTGTTTTTGATGAAATTGTTGCTTTGGGTTTTAATGCCAATGGCTTGATGCCAGCAGTGATCGATTTCGTTGTGTTCGATGAGATTTCCTGCAGAGAAAATGTCGATGCAACTCCAGAGGGAGTGATGGATGTGGCTTTGACGAATGATGATATTTCCTCCCTCAATGTCATTTTGGAGGTTGATGCCGTTATGAGCATAGGAGAGTTCGATATTTTCAAGAATGCTGTCTTTGTATAATACTAATTCATCCCAATCAGCGTATTCTGGTTGTTTTTGTGCTGAGGTGAAGAGGATTGGTTGTTGAGTTGTGCCGTGGGCGATGATTTTGGCGGTGAGGTCGAAGTGAGTTGTGGCGTAGTTCTCTTTGCCGGTGGGGTCGTTATGATTTTTGATGAAGTCGTCGGCGGAGTTTGACCAAGGAATTTCTTTGGTTACTTTGTTTTCATTGGTGTTTTTATTGATATTTTCATCAGGGATTTTTTCAAAGAGAATTGTTGTACCGGGTTCAATGTAGAGTGTGGTCCAAGGTAAAAAGAGGGTGTCTTTGGTTATGGTGATGGTGCCAGACCATTGGTGAGGGAGGAAGTAGGTGCCGCCGATAGTTATGTCTTTATCTTGCAGAATGATTTTTTGTGATAGATAGTATAGGGTGATGAGTGCGATTATGCTGATGACTATTACTAATTTGATGAATGCTTTTTTTGATTTGAACATTTCTTTGTTATATTCTTCTCATTTAAATATATAATTATCTTACTACTCAGAGGTTAAGTGAAGAGGGTGTTGGTTTAGGCGGCGGCTTTTTCTACAGGGATGTCTAAGAATAACATTTATATAGGTTGGTTTGTTTTTATGATGTATGAGTGTTATAAGAAAAGTGGATGGGGAGAATGGGGGGAGAAGTAAGTCTATTTTGTTTACGATTTTAATATTATTTTTGGTTTTTTTTGTGGTGATTCCACTTGCAACGAGTTTTTTATTTGATAAGAAATTATCAGGGAATATTGCAATTATTCCTATTGAGGGGGAGATTACTAGTGATGGTTCATCTTCTTATTTTGGTTCGAGTTCAGTTGGTTCAAGTCAAATTGTTGATTTTATTGAACAGGCGGATGAGAATAGTAATGTTAAAGTGATTTTGCTTGAGATAAATTCTCCGGGGGGGTCGGCGGTGGCATCAGATGAAATTGCGGCGGCGGTTAAGAGTGCGAAAAAACCGGTGGTTGCGTTAATTCGAGAAGCAGGGGCAAGCGGGGCGTATTGGATTGCGTCTGCATCGGATCATATTGTTGCAAATAGAATGTCGATTACAGGGAGTATTGGAGTGGTTGCATCTTATTTAGAGTTTAGTGGACTGATGGAGAAGTATGGGGTTGGGTATCAACGCATGGTTGCAGGTAAAGAAAAAGATTTAGGAACGCCCTATCGTAAATTAACACCAGAGGAAGAGGGGATTATGCAGAAGAAGTTAGATATATTGCATGGATATTTTATTGATGAGGTGGCGTTCAATCGCAAGTTACCTCGGGAAAAAGTGGTGGAGTTGGCGACAGGAGAATTTTATCTTGGTTCTGAGGCGTTACAGTTAGGTTTAGTTGATGAGTTGGGTGATATTCATACGGCGGAACAATATATTAATAAAACGTATGGGACGGGTGCGCCAGAGTATGTTCGATATGAGCCAGAAAAAGGTTTTTTGCAGATGTTGACAGGGGCTGAGGCGGATTTTGCGTATCATTTTGGGCAAGGAATTGGTTCGATGTTTGTGAAGCAAGATACAGGATTGCAATTGAAGTAGGAAGTTAAAATAAAGAAGTTAAAATAAGAAGTAGAAATAGAATGTAGAAGAATTTAGGCTGTGACTTTGTGTTTGTGTTGCTAAGTTGGTTGTTGAGAGCGGTTTTGCGATGAAGAAGGTGGTTTTATTATTGTTGGTACTCTTGGTTTCTTTTTCTATTGTGTATGCTGCTGATGTGCATGTTGATGCGAAGGTGCAGGAGGCGTTGGTGCATGGTTCAAATGCGTCGGTGATTGTGGTGCTCAAGCATTCTTCAAGTGCCGTGGCTGATTTAGGTTTAGAGAGTGCAGGGGCTGATGATGAGATGGTTGCTTCTGTTGGTGGTGGTGATGGTAGTAATAGATTTAGGGGTTTGAGAGGCACTCGCGTTTTAAAAGAGGTGGAATTACGTGAGGAGCGTCAAAAACAGGAAGCGAGAGTTGTAGAAGAAAATGTACTTGGGGGGTTACGAGTGCGAGAAGAGGGGATAGTGAAAAACTCGATGAATAACTCAGTGACAAATTTAGTGACAAACTCAGAGAAAAGTTTGGGGAATAGTTCAGGGTTGGATGTTGAGGATGTAGTTAGTATAGATGATTCTGTGGGTTATAATACATTTTGTACAGAATTATCTAATAAGACAATTCTGAATAGTTGTCATATCAGTAACAGAATTGTCTATAATGATACTTATGATATTGCGCTACGTACACGATATAATTTATTTAATGGATTTAGCGGTGATGTGACGGCAGAGGGATTGAAAAAATTGCAGGAAAATTCACAAGTTGAGAGTGTGTATCTGGATGAGGAGCGGCATGTGTTTTTAACGGATTCGGTGCCGCAGATTAATGCAAATAAAGTGTGGAATTTTTCGCTGAGTCATTATAATATTACAGGTGTTGGGGAAACGGTGTGTGTGGTTGATACGGGTATCAATTATAGCCATAGTGGATTAGGTGGAGGATTAGGTATTCGAGTGATTGATGGATATGATTTTGTGAATTCAGATACAGATCCGGCAGATGATCATGGCCATGGTACGCATGTGGCAGGAATTATTGGTTCAAATGATAGTGTGTATAGAGGTGTTGCACCGGGAGTTAAATTTGTGGCGTTGAAAGCGTGTAATTCAGGTGGCTCATGTAGTGATTCTAATGTGTTGTCAAGTATTAGTTGGTGTATTGATAATTCAACTATCTATAATATCTCGGTGATTAGTATTAGTTTAGGCGGGGGTCAATATACGAGTTATTGCGACAATGATGTGAATTCGCAGTATCATTCGTTGATTGGTCAGGCGGTAGGGAAGAATATCAGTGTGGTTATTGCAACGGGGAATACGGGAAGCACGTATACCAATAATACAGGAGGTATTGCGGCGCCGGCGTGTATCCAGAATGCGACACGAGTAAGTGCGGTGGATAAATCGGATGTGATGGCGAGTTATGCGTTTCGGCATTTTAATTTTACAGATATTATTGCAGCGCCCGGGAGTTCTATTACGTCGTTATCGTATACAGGTGGAACGACGACGTTATCGGGTACATCGATGTCGACACCGCATGTGTCAGGAGCTGTTGCGTTGATGCGGCAGTATTGGCGATTAGCATATACGCAGACGCCGTCGGTTAGTTTTGTGACAAATAAGATTCTCAAGACGGGAGTTTCTATTGATGATACGGGAAGTGGATCTACGTTGATAATTCCTCGTGTTAATATATTGGCGTTGCTACAGCCATTCATTAATTATACCACGACGAGCGTGGTAAATGGATCGGTGCGTAATGTGAATACGGCGTTGATTAACATTAGTTCAGATGTGAATTTAAGCTCTGCGTTGTTGGAGTGGCATTATAATAATGGGACGATTCGCAATATTTCGATGAGTTCTTTTAATGGTACGAGTTATTCTTTAACGCTTGGCAATTTGGCGGATGGGACGGATTTTTATGAGGTATATGGGAATGATACCGCGAATACGTTTGGGCAAATAAGTATTCGTAATATTACCGTTGATGCAACGGTGCCGGCAGTTACGGTTGTAAATCCAGCGAATGGCACAAATATGAGTAGTGGTAGCGCAGCGTTTAATGCGACGGTTTTGGAGAAGAATATTGATAGTGTATTATTTAGTTTTGATAATGTGACGGGAAGCGGGGTGGCGTTTAATGTGACGGCAACGAATAGCAGCGGCAATTGGAATGCGAATGTGGATTTGACGCGGTTGAAGGAAGGTAGGCATGTGATGAATGTACTGGCAAATGATACGGCAGGGAATTATAATAGGTCTTCAATTGTGCAATTTGTGGTGGATAGAACGGCGCCGAATGTGACGGTTATTATACCGTTTTCTAATCGTAATTTCACGTTGAGTTCAGGCAATCAGACGTTTAATGTTTCATTGCGGGAGAGTTTGTTAACGGTAGATTCAGTTATTTTTAGTTTTGATAATGCGAGTGGTGTGAATTTTAATGTGACGGCGCAGAATAATTCAGGGTATTGGGCTGTATCTTATAATGTGTCGAGTTTAGCTGAAGGGAGCCATACGATGACGGTGCTTGCTAATGATACGGTGGGGAATTATAATCGGACGGTAAATGTATCGTTTACGGTGGATTTTACGGTGCCAAGTGTGACGTTGAATGCGCCGAGCGCGGGAGTAGTGTTTACAATAGTATCTAGCAACCAGACGTTTAATGCAACGATTCGCGATGGTGTTAGCGGGGTGCGTGATGTGGTATTTAGTTTTGCTAATTCTACTACGGGGTTTAATGTGACGGCGCAGAATAATTCAGGCTATTGGATTGTTTCATATAATGTTTCTACGTTGGGACATGGCAGTCATAGTATAGTGGTGTTTGCTAATGATTCAGCGGGTAATATGAATACGACAAGTTCGGTGAGTTTTACAGTGGATTTAGATACACCTCTGGCGATTTTAAATAGTCCGGTGGATTTTTTTAATTCTTCTACGGCATTACTGGTGTTTAATTGTTCTACTTTGGATAATACCAGTTTGTTGAATGTGACGTTGTATGGAAATTGGAGCAGTGGCTGGCATGGGAATGTGACGACATCTATTTCGGGGAGAAATAATGAGACGACGTTTAGTCGTACACTGCTTGATGGGACATATAGGTGGAGTTGTTTAGCAGGTGATGGGCAGGGTAATGTAGGGTTTGCGAGCAGTAATTATACGATTACAGTGGATACAGTATATCCGTTGATTACGTCTGTGAGTTCGGGAAGTCCCACTTCATCTGCGGCGACAATTACGTGGACGACAAGTGAGGGGGGGAATGCGAGTGTGGATTATGGTGTAGATACGTCTTTAGGTTCGCGCAGCTCGAGTTTGACGTTTAGTACTTCGCATAGTGTGGGGTTGTCTGGCTTGACTGCTTCAACTACGTATTATTATAATGTGACGAGTTGTGATGCTTCGGGGAATTGTAATACGACTGGTATGAATTCTTTTACGACAGCGTCTTCTGGTGGAAGTGGCAGTAGTAGTTCTTCGTCTGGTGGCGGTGGCGGAGGAGGAGGCGGGGGTGGAGGTGGTGGTGGTTCTTCGAGTAAGATTGCAGCGGCTGTTACAACAACACCTGTCAAAATTGAAACTCCTGTTGCAAAAGAACCTAGTGCGCCAGCAGCAGAGAGCGGGGGAGCTGGAGCTGCAGTGAGTGTGCTTTCAGATGGTGGAAGTAGCAGGGGAGAGAGCAAGAATGAGATAGCTGCGGCGTTAGGGCAAGATAAAGGTTCGACTAATTTGGCAGGAAATGCTGCGAGTGTGGGTCAGAGTTCTACGAGTTCACGTTTGGCGCTAGCAGGAAGGGCGTTCTTTCAGAGCGGAGTACAATTATTTAAGAATAAAGTAGTATTAGGTGTGATGGTTGTAATTGTGGGATTATTGATTATTATTTTATCTTTATTGTCCTGGAGAAGAAAGAATGAAGTGGCGAAGCAGGGGTTTGGGTTTTGAGTGGGAAGAGGGAAAGTTTTGGGCAGTTATGTGTAATTTTCAAAATCAATTTTAGTGAAAGGAAAAATTCTACTGAAGGCCCAATAAATTTGCTGAGTTGCTATGAAATAACTTTTCTTGGAGTTCTTCATCTCTATCACAAGCTAACTTTATCATCTTTATAGAAGTTTTACGATCACCATATGGCCAATCTGATGCAAACAAAACTCTTTCAGAGCCAAACGCATTTACTAATTCTTTTATTTTCTCTGGCGATTGAAAAGAAGTATCAACATAAGCATTATCATATTTTGGAAGTGTCTCGATAACTTCTCTCACCTCAATTCCTCCTGCATGACCAACAATAAATCTTACATTTGGAAAATCGGCTATCAATTGTTCTGCTTGAGAAATATTTCCATTTTTTGGTTCTTGTTTACTCTTTTCTTTTCCATGATAATATGATGTAACTCCACTATGAAACAAGACAGGAAGATTATAAACTGAAAAGATTTCAATTCCTTCTCGTAATCTTCTATCAGATAAAGAAACTTTTTGTATTATTGGATGTAACTTCATTCCTTTTGCTCCTCTTTGAACTTGATGAGCTAAAGTTTTTTCAAGATCATATTCTCGGGTGAAGTCAATCCCGGTAAAAGGAATTATTCTTTCATCATTCGCTTCTTTTATATCTTCAAAAGTAACATATGGAGGAATTGGTAAACAACATGTTTGAGTTACACCTGATGCATCTAATGATTTCTGCATATTCTCAACTGACGCAACGAAATTTCTTTGTCTATTGGAATATGTACCCCATTCACGAATAAGATTGTGGGGTTGTTTACCTCTATGCCTATAATGAATTAAAGCTGCATAAAAACCAGCATCAAATAAATTTCTTAACTTAAATCCAGTATCAAAAAGATTCCTATCAGGTAAACTTTTTTCATGAATTACATGACCGCCACAATCATATAATATATCTCCTAAGTGTGTATGGACATCAATGATTTTCATTTTATATTGATATTAGGTCTTCTTTAAATATTTAACTCTTAAACAAGAGTTCTCTATCGCTTATTGGCTTAACTTTAGATTTCTGAAAACTTGCTCCGCTGATGCTAGGCACCCAGATGTGAAGTCTGGAACATATAACCTCATATACATTTTCTTTTAAGGAAAATTTAAATAGATGATTTGCTAGAAGAATTTTATGTCTCAACAAATTGCCATTGGCGTGGTGCACACAGTGTCAGTCGATTTGAGAAAAGCTCTGACTTCCTCTTCAGCGGTCCGAGATGCATGGAATGGTCTTACCCCACTTGCTCGCAATGAGTGGATTTGCTGGATTACTTCTGTTAAGAAATTGGAGACACGTAGAGATCATATACACCGATTATGTAAAGATATTTTAGAGGGAAAACGCCGACCGTGTTGTTGGCCAGGTTGTCCTCATCGTTGAAATAAATGGGTTATTCAAGGTTTTCTATAAAGATGTTGATGTGTTAATTATATCAAAACATTTAGCTGGTAATTTCAAACCGTGACAAATTGTCACGAGTTGGGGTTCCCTCTGTTTTAAATACTTTCTTACGTTATACAACATAGCATTTAGGCTGGCAGAACAATAGGTTTTTAAATCTCTTCCCCCTACAATACAAATATGAAAATTGTACACCACCATCTTATATATCAAGCAAAAGTTGGCAACAATGAACTTGGTGCTGATTCTGAAAAAGTGTTCGAACAATTTCTCTACAATCTTCTCGATGAAGTTAAAATGAAATGCTTAATTCCAGTACAACTAAAATTTAGTAATCAAAAAGCATGGACGGGTATTGTTGGAATTATCACTTCACATATCGCATTTCATTTCTGGACTATAGAGAAATATGTTCAACTCGACATCTATAGTTGTAAGCCTTTCGAAAAACAAAAAGCTGTAAAATTCTTAAATAACTTTTGGAAAGCAAGTGATGTTCGAGTACTTTTTATTGATAGAGAAGTCGGGAAGAAATTTAAAATTGAAGAATTGTAGATCAGCTAGCCTAAATATTATGCAATGGGGGGATGCTGCGTGCTCGTTGTGCAAACGAGTATTCTGATTAACTATTCTACTCTCGTTTGCTCTACTGATCTACTTAACAGCAACTGTATGGCTCGCTCATTGTAGTTGCTCTCCCAAGTGCTTTAATGTTCTGCGGGACTTAAAGCACTTCGTACAGTTGCATACGTTAACTTTTCACTTCAACATTAGGAATAGTTGGTTTTTTGTTAGGGTTAACTTTACCAAATGCTTATAAAGGTGGATAGTTTACTCTCTGTGTTAAAAAGAGTTATTAGGAAATATATTAGAAGAGTTATTAAGAGGGCTATTAAAAGAGGTATTAGAAGAGTTCTCTATACTTTTTTATAATCTCTAAAATATAATCTCTAAAGTAATATCAACAAAAAATAATATCTAAAAAAAGAGTGGTGGCTATGGGAACGGGTGGACGGAATCATCGTTTTATTATTACGGGGTTTGTGTTAGTGTTTGCGCTCTTTGCGGTGGTGCTATATCATGAGTCTACAACTTCTTCACTTGATGTGACGGGATATGTTATTTTAGAGGATGGAGTGAGAGTGAGTACGCAGAAGATGGATAGTTCTTTGGTTACAGAGATTAGAGGGGGAGATGTGACGCCTAAAGTGGTGGTGGTCTTAGATGAGAGTGCAAGTGTGAATACTGATGGTGTAGGTGGTGGGAAAAGTCAGCAAGAATTTATTGATCAATTAAAACAAAATATTGTTGTGTCGGATTCTTCTTCTGCGAGGAGTGGTGTTGAGGATGTGAAGAAAATAAGCAGTAGTGGGAGTAGTGGGGTTGATGGCAGTTCAGATTTTGCGTTGACACATACATTTAGTTCTGTCTCAGCGATTGCAGGGGAAGTTACAAGTGCAGATGGGTTAGTTGAGCTGACTAAAAACAAACATGTTAGAAAAATTTTGTTAGATTATCCGGTGAGTGTGAATTTGGATAAAAGTGCATTACACATTAATGCGCCTCGTGTGTGGAATGTGACGTTGAATGGCTCAAGTGTTGATGGCCGAGGGGGGGCTGTGTGTATTATTGATACGGGTGTTGATTATGCGCATGCGGCGCTAGGTGGATGTAGTGCTGCAACGATGCAGTTGAATGGGGCAGTTGAGATGCTTTCTGTACCGGTTGAGTCAAGTCATCCGTATAGTGATACTATGGATCAGACATGGGTTATACAGCGTGAAGGATTTGAACATATGGCGCTGCATTTTTCTAAGATTGAATTAGAGCAGATATCAAGTGCGGGGGATACGACGGATAGGGTATATGTTTATGATTCACAAAATAGGACAGTTGCTGTCTACAAAGGTATTTCAAATGATATGTGGACGCCTTCGGTTCTAGGGGATATGATGTATGTGCGTTTGGTGTCAGATGGTTCGGTGAGTGGGTATGGATTTTCTGTTGATTCTATAATTAATGGAACGACGAATGTGACGATGGATTGGAGCGGATGTTCTAAAGTTGTGGGGGGATATGATGTGTATAATAATGATGCGAATCCTCAAGATGATCATGGCCATGGTACGCATGTGGCGGGTATTATCGGTTCAACGGATTTGACATATAGGGGGATTGCACCAGGGGCAAACATTGTGGCATTGAAGGCGATGAGTGGTTCGGGGAGCGGTTATTCGTCTGATGTGTTGGCGGCAATGGAGTGGTGTACGAAAAATAAAGAAAAGTTTGGTATTTCGGTTATTAGTATGAGTTTAGGGTGTGATGGAGGGAGTTGTCCGCATTATCAGACTTATTGTTCGGATGATATTTTAGCAAGTGCGGTTGCAGGGGCGATTGCTAAAAATATTAGTGTGGTTGTGGCGGCAGGGAATTCAGGCTGGGTGGATGGGATTTCAAGTCCGGCGTGTATCAATGGCGTGATTCCAGTTGGTGGGGTGAATAGTGCGGATGAAATTTTGTTTAACCGTGGGAAATTGTTGCGATTGCTTGCGCCAGCGCAAGGTATTACGTCGGCAAAGTTAGCAGGGGGATTTGTGGCGTTGAGTGGTACGTCGATGGCAACTCCGCATGTTGCAGGGGCAATTTTGTTGTTGCAGGATTATGCAAAACGTGTGTATGGGCGGGAATTGACATCGGCAGAGGTGAATGTGAAGTTAATTGAGAGTGGGAAGAAGGTGTATGATAGTAGGGTGGGGTTGAATTTTTCACGTATTGATGTATTTGCGGCAATTGGTGGAGCTGAGGGTTTGAGTGGTGTTAATAAAAATGTGTCAAATAGTTCAGCGGTTATTTTGAATGAAACAGAAAGAATTGGTGATTTAAGTTTGATTGTACTCCCTGTGAATAATAGTTATGTTTCTACTCTGTTGAATGTGAGTGTTGCTGCTCGTAGTAATGTGTCGTTGTATGGGGTGTGGTATAGTGTTTCTGGAGATAATGGGAGTGTGTTGTTGAATAATTCAATGGTGTGGGATGTGTCGGGTGCTACTAGTTCTGTTGAGAATTATACTCTTTTTGATTCTGTTGTTGTGTCTGGTTGGAGGGAGGGGAGTTATACTTTAGCAAGTTATGTGATTGATAGGGAAGGAAAAGAGGTGTTTGTGTTTTCTACTTTTAATGTGGATAGAACATTTCCTCGTGTTGGGAATGTAGATTATATGCCTGTTTTACTATATACAAATACGAGTGCGTTGTTTACGGTTATTGTGAATGAGAGTTCTATTGATTCTACTTTGGTTAAATTGTGGTATACGGTTAATGGGAGTGATTGGCAGAGTGGGGTTATGAGTAAGGATATGAGTGGACGAACTTGGGGAAGTGGTGCGGGAAGTGAGGTGTATACGTATTCATTGAATTTGACGCAGTTTGCACCAAATAGTGTGTTGCAATTTTATGTTTCAGGGAGTGATTTGGCGGGTAATGTGAATACGAGTGCGATGGGGAATGTGACGATATATGAGGGGGTGAATGCGGTTGTGGTGCCGCCGGTGAATGCGGGTGCTGCTGTGCTTACTATTACGTCTCCTTTGAATGGGTCGGTTGTTGAGGTTGGCAGTGTTATTTCTTATACTGGTGTGGTTGAGAATTTGAATGTGTCACGTGTGTTTTGGAATTTTTCTAGTGGGGGGAGTGATACTGTTTTGAGTGGTGTTACGCAGTTTATAGATAATTCTGTGGGGTATAATACCTTTTGTACAGAATTATCTAATAAGACAATTCTGAATAGTTGTTATATAAGTAACAGAATTGTCTATAATAAGACGGGAATTGTTGTGATGCAAGTATGGGTGAATGCAACAGAGGGACAATTTGCAGTGAATACAACTGTTGTTGTGAATGATACAACTGCTCCAAAAATTGAGATGATGAGTTTTGCAAAAGAGATTCATCTTGGTAAAGTTAAGAGTCAACAAGTGAATGTGAGTGTGTTTGATTATTCAGGGATTTCGGCTTTAACGCTGGGGCTCAATGGAGTATTAGAGAATGGGGTGTGTTCAAAAGAGAGTAGTCGCTGGAGTTGCGGGTGGAATATGTCGAATTTGAGTTTGGGGAATGCAACGTTAATGTTGACTGTTGCGGATGGGGCGAGTGTGGTGCATACTAATCTGACAAATTATACGTTTGTGGTGCAATCCTGTAGTGATTTTATACAAAATGGGGATGAGGCGGGAGTTGATTGTGATGGTTCTTGTGGTGCTTGTAATGGAAGTGTATCAAGTGCTAATGTGAGTGCGGTGATTGAGGCAACGCCTGTGGCTGCTGCGGTGGCAGATGTTGCTCAGTCTACGCCTGTGGTAGTGGCAGCACCTGTTGATTCTACTGTGGTGAATAAGGCAGAAGGAGTAGTACCGGTTCAGACGGCTTCTGTGAAGAATCAGGAAGTTGGGCAGAGTGCGGATAAAAAAGAAGTTGCAAGTGCGAGTGTGGTGCAAGCAACGGATGAGAGTCAGAAAGAGGGAGTGTTGTATGTGCTAGGTTTACTGGTTGTGGTATTGAGTGGGTTGTATGTGTTTATGATGCGGGAAGGTCTGTGAAGGGTTCTGAGAAAAATGTAACCACTTTATTGTAATAAAAATATAGGAAGATTTATATAGTATATGTTCTTTTTGCCATAAAAATCAATGAGGTTATACTATGACAATTGAACTTGCGGGATATGATATGCTTTTGACAAATGCGCTGTATACTACAGATTTTGCTAAAACAGCTCGAGATCAAGAAGGTAATGAAGTTTCTTTAGGAGTGTATGTACTGCCGATGGTCTATAGACAGCCAACGGAGGATGCGGTGGTTAATTATTTGATGAAAGAGGCAGGACGTTTAGAGATGGCGGCGAGTTTGCCACCTATTGTTCAGAATTCTGTTGCGATAACTCCGGTTGCAAAAATTTTAATGAGTGTACCTCAGTTACGTCAAGATTTGCAGCATGGAGATATGAATTTACTTTCATTTGTACGTAAGTATACTCCTGCACCGGCTCTTTCTGATCCCTGTTATTTTGTGAAAGTGATGTATGGGATTTTGCCACAAGCAGTGGTTGAGAAGTATAGTGATACTACAGAGAAAGAAGATGCACAATGGTATGCACAAGCGCTTACACATTTTCGTTCGATGGGTCTTGGTGAGTTGTTTACGTTACAAATGACACTGGATGAACAGAGAAAATTGCCTGATAAAACAGTTATTGATATGCTTGTAGGATTAGGAGTATATGGTTCTCCAGCTTTGGAATTGAATAAGCCTATCTATGATAAAAAATTAGTGGGAGAATTATTGAATAAGTTATATGAGGGGCTAGAAGGAGAAAATATCTTGACGTTGCGAGATGTGTCAGAGCAGGAATTGCAGCCGTATGCGTTAGCACCGTTGGAGAAAGTATTAGAACAATCAAGTCGAAATGCTGCTGCACAACACATGGCTGTGATGGGACAGAGAGGGGGAAATGGTGGTGGGCAGCCGGCGGTTAAGTTGGATTTTGGCAGTCGAAAATAAATAAAGTTATATCTCCCCATGGGAACATCTACTATTAAACTAAAAATTGGAAAATTATCAGCGATTGGCTCTTCGATTTTAAAAGAAGGGTATTGATTTGAACGATTGGAAGAGAGTTGGCATTTATATTGGGAGATGATGTTTTCTGAGAAGATGATTGATTTTTCAGCGCAGCATATTGTGTTTACTGAGCCGTCTGTGATTGCGCAATGTGTGGAGGAGAAGGGTGAACGTGATTTTTCGGTGATTCATTCGTTGCTGCCTGCAGCGTTACAGAAAAGATATGGGGTAGATGTTGTACGAGGGGTGTATGAGCATTGTTTGGCAGGTGTGATAGAGAGCATGAGAAAAGAATTTGGTGATATTGTAGTTGGACATTATAATAGTGTTGCTGATCGATGTTATGTTTCAGATTTTTTTTATGGAAATGAGGGTAATCCTTTAGCTTGTAATCAAATGGTTACGGCAGGTCATGAGTTGACACATCGATATATTTATCATAAACGGTTGGAGCATAGTGAATTATCAGATGGACGATGGCTTAGTGATGGAGGACTTGAGGAACAGTTCTGTTATGCGGTAAAGAGAGGTTATACGTTTTATTTATTTTCTTTGCGTGCGCAAGAGGCAGGATTGAAAGAAGTTCGTGCATCTCAAAAACGTCTTGTTCCTGAATTGACAACGCTTTTGGAGCCAAGTTCAGTGATTATACATACGGGGAAGACGGTGGGATATTATGCTGTTTGTTTGGATAAATTGAAAAAACAGATGGTACCGTAGACTGTGCGGAGATAATGATTGTGAATAATCTATTTTTGGGAGGGATGATTTGATTTTCATGTTTCTTTTGAGGAGATTTAATATTCCATTAAATTCTTTTGTTTCTTCTGTTCGTGTATCATATAGGATCCGTGTTAGTTTCTCCACCAGTTACGTAAGTTCTGGTGGATTTAGTCAGAAAAGTTGAGAAAAAGACCGACCAATCCTGCATGGAGTGCCATAAAGGAAAAGAGTCAAAGGCGGGACTAATATTTAATTTATAAAATAACCTGCTTCCTTAATTTTATCTGTTATAGATATTAAAGATTTTGGAGTTAATTCTAGATGTAGGTCTGGTCTAAATATATCGTTACCAGTTGGACCCATATCAAATAGTACTATACCTAATAAAGATTTTCTTCTTTGACTAACATCTTTTTGGCCATAGACAGTATAGGATAATTCAGTATATGCTCTCCCATCAACAATTAGAATTGCCAGACTTACGCCGTTAGGAGCACCAGACCAAGTATAAGGTGCTATTTGTTTGTCTCTTAAAACAGGCTTAGCCCACATAACATCCTCACGTTGATATCCTGCTTCAGCAATTTTTCCATAAGGATCTATGTTTTTATCAAGAACACTTTGATCTGACCCATCATTACCATTTGTAGTACAATGAGTTAATAAATTATCAATCCCGTGAAATAATTCGCTTTCCCTATTAAAATCAGGAACAGTACGTAAGAGTAAGTAATTTGGCATTTTTTTCCTTAAATTTTCTAATGCTTCATCTAACTTTTTTTGAAGACTTATTTCTACACCATTTCGATCTTGATGTCGTAATCTGAAAGGATAACCGTCATATACAAAGATATCTGTCATTTTATTATCATAAAATAAAAGTAGTATTTAAATCTTTCTATTTATATTAACTTATAAGTAATAACATTATTGTTAAGTCCCGCCTCTTCTATTTTTTAGGTCTTTTTCTCAATTGCAACTAACACTTGATTGATGAGTTGGAAGTCAGAGGCCATTTGTTTGAACATTTCGGGGTTTCGACCATTGTAGAGGTAGTTGGCGGGGTGGATGATGGGGATTACAGCGATTTCTTGGTTGTTGATGATTGCGAGGTGGATTTTGCCACGCAGTGTTGTGATGCCGGTTTTGTTGAGGATGCGTTGTGTTGCGAAGTTGCCAATGGTGATGATGACTTTTGGCTGCATGATGTGGATGAGTTGGTCTAATCGGTCACGGCAATTGTTTACTTCTTCTTTGTTAGGGTTACGGTTGTTTTCAGGATGACAGAGAATAGTGTTGGTGATGAAGATGTCTTCACGATTAAGATTGATGGTTGCGAGGAGTTGTTGCAAAATTTGGCCTGAGGCGCCGCAGAAGGGGATGCCTTGCTTGTCTTCGGTGGCACCGGGCGCTTCGCCGATGAAGAGAATTTTAGAGAGGGGATTGCCGTTGCCAAAGACGACTTGAGAACGAGATTGGCATAAGGAGGGACATTTCTGGCAGGATTGATATTGTGTTTTGAGACTGTCGAGGGATGGTGGCATGTTGTAAATCTAGTTCTAATGGTATTTAATGGTTGCGGGTTATCTTCATTTTTATATCTGGTTTTTTACTTTTAAAAATTCTTAGCGCAAAGTTTATAAACTATAACTTATAGGCTATAGGTATGTCTACGACAATACAGGTTAATGACGATACGATGATTTTTTTGAAGAAGTTACGGTTGCAGTACGAGGCGTCTTCGTATGATGCATTGTTACAAATTCTGGTTAAAAAAGATTTGAAGCCAAAAAAGTCGTTATGGGGTGCGGGAGGGAAGATGACGATGAAAGAGATTCTGTCGGATTTGAGGGATAAACATGACCGATACTAACTCTGGAGCGGTGTCTAGGATTATTTGTCTTGATTCTTCTGCGTGGCTGGCGTATTATTTTGCTGAGAATAATGAGGTTAAAGAAATCGTTGATGGTTCTGTGCTTGTGATGACTTCTTCATTATGTCTATTTGAGGTAAAGAAACGATTGTTAATTTTGAAAAAAGATTTTAAAGTGCTGCTTGATTTTATTAAACAGCGCGGGGAAATAGTTTTTCCGGATGTGGTTATTGTGGAGAGAGCGGCGGAGTTTGCAGTGGAGAAGAAATTGGGAGCGATGGATGCGTTGATTTATGCAACGAGTGTTAGTTGTAGAGCGAAATTGATTAGCGGGGATAATGATTTTCGTGGTTTGGAGGGAGTGAGGATTATTTCTTGAGAGGGGTAGTATTTTTCCAATTCCAATAGTAACCTTTATAAAGCATTATTCTGTTTTGAGGTAAATGGATGAAGAAGTGTTCCAGCAGGATGTACCGCAAGGTAAGGTGAAGCGTTTTTTTAAGGAAACGGCACGTGTGTTACGTATTACGAAGCGGCCCGATTGGCAGGAATATAAGACGTTATTGAAAGTAACGGGAATTGGTATTGGTATTATTGGGGGATTGGGATTTGCAATTTTCCTGATTAAGCAGTTATTATTTTAGAGGTTTAGGCAAATGGAAACACATCTATATGGATTACGAACGGCAGCGAATAGAGAAGACCAAGTGGTTGATTATTTAGTTTCTAAGTTACATAGCAAAACGTTAGGTGTTTTAGCTGTGATTAAAGCGCATGGGATGCGTGGTTATGTTTTTATTGAGGCGACGTCTAAAGAGGATGCAGAGACGGCTCTACAAGGTGTGCCGTATGCACGTGGATTGTTACCTGCAGAAATTCCATATCAAGAGATTGAACATATGCTTGAGCAAGTGAAAGTGGAGATGAATGTTCGCAAGAGTGATATTGTGGAAATTATTTCTGGTCCATTCAAACGGGAAAATGCGAAAGTTATTCGTATCAATCGCCAGAAAGAAGAGATTGTGGTGGAATTACTTGAATCGGCTGTGCCTATTCCAATTACTGTGAAGATGGATGCGGTGAAAGTTGTGCGTCGAGAGGAGGATGCACCGGCAGAAGAGTAAATGTAGACGATGACACTAGACGATTTTGTGGGTGCTGCACCTGATGAGGTTGGTTTACGTGCAGCTGATTTTGTGCCGTATTTTGGCAAGCGAGCGTATGAGACGCGTGTGGCACATTTACGGTTTTCTGAGAAGGCTAGGGTAATTGAGGATAGGATTGATGATTTGGGTTTTCTTCAAGGAACGTATATGACGGTTGTAGGACTTTGCGCATTTTATGTGTTATCAGTATATTTTCCTTTGAAGTGAATATTCCTAAAAACTTAAATAGGGAACTTGTTTTTGTGTATTTTATACGGCTGTGATCCAACCTCGCTATCGTTCGGAGGATCACTGCGTATTCACTTGCGTTCATACGGCTGTGATCTAGTGGTATGATGTGAGCTTCCCACGCAACTTTTAAGAAAAGTTGCATCAAAACAGGGCCTACGGGTGGTGAGAACGAGCTTAACGGGGAGTTTACGGAAACAGCTTAATGTCCGGGTTCGATTATGCGTTACGTTTGTAATGCGACGAGAGTCCCGGCAGCCGTAGTTTTTTTCTATTTAAGTTTCACTCCTCATATCTATCTCCTTCACAGCAGGGTTTGATGTGGTGGCAGTTATTATAGAGGGGTTTGATTAACCATCTAAAATTCCTCAAACCCCTCTAAGAAGTATACCAACGAACCTAATTTTTAATTAAAGTAGTTATGTTCGTTGTACAAGAAAACAAACAACGATTTGTTTTCTGTACAGAAAATAAGTTGTTTCTTATTTTCTTGTATATACAAAAGCACTAACTATTTTTGGAATTAATTAGTGCTTTTGGTATACTTTGAATAATTGATGAAAATAGGGTTATTCAAAGTCCTCTATAGATAATTCTGCTGATTAGATTATCAGATATAATACAAAAAATTAGCCTAATTAACAGAATTTACTATACAGATGTATTTCTGTTTGATTGGTTCCATTTCGTGCTGGCATTGTTCGCAGAGGAGGGGCATAGATAGTATATTTTCTTTGAGAATTAAAATGTTACGACAGCTTTTTATAGTATTGTGAGGCTCTAGGTGTTTATGGGCGCGTGGCTCAACGGTACTTTGTTCATATAATCTGGATAAGGCGAAAAAGAGCGCTTCGTTCGCAACGAAGAGGTTTCGGGTTCAAATAGATACAATCAATAAGGTTGTTTGAGAAAGTCCCGACGCGTCCATTTTTTTAATGTATCTTTTTCTCTATTTGT
>JAHFQW010000002.1:0-39359 GCA_023259115.1 archaeon
GCTAAAATCTTATAAATTGTTCTTCCATTCTCTCTAAAATAGAGGTGTATTATAATGAAATTTAAATTATTATTTTTAGTGGGATTATTGTCGTTAGTTTTGGTTGTTTCTAGTTGTGGCAAACCCGGTCAAGGACAAACTAGTTTTGCTGGTCAAGCGGTTGCGGGATTTTCTGATGTAGGATGTGTTTCGGGACAATGGTGTTATGAAGTTGGTGGTAAAAATGTGGGATGTGATACAGGCTGTACTACAATGAATAATAAAGGAGTAATGGGTAAAGAAGACCCTTGGTGTGCAACAAGTACTGTGAATAAAAATGGCAAACAGGTGTATGTAGGAGGGAGTGGAAAGTGGAAACCTTGTGCGAAGGAACAATCCGGTCCAGTTTCGTGTGCTGGTGGAACTACATGTGATGGAACGCTTGTGACGGGAACGGATGGTCAAGTGGTGTGTGGAACTGATTTACAAAATTGGAAATGTACCACAAAAGGCTGGGTTGGACAAAAAGATTCATGCGTTTGTCCCACTACCACTAAACCCGTAACGGGCTATGGTGGAAATCCACCGTGTACGGATTCTGATGGCAAAGATTTCTTAACCAAAGGGAGTATATCAGTAAATGGTGAAGTTAAAGAAGATTTTTGTTACACAGCGAATACGGGCGTAACCTATTTATTTGAAGCGGTGTGTGGAGATACGAAAATAGGTAATGATCCTTATTATTATGTCCAGAAGAAGTGTGAAGAAGGGGGAACGGGAATGGAACCGGGGAAGTTTAATTGTTTGGATGGAAAATGTGTGGAGAAGCCGCAGGCGGATGAGAAGAAGTGTACTCCAGGACCAACGGGGAATAAAGTGTGTGCTCAAGGAGAAGGCTCTAAGTCTGTTTATTTTGCTGATGAGATGATTTTAGGTGCAGATTGTACGGTTGGACCAAAGAAAAATCAATATGGATATATTGAGGGTACTTATTGTAGTTATACATTTAATAATGTAACTCCGCTTTGTTCACCAGATAAAGGATGTTGTAAGTTGTCTCCTGTTCCAGGTACAAGTCCTACTTGCGAAGGGAATGTTGCTGTAAATCAAACTATAGATTCTTGTACGGGTAAGGTTTTCAACATTAAGACAGATTGTACACCCTATTCGTCTAGTAGTAATAAATATACTTGTGTTGATAAAATGGGTGACTGTTGGTCCTGTGGAAAACCAATATGTCAGAAAGTTTCTATGGAAAGCCTAGATAATCAAGGGGAAGCGAAAGTAGGGTCTGTATATTTTGCATATTATGGCACTTGTGCTGAGAAGTATCCGGAAGGCACATGGAAAGATACGGGAAAGAATGTAACAGGACCGGGGTGTCCTCCTCCTCCTTGTCCGGCTACACCAAATAATCCAATTTGTAAGGGAAATATTTTAGTAAATAATACGATAGATTGCAAAGGTGTAACCAAAAGTGAAGAAATTGATTGTGGAGCCAAGGGAAAAATTTGTGCTGTGAATTCTGCGAACTATGGGGGATGTGGGCCTTAAATTATATTTCCATTACATTTTTTTTTAATTATATTTAACAATAATTCCAATGGGGGTTGAATTTATCCAGATGTGTTGAATAGTTGTTCTGTAGTATACTTTTTCGTGTTGTTATCAATGGTTAGAAATGTGTTCTGGGGAAGGGTTGTCCAGGTGAGGGGTGGAAGATTTTCTGTTGAGTTGGTGTGGGGAATTTTTTCTGAACTTACGATAAGAATTTCGTTGTTTTGGCTGTGAGCAAGCGACATTTGGTAATATAATTTATCTTTATGTGGGGCGATGGCGATGTAGGTTGTTTCTTTTGTGATGAGGATGATGTTGCTGCCGGCATGATTTTTGAATTGGTTGAGAGTGTGGGAGATGGCTTGTGTAATTGGGTGGGTTTGGGCGAGGGTGAGGATGGCGTAGAAAATTTTTTCGGAGTCGGTTGTGCCTTGTGGTTTGTAGATTGTTTGGTCGTAAGGTATGGGTTCTTTGATGCTGCCATTATGGCAGAAGATGATTTCTCCGAGTGTAGGGTGTTTGTAGTAGAAGGGGTGGGTGTTTTCTGGGCAGATGTTTGTTCCAGAAGTTTTACGGACGTGAATGAGGGTGATGGGGGAGGTAATTTTTTGGAGAGGGATAATTGAGATTTGGTCTTCATATAGGGGAGCGAGGGATTTTTGAATGATCCAGTGGTTGTCTTGCTGGTAGGCGATACCCCAGCCGTCACTATGTTTAAATGAGCCAAGACCGTTGATTTGATTACGTTCGTGGTGGGTGGTTTGGTCTTGGGCCATGTGCGTTATGGCACTGAGAAGAGGGGAGAGGGGGATATTTCCTAGAGCGAGAAGCATTCGGCACATGGGCTTTTAAGAGGGATTATGGGTTTTTAAATGTTGGGGAACAGCATTTTTGTGGGGATGCGGGTTTGAGTTTGGGAGAATTTCAATTAAGAAGCGAAGGCTTTTTAAATAGAGTGCGATTTTTGTTCATATTCGGGTATCTATTTAGAGGGTTGTTCCAAGCTCTGGGTAACAGTTTAAAATTGGATTAAAACATGAAAAAAACAGAATTGAAACATTAATATTACGAGGTTATTATACATATGGCAGCCCCACAAAAACAAGAAGGAAAAGAAAAAGTAAGCAGAATTAAAGTGAAGAAGAAAGCATGGTATAAGATTTTGAGTCCTAAGATGTTTGGTAATCATGAATTGGGTGAGACGTATTTAACAGAGGCTAATGTAGCAATGGGGAGAATATTAAAAATTAATCTTAAAGATCTTACAGGTAATGTGCGTGATCAGAATGCGTATGTAATATTTCAGGTTACTGGTGTTAATGGTACGAGTTTGCAGGCGAGTACGATTGGCTATGAATTGACTTCGGCGTATGTGAAGCGGGCGGTGCGTAAAAATACGAATAGATTAGACGATTATTTTGTGTTGCAGAGTAAAGATGGCAAAGCAGTGGTTGTTAAGACGCTTTTGGTGACACAGCATAAGATTCAGCGTTCATTACAATCTTCTTTACGAGAGTTGTCGCATCAATTGTTTGCGGAAGATTTAGAGAAAGGACTTGAGATGTTTTTGGAGGATGTATTTAGTTCTCGATTGCAGTCTGGTACACGCAAGCGATTGGCAAAGTTGTATCCACTCAAAGAGTTTTCAATTCGTTCGCTGATGATTAAAGAAGGTGGAAATATGCCTGTGGTGACGGTGCAGCGACGAGTGGTGCAGGAAGCGCCGGCTGATGTGCAAGAACAGGCTCAAGAGCAAGAGTTGGGTTCAGAAGAAGAAGTTGAAGCATAGGCGATGAAGTTTCTGGTTTTTACCGATATTCATGAAAATGAAGCGCAGTTGAAATCGCTTGTTGCGCGAGCACGAAAAGAGGATATTGATTTTATTATTTGTTTAGGAGATTTCTCGACGTTTGGACGTGGAGGACGGCATGTGGTTGAGATGTTTAAAGCGGTTGGCAAGAAGTTGTATATTATTCCGGGCAATCATGAGGAACATGGCGATGTTTTCTTGCAGGCGATTTCTAGTTATGGTGGTTGTGTGAATATGCATCAGAGAGAGGAGCGAGTAGAAGGATATGTATTTTTGGGGTATGGCGGCGGCGGCTTTAATCAAGAGGATGGAACATTTCGAAAAATTGCGCGAAATTGGTATGGTGAGTATAAAGATGAGAAAGTGGTGTTGTTATTACATGGGCCGCCGTTGGGGACGAATGTAGATTTACTCAATAATAGATATGTGGGAAATAAAGATTATCGGGCATTTATTGAACGGATAAAACCTAAGTTAGTGTTGTGTGGGCATTTACATGAAACAGCGGGCGTTGTGGATACGATTGGTGCTACGAAGGTGGCAAATCCTGGGTGGGATGGCATGGTTATTGAGTTGAAGTAGGAGATGTTTTTTGACGATTATGTTATTGTGGATAAGAGATATGTTTAAATAGGAATTATGGTTTGTTTGGAGTATGGCGATGGATGTGTTTTCTTTACCAGGGTTGATTTTAGCAGATATTGCAAAAGCTAAAGAGCAAGATAAGAAGTTTAAAGATTTGAAGAAGAGCCTTAAGAAGAAGTATTCTGTGGATGAGATTGCGAAACTGCAGAAGAAGTATATGAAAAAGCCGGATGAGTTTAAAGTGAATTTTGCGGTACTTGTCGATACATTTGTAATTGATTATACAGCGTTTCGTGAGGCGTATGGTGAGTTATTACGTGTGATTTTAGAGACGATGGAGGCGACGCAGCATGAGGAGTTTCAAGAGGTTTTGTCAATTGAGCAGATGATTGAGCGAGTGGAAGCGCGAGCGGCAGAGAAGCCGGGAGAGTTTTATTTTCCGGAGAAGGCACGCAAGGTATTTGCAAAAGAGTTGATGCGAGCGCTTGAGAATTTGGCGGCGCAGCTGCAAAAAGATTATTCTAACTTAAGTGGATTACAAAAAGGTAAGAAGTATGTGATGGGTTTTTTTTCTAGGTTTATTAGCAGCGGGTCGGCGGAGCGCAAAGGGATGAAGGCGGCGGGAAAAGTACGTGAGCAAGTAGATCATACTACAGAAGTGATTTCTCATTTGCATCATGAGTTGGATACGGGTGTGCAACAGGATTTTTTGATTTTATTTTTACAGTATGTTACTGATTTAGAGAAGACAGATGATTTATTTAAGCAGTTGAAAGATGATTTAGAAAAGATAATGCAAACGATTAGAAATGAGCTGGAAGAGGTTATTATTAAGGTTGCGCCGTTTTTGGCAGCAATTCAACATGATGTACAATCAGCGGCAAAGATAAAAGATGCACGTGATACATTTATGGCATTGCAGGGGAAGATAAATGATGGATTGGGTCGGGAAGAAAAGTGGGATTTAGAGAGTGGGGCGGCACTACAAAAGCTTAATAGCAGCCAAACTACGCTCATTGCCACCCTTGCAGGAATTGAGAAAGGAGCTGTAGAGAAAATTGTGGGTGATGTTTTAGGACGAGAATTGGGGAAATGAGCAACATTTATATAATTTTTTAAAATGCTTCTGTTATGATTATTGATACGCATGTTCATCTGGAGAATTTCTCGACAAAAGATGTTTCTTTAGCTGAACGATTGACAAATCTAAAAAGAGTAATGAAACAAGCCCAGGTTGATAAAGCTATTATTTTATGTTGTGTGGATGCGGTGAATAGAAAAGCAGTCCAAATGGATGATATTTTGGAATTAGTGAAAAATGAGAAAAATATTTTTGTAGTAGGAACGTTGAGTATCAACTATACTCCTGCACAATTGGGATATGTCAAGGAACTGCTTCAACAGAAGAGAATTATTGGGATTAAATTTTATCCGGGATATGAAGCGTTTTATCCCAATGATAACAGATTGGATGCGGCGTATGCGTTATGCGAAGCGTATGATGTGCCGGCGGTGTTTCATTCAGGAGAGACGTATGGCCGTGGTGTGGGAATAAAATATTCTATGCCAATTCATATTGATGATTTAGCGATACGTAGGCCAAATCTAAAGATAGTCATTGCACATTTAGGCAATCCCTGGCTGGATGAGGTGATGGTGATTTTGAATAGGCATACAAATGTCTATGCGGATATCTCAGCATTGGTGTGGCGTGGGTTTGATAGTTGTTGGAAGCCGTATTATAGTGATGCGATTGTGCGTCTTATTAAGTGGAATGATGGACAGAAACATAAGTTGTTATTTGCAACAGATTGGCCTTGTCATAATGATGCGGTTTATTATACTTTTATGAAAGAATATGTTAGGTTTGTGAAGCAGTTACGTATTTCTAAAGAGGATAAGGAATTGATGTTGTATAAGAATGCGCAGAAAGTGTTTAGGACTTAATTATTTCTGAGATGGGGGTAATTATTTTTTTATGATTTGTTGTTATACCATTGAATAGAATAAAATTTATTTTTGAGGTGGGGGTGGAATTTCTTGTGTTATCGCATCCATAAATACTTTATCTGTTTTGATGGCGATGCCTTTTTGTTTGGTGTTGATTTCTACCGCAGACATTTGGGCGAGGCCTAGGGAGATAAGTTCGCCTTTTAATGTGAGGATGGCGATAGTTTGATCTTTGCGAAAGTTCTCGAGTTTACTAATTCCGGGAATGGCCAAGTCTCGTCCATGAGTAAGGGAGGGGATAGCGTTGTCAAACACCCAGCATTTGGGAAGATGTTTGAGAGCGAGTTCGACGGGTTGCAGACAGTAGTTGAGGAATTTGTCATTTTGTTCTGTGGTGTAGAAGTGCATTGCGTCTTGCAGGTCGTTGAGGGTGACGAGGTTGTCTTTTTCGGTGAAGGGGCCGGCTTGGGTTCGTCTTAATTCGGCCATATGCGCTCCTGTGCCAAGGGCTTGACCAAGATCGTGGCAGAGTTTTCGGATATATGTTCCGGCTTGGCATTTGACGCGAAATAAGATGTCTTTGTCTTTGATTTCAATGAGTTCAAATTCATAGATTTCACGTTCTCGAAGCTGGCGTTTGACGGCACTTTTAATAGGGGGGAGTTGTTTAATTTTACCTATGAATTTTTGAGTTGCTTGCTGGATTGTCTCAAGGGGGAGCGGTTGGTGCAGATGCATGATACCAACATATTCTTTAGGTGCGGTGAGGAGAAACTGGGTGATTCTAGTTGCTTTGCCAATGGCGATGGGTTGGACACCGGTGACGTTTGGGTCGAGGGTGCCTGAGTGGCCGGATTTATCGATATTGAGAATTTTTTGGACGTAGTCGGAGACTTGGTGCGAGGAGGGGCCGGCGGGTTTGTCGATGTTGATGATGCTGTAGTTGAGGCGTTCTTGTATGGTGCGTTCTTCTGGGGCTTTGCCAAAGATTCCCACGGCGGTTTTTTTGATGAAGATTTGGAGTGGCATACGAATGGATTTTTGGTGTGTTTTTAATATCTTTCGGCAATTAATTAAAAAAGAAGATTTCTTTGCTATACAAATGGTTAGACTACTAGAAGAATAAATTTATGCACTTGCGGCAACTTCAACTTTTTTTTGAGCTGCGGGTTTGGAAGCAGCGGTTGTTTTGGCGGGCTTTTCTGTTTTTGATTTTGCTGGTGTTTTTTTTGAGGCGGGTTTTTCGTTGCCAAATAAACTTGCGGTGACAATACCTTTCTCGTCTTTTTTGGCGATGATTTTAATGTGATGAGGAGGATTTTGGATGCCGTGCTGCCAGAGTTTTTCGTTGACTTGTTTGTCTAGGTTGATGTTTTCTGATTTCATATGTTTTACCAGAAATTCCCGCAGAGCGGTGACGGCTTTGGGGGTGCGTTTCCAATTAGGCGCTTTTTGGTATTCTTTACGCAGAGGAACGTTGTAGGTTCGCTCGAGAGTTTGAGTGGTTGTTTTTGCCATGTTGTTTTTATTATTTTTTTATTGTATTGAGTAGTAGTTTATACTTTTAATTTGATTCTGCGCCAGTTGCGTTTGACGACGGTGTGTTTGGAGGGATGGCGACGTTTGCCTTTGCCGTGGACTTTGAAGACGGTCCAAAAGGGCGCCCATTTGGTTTGCAAGCTATATTTGATTAAGCGTTTTTTACGAGAGGGATGTCGGTTTTGGGCCATGTTTTTTTGATTGTGTTATTTTTTTATTATTCTAATTATTCATTCTTTTATTTTTTTAGTGCGGCGTGTTCTTCTTTGGCAACGGCTACGGCGATTTTGTCTAGCAACGATGTGCCTTTTGGTGTGAGAATGCGGCCTTTATGGGTCTCTTTTTGAGTTTGTTTAATTAATTGTGATTTTTCTAGTTGCTGTAATACTTTTCTTAAAATGGAACCTGATGCTTTGTAGAAGCGTTCTGGTTTATGACCGCGATTTTTTTTACTGCCGTATTTGGTTCGGAGTTTTTCTGTACCTACCGGGCCGAGTTTTGCAACGGCACGAAGAACGGAGGCGGCGCGAACGTACCACCAATCAGTGTTTTCAGGCAAGCGATCTTTGCTGTGACCGGTTTTTACGAAATTGCTCCACGCAGGGGGCTGAACAAATTTTTGTTTTTTGAGTTCGTCTGCGGTGCGTTGAATCACTTTATGAGGATTCGCTTTTAAAATTGTAGTCATAACGGGAATGGGGAAGGGGGTTATTTATAAAGTTTTCTAGTGTTTTGGTCGAGTGGCAGGAGAAAGGTTTAAATAGGTTAGAGGTTTTGTAGATGTAGTATTTAGGTTTGATTTAGGTATAATTTAGGTATAATTTAAGTGTCGTTTAAGTATTTAAAATAGGGGTGTGTGACTATGAAGAAATTAGGATTATTGATGATGTTGTTTCTATTTATTGGTATGTTTTCGTTGCCATTGGTTCAGGCGGCAGAGCCATGGGATACGATTAAGAGTATTGTGACGCTGCAGTTTATGACGAATTTGGGTTTTGGTTCGTCTTTAGATCCGTTTGAGGGATTAGTGAGGTTTTTGCTCTTGATTTTGATGTTTACGCTGTTTTTTGTCGGGGCGGAATTATTGAAACTTGGTCGTAATGCGAGTGTGGTTATCGCTTTAGTCTTTTCGTTGATTTCTGCGATATTTATTCCGGGTTCGGTGTTAATTGCGGCGGCGGCAAGTTATGCGACAATTGTGTCGATTGTAATATTAGGGATTCCGGTGCTGGTTTTGTTTGGAAGTTATTTTTTATTATCTGAATATCCCTGGGTGCGGTTTTGTATTATGGCGGTGGCAGTATGGGTTATATATCAGATGATGGATCACATTGCTTTGTTATCTACGGGTGCGGCTCTTTCTAGTTCACATTATGGGGCGGTGATTAGTAATGTACAAACGCCATTGAAGTGGGTGTTTGGTTTTGCGATTGCGGGATTGGTCTTATCTTTCTTTGCGGGTATTTCTCGTTCGGGCGGGGGGAGTGCATGGCATCCTAATGTGTTTGGACGGATTTGGAATCGAGTGCATCAGAAAACAGCACTGGGTGCGTATACGGAGAAGGGTAAAGAGCTGCGACATGCACGAGTGGAGGAAACACGATTATTGAATGATTTAGCAGTAGAGCAAAAAGAACTGGAGTTGTTGAGGGCGGGTTCTGAGAAGTTAGGGATGTATGAGCAGATTGCAGTTAAAGAATTTTTGGCTACCAGTTCAGTGAATAGTGCTAATCATCTTGATACTTTTAAGATTGCCATGGAGAATACAAAAGGGGCAATGGACGCTGTGAGGAATGTGGATCACCAATGGAAGAGAGCGGAGCGAAGAGAAGTGGCAGAAATGCGCAGATTGGTTAAAGAGATGGCAAAGAATTCTGTTTCTGATGCGGATAGAAAGAGAATTGAGGCAGAAGAACAGTTGTTGTTGAATTCGTATATTACTGTGAATCAAACTGTCAATAAGGCGTTGCGCGATTTTGAGGATGTGACGAAGTTTCATCAAACAGTGTTTGATGCTTGTCAGAAGTGGTATAAGAAGAGACCCGCTCCTACACCGGGCAAACCTATGATTTCAGTTTTGGATTTGACAAAGCTTCCAGGCATTTTACCTACGTTGGGGAAGATTGATATAAAAGTGAAGGGGATGTTAGGTGAGTTAAGTGTGGCGGCAACGGCGGAAGATGCGGCAGTGAAGCGTACAGCCGTATTGGCTAAAGAAATTAAGGATAAGTGGGTTGTGAGTTAGAACTCGTTTTCTGATTTTCTTTTTTTGTTTTAATTTCTTTGTCTTTTTCTTGTTTTGTTTTTTTCTTGATTCTTCTTGTCTTTTGGTGTGTTTAGTTGAATTTTTACGATGATTTATAGTCGTGGGGAAACAAAAGGTTTATAAGTTTGTGAATTATTCTTTGGTGTATGAAAAAGTGGTGGATGTCGATTGTTGCAGGCTTTGCGTTATTTCTGGCGGGATGTAGTTCAAGTACGTCGGGGTCTGGCGGAGGTGTGGCGTCTGATATCTGGATGAAGATTTTGTCTGTGGGTAATTTATCGTTTTTGGGGTTGTCTGATGGGTCAATTGTTGTGGCGTTTACACGTTTATTGATTTGGTTGTTTGTGTTTACGGTTTTTTTTGCGGTGATTACGGTGTTTGGCGGCCGGAGTGGAACGGCGTTAGGGTTTTTGAATCGGGGCCAGGCAATGGTTGTGGCACTGGTGATTGCGACGATTACGGCAATTTTTTTACCGGCGCAGGTATTATTGGCAACGGGTGCGGGATGGGCAACGATTGTGGCGCTGGTGTTGATTGGCGGTCCCGTGATTGGCATTGGTCTACTTATTTTTCGAGTTCCAGGAATGATTACAACGCCAGGGAGAGGTGTGATATTTTTACAACTCTTGTTATCGCTGTTATTATTGTGGATTTTGATGGCAATGAAATTTCATTTATCGAGGATGATTTAAGATGGCAGCAGGAGTAAGCCCAGTTGTGGCAACAACGGTACTAGATTTTATAGATTATGCGATGTTTGCGGTTGGTGTGTTGATTGCGTATTTTGCATTTCAGTTAATTACGTATTCAACAGAGGAGGAGAGAACGGCACGTGATGCGGCAAGAGATGAATTGCGCGGACGTGTGGGGAGCGCAGTTACGGGGTATCGAGAGCGTAAAAAAGCGGAAGAAGGTGTGCGTGAGCGTCGTGGTTTATTGGAGCCAGCTAAAGGCTTCTTGATTAGAGCGGTGCAAAATAGTGATTCGGCGCGGGAAGAGTTTGGTGTGCAATCGGCGGCGGGATTACGACGGGGACGAGATTATGTTGAGAATGTGGTGCGTAATTTACAGTCTGCGCGTCGAGTGATACGTAGTGCATCGGTTCGGGCACGGGGTGAGAGACGAGAGTATCTTACACAATTGGCAGCGGTAGTTGAATCGTTACATGATCGAGTGCGTCGAGAGGTTGTGCCACAAATTCCTGGTAATTATACTGTTGCTGATTGGGATGCTCGGGTGAATCTGATTAATGGGATTTTACGAGATATAGAAACGCAGTGCGGGGCGATTATTACTTCGATTGATTCGTTTGAGGATTCTGATGCTCGAAGTGTGCCGCCGATTACGCCGGGAGCGGGCGGAATGGGCGGTGGAGGAGGTGCTGGTGGTGGTAGACCACGAGCACGACCAAGTCCAGGAAGTCCTTAGAGTTGGTGTTTAATAGGTTTAATTGGTTTAGTAGGGTGTTTTGTTTTCTTTGTTCCAGACTTTGAAATATTCACATATTGGTTGTTTTGGACAGTCAAAACAATGGGGGCGTTGATGGCCTATATTGGTTGCGTGCCAACGGTAATAGTAAAGATATTTATTGATTCTCTGGCAGGGATATTTTTGGGCGAGGCGCATGAAGAAATCACCGTCACTGCAGGTGATGAGGTTTTCGTTGAACCCGCCGATGCGTAGGGCTATGCTTTTTCTATACATGCCAAAATGTTGCCAGCCGAGTTGGGAGAGATTTTGTGTACTAAATGGAGGAGCGAGATAGTGGTCTGTGATGTTATTTTGTTTGTTGATGGTGTAATATCCGGAGTACACTAGGGCAAGATTTTTTTTTGATTGGAGCAGTTGCAGTGCTTTTGTAATGGCTTGTGGATGAAGTTGATCGTCGGCATCGAGATGGCCAATATATTTTCCTTGCGTGAGTGCGAGAGCTTGATTACGTGTGGAGGCAATGCCTTGTGATGTTTGGTTTTTGTATACTTTGATTTGGGGGTGAGATTTGGAGTATGATACGGCAATAGTGAGCGTGCTGTCGCGACTGCCATCGTCAATGAGGATTAGTTCTTTATTTGGGTAGGTTTGATTGAGAAAGCTCTCAATTGCTTGTGAGAGATATTTTTCGGCGTTGCGTGCAGGCATGATGATAGATACTAATGGGGAAGAAGGTTTATTTTTTGTTTGTTTCACTTGTGCTGTTTGTTTCACTTGCTAGAATATCACTTAATTCCATATAAGCTTTGTGGAGAATTTCTGGGGGAATGGCTGTTTCTTCATTTTTTTTAGGTATGCTGAGAGCGAGATATTTACTGAGGTGATTATTTTCTGATTCTTTTGGGGTTTCTTTTAAGCATTGCAATGAGTAGATTTCATCTTTTTTAATATAGGTTACGGTTACAATAGAGGTGTTTGTTTGGGGGTTTTGTTGTTGTACTTTTTCTTCTAGTAAAATGCCTTGGAAGTCGAGGGCAGAGGGGTTTGTGATGTTGGCGCGCCATTTTCCTTCTATAGTACTTAAGATTGCAGGTAAACTTTGATCGATAAAGCGTTGATCACTGAGTTCGGGGAAAATGGTTGCGTAAAATGCGTTGGGCAAGCCTTGGTGAATTGCTTTAGTACAAATTCTTTCCCAGGCTTGGGAAAAGTAGTGGAGTGGTTCTTGTGTCATTTTTGTGATGTCATTATGCTTGGCGTTTTTTTTGTTCTAGTTCTGCGATTATTCTTTGTTCTAATTGTGAGGTACTTGGACTCTTGTGGGTGATTTTTCTTAAGATGTCAAGGGCTTGTTGTTTTTTTCCTTGGCTATCTAGAAATGTTGCTTGGAAGTATAACCCGGCAGGGTTTGCGGGGTCTAGTTGTTGAAGCAGGGTTAGTTCTTGGTTTGCTACTTCTGGGGTCATCCAGCGAAAGAAGCTTACGAGGTGTTCGAGTTCTGTGATAAGGCTTTGGTATAGTTTTGTGTTCTGTTGCGCGTGTTCTTGTGTTCTCCAAGTTTCGTATAGTGCTTCACGTCGCGCAGTAGGATGGTTTAGGTCATAGCGTTGGATACGTGTTTTTTTGCTTTCTTGGGGAATTATGTATACTTGTTTTTGTGGCTGCAGGGTATGGCGCAGGGTGCTATATTTTTTTACAACCCGATCATTTGCTAATTGGAGTTTTCCTTTGTTTGAGGTATTTCCTCCATGGTTCATATTGTAGAGGTATAATGGTTGTTTGATATGGATGGGGATACCTACCTCAATTAGTTTTGAATAGAGTTCGTAATCTACGGCATTTTCGAGGTTGGGGTTGACGCCTTCTGTTTGAAAGAATGAATCTCGGCGGAACATGCGAGGGGAGTGAATGCGCATACTGGTTCGTAGTATGTCAATGAGATCTTTGGGTTTTACTGCTGGATTAGTTTTATACCATTGCGGGGTAAATTCGTTACAGCTCCAGTGCGGTCTTTCTTCTCCGGTTTGTATGTCGTGGTCAATACAATCACCAAATACGACGCTGGCGCGGGGATAGTTTTGCATGCCACGATGAAGTGTGCTGATAGCGGTTGGGAGTAATTCGTCGTCGGGATCAAGTTGGATAATATACTCTCCACGGCAGGCTTGGATGGTTCTGTTGGTATTACTGGCCATGCCATGATTTTTTTTATCATCTACGATGCGGATGGTGAGCTGTTGTTGATAGGATTTTTGGAGTTTGTAGAGGAGATCACGTGTGCCGTCGTTGCTGCCATCTTCACCGATAACGACTTCGAGTTTTGAGTGATTGTATGTTTGGTTGGCGATACTCTTTAATGCTTTTTCAATGAATTGGATTTGGTTATAGCAAGGGATGTAGATTGATACGTCTGGACGAGGGGATACTTTTTTTGCCCGAAATTGGTCTACTTTATCCCAGAATAAGTCAGTACTTTTTTGTGTTTTCTGGGTATTAATGCGTCCGCCGTGTTCCAGATGATAGGCGGTGGTTTTTACGGGGATGAAGAAGAGTTGTTCTCCTAGTTTGTTGTTGAAGTGTTCATAGAGACGCAGGCCAAATTCGGAGTCTTCTGCCCCCCATTGATTAAAATCTTCATCGAAGAGTCCTGCTTCGAATGCGTCGCTTCTGGAGAAGCTGCAATTTCCTCCAGAGATCGTTGTGCCTATTACGTAGGTTGGGTCTTCTATGTTGTTGGGAAGAGATTTTAAGTTGTTTGTTTCACGATAGCGTTCATGACGCCAGTCTTGTGCTGTGCCAAAGCGTCGGGAGGTGGAACGTTTTACTTGAGAGAGTTGTTTTTGTTTTATTTTTTGGTCCAAATCGGGGTTTTGATCTAGCTCGACAAAAGCACGATCTTGTGTGGTCATGATTCTTGCGCCCTGTTGTTGTGCGGCGTAGTGTTGTTTCATGACGTTTTCTACATAGGTGTGTTCGGGGATCATATCTGCGTCAAGAGAAATGATGGTGTCATGTGAGGCGACTTTGAGTGCTTCGTTTCTTATTTTGGCGAGCCGAAAGCCTTGGTCTGGTTGCCAGACGTATTTTACATCAAAAGGTAGATTTGCTTTGGCAACGATATCCATGCAGCTGCCAGAACCACGGCGAGAGCCGTCGTCGGCGATGATAACTTCGATAGAATTTGGATCATAGGTTTGCTGCTGGAGAGCGAGGAGTTGTTTTTTGAGTTGTTCTTCTTGATTGTAGGTTGTGACGATGATGCTTACTTTGGTTTGGGATTGCCAGCGGCTATTTGAGAAGGTGCCATCTACTTGGTACTGATTGACGAGTTGTTCTAAACGGGTGTAGTCGTTATTTGTGTAGGGCATTTGAATCACTCTTTTTGTCAGGGTGCTTGCTGATATGTGGGTAAAAGAAGTCGTACTTTATAAATCTTTTGTTAATTTTGTTACTTTATAGTGATAATAATTATGCGATGACATAGGTGGCTAGTTTTTGCGTGACACGTTCCAGAGCTTGTTTGGCAGAGGAGCCTGTACCGGCGTTTTGAAAGTGGGTGAGGGCTTGAGTTAATTCCTGTTGTGCTTCGTAGATGGTTGCGAGGAAGTAGTGTGCGTGATGATTCTGCGGCTGGTGTTGGATGATTTGTTGTCCGAGATTAAGAGCGAGGTTGTATTCTTTGATATCACGTAGAAGACGCAGTTCTTGAATTGCTCTATCAATGTTTTGTTGTGATAGATAGTCTGGTTGGCCGGGAGTGCCAAGAAGGTTTTGGGTATGGCGTTGGAGAGCCGTTTCAAGAGTGGTTATGCGAGTGTTTGTTTTGCTGGTTTGGGCGGTGGTTTGTTCACATTCTTGCCTGAGAGTGTCTAGTGCGAATTGATATTTGTCACGAGCAGTTTTAGCATCTTGTAGTTCTGCTTGAGCAGTTTTTCTATCTAGGGTATGTTGTTGTTCTAAAAGACTATAGCGCTGGTTTAGATTGTCGAAGTTGTGCTGTAATGTTTCTTTGGCTTTTGTTGTTTCATCTATTATTTTATTATGTTCTTCTAATTCTTTTTTGATTTCAAAGAAATAGTGTAGTTGTTGGGCAAGTTGGGGTGTTCTTATTTTTGGACTATTTTGCAGTGTGCGTGTATATCTTTTTAGATCGGCATATTTGCCATCTCGTCCATTTTTTAAGGGTTCTTGGTAATACTGACTGTCAATTAGGAGGGCTAAATATTCTGTGACTTGTTCGGCAAGACTAATTGCTTGTTTTTGCATTATGTCTGGAAGATGGTCGATTACGGCGGGATGAAGAGTGTGTTGCAGTAAACGATAGTTTTCTTTGATATTATGCCGTAATCGTGCTTCTTCGGTATTAGATTTATCTCCTTGGAGTTCGTAGTTTTTGGGATCAATTTGAAATATGGAGAGAATATTAATTCTTTGTTCTAGTGGTTCGCCGAGCCAAAAGTAGTCTTTCATGTTTTCTTTTTTAGAGCAAGGGTTTATAAATTTTGCTACTTTTAAGTTAAATCTGTGGCAGAAATTTATGAGGAGAGATGGGCTTTTACGCGGGCGATACCTGCTTGGGCGGAGGAGCCAGTGCCGCTTCTGCTGTATGCGTCAAGGGCTTTCTGCCAGTCTTTTTGTTGTTCATAGGCGGTGCCTAGAAAATAGGATGCGTCTGTATTAGTTGGTTCTAGGGTTAGCAATTGTTGGCAGGTGTGTATGGTTGTTTGCAGATCTTTTGTCTGTCTGGATGTTTTTACCTGTTCTAGCATTTTTGCTTTGACTTTGTTGTATTGTTGTTGTGCGGAAGGACTTTTGGGAGCGATAGCAAGAATAGCTTGATATTGCTCTCCGGCTTGAACTAATTGGCCTTGGCTTTGATAAATGGTACCGACGAAATATCGTACGTGGACGTTGTCTGGGTCTACAGAGAGGACCATATGAGCATATTGCAATGCTTCTTCTGTTCTTCCTGTGTCACGAAGTTCTTTGATTTTGTCCACTAATTTTTTGTCCAGAGGATTTTCACGTGCATCTTTGAGTTTTGCATCATACCCTGCTTGTCGGCTTGCCAGTTCTTTTCCATGCACCTCATTTTGATGTTTAATAAATTGTTCTGCGGCATTTACGGCATCTCTTTGGATTTGTTCTGCTTTTGTTTTTGCCGTGCGCGTGGTTTTGAGTTCTGTTTCTAAATCACCCATTTTTCTTTCGTCTTCTTCTCTTTTTTTATTTCCGGCGGTGTGCAGTCTCTTGTAGCGATCGCGATCGGTGGTTATTTCTGTGAGTTTGGTCTCTAATCCGGTTATTGTTGCAGTGTTGCTATCCAGTTGGCGTTGATAGTCGGTGTTTCTGCGCTGTGCTGTTGTTAATTCTGTTTTTGCTGCTACTCCTTCTTGTACTCCGCGTACAAGATCATCTATTTTGGCGGGGGCATTTGCTAATGTGATGCGAATGCCCAAAGAAGTGTTATTGTACAGAATGGCATGGGGATTAGCACTTCCACCACGAGCCATAGCCATTGCAAGAGTGCTTAGTTCTTGATCTTTATCTCTGACAAGTGAATCAAGTCGTTCGATTTCGGTCATGGCTTGAGCAAGTAAAAGTTCATCTCCGCTATTGTTTTGCATATATCCCCTAACTAGCGTGGTGAGTTTATCATCACTCATCTTTTGGATATCCGTCTCCGCAGTTGTGAATAGTTTAAAAAAATCTTCTTTTTTCTGTTTGTTAGGATCGTCAGCGATTTTATCTGGATGATATTCTTTTGCTAGATTACGAAAATGTTTTTTTACTTTCGCTTTTACCCCTTCGACGTCTACTGATGTGTCTGTGACATAGATCGCGAGTTCTCTGCGTAAATCCAGATCCTCCAATAGTTTTTTAACCATGATCGTTGGGGTATTCTTTTATTTGTTATGATTTCCCTAACAAGCCGGCAACTTTGGTTGCTTGATATGTTGGAAGAGCTGCTAAGTATGTTCTTAATGCTTCTGGGCTTTCTTCTTTTTTGATCATGCCAATGATTGCTGGACCTAATACGCTGCGCGCACTCTCAAAGCGCAGATAGGTGGTTTTTGGTGTGTTTCCGGCGGCTTGATACGTGCCCGTTTTGAATTCATCATTATATGACGGTGCACAGTCCACAAAATAGGTGTGAGTGGCCATCGCGGTCATGCCTACTAGCTGCGCGGCATTGCGTTGATGCGGACAGCCGTCATCATTCATACTTCTTTTCCCATGAGGAACAGAGTCGCCAAAGAAAACGATCACTTGTTTCTTATTGTGATTTTTTTGTTTGTCATCGTACATTTTCTGGGTTAGGTCTGCGGCCAAACATTCATATGCTTCAGGCCCATCTCCTCCACTGGTATTTATAATGCTCTTGATTTGATTATGTAAATCATTTACACTTGTTGTAGGAGCATTATCTTGGCCGTAATCTCCTAGCATACGTACTCCTTGTTTTTGTAAATAACTTTTTTCACAGTGATCGCTCACACTCAGAACGCAGGCTTCAATACCTCTTTTTCCATCGAGAATTTCTTGTCCCACTTGCTCAATACAGGTGTGAACCGCGTCTATATAATTACTCATACTGCCCGTACTATCAAAGACGAGATAGGCGATGAGGGGGTTATTTTGGCGTGCGCTTATACGTTCGCCGAGTTTTTCTGCAGCAGCTCCAGTAACCGCTCCGGGTAAATATCTTTCTGCTCCATTTCCCGAAGGAAGAGCACCAGCGCTTCCTTGTAAACGTTGTTCTAATGATTTTCGTACATCGTTGTTATTTGCCATAATTGTAACCTCTGTATTAATTTTTAATGATTAAATGAGGGTTTATTTATAAATCTTTTGTTAATTTTGTTACTATGAAGTAAGAAACTATAAGTATATGGCTCGAAGTTTAGCCAACTGTGCTTGGGCAGAAGAATGGTTGGGTAATTTTTCAAAGCAGGCAATCGCTTGTTCGATATTCTGTTGCTGTATATGAATTGTGCCGGCAAAATAGGTGGCGTGGGTATGCTGGGAATTGAGTTCTAAGAGCACAGCACAGTATTCCATGGCTTGGGAGTATTGTTTCTGGTCGCGAAGTTGGGGAATGGTTTTGAGCAGTTCTGTTTCGAGAAGTTGATATTGCTGTTTCGATGGTTGGTGATTTAGAAGAGCGGCTTTGTGATAATTGGTTAGAGCGTTTAGAGAATCGTGTTCTTGTTCAAAGATTTGACCTGCGATATAGAGGCAATCGGGATTAAATGGTTGGGTTAGAGCGTATTGTTTTATTTCTTGAATGAATGATTTTTCTTTTTGTAGTGTTTCTTCTAGTGCGGTTGTTCGTGCGTTCTGTAATTCTACAAGTCTTTGTATACGACTGAGTACGGTGTTACTGCTATCTGTCATTTTGAATTAAAAAAAAGAGGAAGGTTGAGTTCCTCATTTTTAGATGTCTAATTTTAGACTGTCGAGATATCTGTTGACTTCATCAATTTGTTTTTGGGTGTGCTGGATTTGTGTGTGGAGTTCGCTATTTTGCTGTTCTGCTCTGGTGTATGTTCCTTGAAGTTCTTCAACTCTTATCTGAAGTTCAAGATTGGCTTCTTCTGTTGCGGTTACTTTTCCTTCTGCATCAACATTTTGTCTTCTTAATTCTTGATATTGGGTTTCTAAGCCTGTGTACCTTGTGGTTAATTCCATTTGTTGTGTTTGCAGTGATGCATATTCTGTGGTTTTAGCACTCAGATCTCGAGTTGCCGTGGTACATCTTTCTTCTAAAGAGAGTTTCTCTCCACGTAGTTGTTCTGCAGTATCTTGTAGGGTACTCATGTCTGATTGTGCTGTTTGATATTTTGTTTCTACGTCTGTTCGTAGAGCTTGTTCTTCTGCTAGTTTTTGTTGGTATGTTCCTACTATTCCTTGTACTCGTTGTAATAATGGGTTTGCTGCTTCTTGTGTCATATTTCTTCTCCTCCGGTTTTTTACTTTCTCTGATTTTTCTCTTTTTATGTTTTTATTATTGTAATTATTTTAATGAATCAAGATAATCTTGTATTCCATTTCTTTCTTGTACGGCTAATTTTAATAAATTTCTAGTTGTGGTTAGCTGTTCATTTAATGTGGTTGTTTCGTTTTGATGTTTTGCTATCATTTGTTCGATTTCTCTTCTTGTTTCGAGGAAATCGTTTACGATTTGTGTGAGGGGAAGTTTTTCGGGAGTATTATTTTTGAGGTTGATGATATAAGCGGTAAGAGGGAAGGTGCTGAGGGTTACGGAAACATAACCCGCTTTCTCTCCGTCTTGAGGTCGAGGGTTGGTGTATTTTTCTTCACTGGTGAGGATGGTGTAGAGATCACTAATCTCTTTGAAGAGGTCTTCAGCTATACGTTGAATGGAACTGGGGAATTGTCTTTGACGATCGGGATGGAGTTGTTGGGATAACTCGCGATAGCCGCGTTTGATATCTCCTTTTATTCTTTCGGTTTCTTGTTTATCTTCAAAGATATAACTGTTATAATTTACTTTGAAGAGGCTGAGGATGTCGATGCCTATGTATTCGCCAAGCCAACTATTTTTGCTCATGATTTGATGGAAAAAGGCTTATTTATAAATGTTTAGGAGGTTAGGTTTACTTGGGAATAGTAATTGGTCTTTCCCATAGAATTGTTTATTTTTACTTAAGATAAGAAAATCCGAGGTTGGTGGCGGCGACATATCCTTCGATACAATCAAAGGTGTGTTTTAGTGCATGATTTTCTAATTTGAGCCTATCAATTTCTTGTTGGGCGTTTCTGAGTTGTTTTTCGTGGTTTTGAGTTGCGTTGTCAAAACTGGATTTTAGTGTGATAAACAGGGCTACTGTGCGGGCGTAGTATGGTTCGATTTTTTGCGGGGTTATGGTTAAATAGGCAACGTAGTCAGTTAGGTCGTATTTGCCATAGTTGCGATTTAGTGTGCTATTTGGTTGAAAGTACTGTTTTGTTTTATCGGTGAGTAGAATATAGGTTTCGTCTACTTTTTGGGAGAGTTCTTGGGCGATGGTTTTAAATTCTTCAGGGTAGAGATGATAGTTGTCTGGGTCGATTATTTCTTTTAGAGAATGATATTTTTTTTCTATGTCCTGGCGCAGACGCTGTTCATCTACGACTGAACTTTCGGTGTTATAATATTCTGCTGCGAGAAGTCCAAAAACGCTTAGAAGATCTATGGGGGGTTCTTGAGCGTCGCCAAGCCAGCGCAATGGAATCATACTTTCTTCTTTGAGCAGTTTATTTTTAAAGATTTAGCGTGTCTACTCTCAGAAATAGAAGAATGATATAGGGAAATTCACTGAATATTAATTTTCTGGCCCAAAGATTGGCCGGGTAAACCAGCGTCTGCAAAGATTGCTCTGACATTACCATTTCGGCCATGAAGGGCGGAAATTTTACCTGAAATGGTTTTTCCGGCGGGGCTTGTCCATGTCGCGGTTTTACCAATGACCGTTTTTGCTTCTTGCGCACTATTTGCTACTTTGAGAATCATTTGATGGGGGTTTTGGTGATGTCGTCCTTGACGAAAATGCATGATTACGGCTTCCATGTTGTAGCTAAAATTATGGCTTATTTATAAAGATTGTTGTTGGGGATTTGAAATGGGAATTTTTATTACAGATATTTTTTCCACGTTTTTTCGTCTTTGGGATTATTCCAGATTTTTGCAAAAGCTTGTTCTGATAGGATAAGCCATCCTTTGCGTTCTTGTTGTTCTGTTATTTTGGACATGAGGATTTATTCGATTTAAGACACAATTATTTTTTGAAGTTCTTCAATAGGTTGAAAATCGTTGTCTTTGGTTACGAGAACATAGTTATTTTCGATAGTTATAGATGCGATTAGCAAATCACTTAATGATAGAATTATTCCTCTTTTCTCGTATTTATGTTTTAGTGTGGCGAGGGCGAGGGCGGTTTTTTTTGTGGGAAATAGTGTTTCAAAATTAGTTAAAAAAGAGAGGGCTTTTTGTTTGTTCTTTTCGTTTTTGTCTACTAATCCATACGTGAATTCAAATTCGGTGATGAAAGTTATTTTCGGGAGAAGGGGATATATTTTTGAGAGTTCTTCTATTCTTTTTATTGTGGGAATAACTTCTTTTTCGATATCAATGAGAATGGAGGTGTCTAATACGAGCATTATATTCTGAACCCTCTCTCTTTTCTCATTTTTTTTATTTTCTCGCGAAGGTTTTCCGCATCTTCATCGTTGAGAAGTCTGCCGGATGAGAGAATTTTATGCCATGTTTTTTCGTTGTTTTTTTGATATTCATAGACCATTGTTTTGAATAATGTTCCCATTTTCACTCTGTTTCTTGCAGCGAGACCTTTGAATTCGTGCCATGTTTGGGTATCAATGTCTTTAATGGTTTTTATTTCGTTCATGAGAAGTAATACTGTATTACTTTTATTTAAATCTTTCTCTCTTGAAACGACAAATCCTTAAAAAGAGTGGCTTATTTTTGATTCTATGATTAAAGGTCAGGTGGTATTTGGGGATTTTGGACGTATTGTGATGCGGGTGAAGGCGGATCAAGAGGTGGAACTTGGCGAGCTTGTGGTAATTGAGCAAGGCAGAGAGAGGTTTATTTTGCAGGTGTATGATTTAGTGTATGGGAGTCAGATTTCTAGTTCCAATTTAGAGATGGTGGCAGGCATGAATTTGGAGGAGGGTGGTTTTGCGGTGATGGATGAGAAGCTGCGTAATTATCAGTTGGCGTATTTGAAGCCGGTGTTGACGGTGTCAGAACAGAGTGCGATGTGCAAGAAGCTGCCGGCGTTTTTTGGAAAAGTGCGGGCACTCGAAAAAGAGGATTTGTCATTTATTACGATGCCCAGAGAGCCGATGTTTTTGGGTAGTGTGCGCAGTGGAAGCAAGAAGTTGGATTTTGACGTATTTTTGCCTGGACGAGAGGTGTTGAGTCATCATATTTTAATTCCAGCGAGTACGGGGAAGGGAAAGTCGAATTTGATGTCGTGCATACTCTGGGATTTGACAGATAAAGATTTTGCGGGGATGTTGGTGCTTGATCCACATGATGAGTATTATGGGCGAGGAGGTTTGGGATTGAAAGATCATCCAATGCGCGCGAATGTGAGTTATTATACCCCAATTAATCCACCTCCGGGCGCGCGGTTGTTAAAAATAAATTTGAAGAAGTTGAAGCCGGAGCATGTGCAGGGGGCAATTTTTTTAAGTGATCCACAGCGACAGTGTTTGTTTGCGTACTATCGCAAATATAAATCGGAGTGGGTGCGAGCGGTGATGGAGGAGAGAAAAATTGAAGGCGTTTCATTTCATGAGGATACGATGGCCGTTGTGAAGCGGCGGTTGATTTCGCTTCTTAATTTGGATTTGGAGAAAGGGGTGCTTACGTGTGAGGGGATTTTTGATGAGGTTGCGGGGGAGAATACGATTGAGGATATTTGTCAAGAGTTAGAGAGAGCAAAGATGGTGATTATTGATACGAGTTATTTTTCCGGGGCGATGGAGATTATGATTGGAACGATTATTGCGTCAGAAATTTTTGAGAAATATAAATATTATAAACGAGTTGGTCGGCTGGAGGAGAAGCCGGTTGTGAGTATTGTTTTGGAGGAGGCGCCGAGAGTATTAGGCAAGAATGTGCTAGAACAAGGGAGTAATATTTTTGAGAGTATTGCGCGCGAGGGGCGGAAATTTAAGATTGGTCTTATTGCGATTACGCAGCTGCCTTCAGAGATTCCTAAACAAGTGCTGGCAAATATGAATACAAAGATAATATTGGGAATTGAGATGAATTCAGAGAGGCAGGCTGTGATGGAATGCGCGCCGCAGGATTTGAGCCAGGATAATAGGAATATTGCTTCTCTGGATAGAGGCGAGGCGCTGGTGACGTCGACGTTTACGCGCTTTGCGGTGCCGATTCGAGTGCCGATGTTTTCGGAGTTTGTGCGGTTGATGAAAAAAGAGAATAGAGATAGAAAAGAAATGATGGATGGGAGTTTATTTCAATAGAATGTTTAGGTTTGTTGATGTTTATTGATTTGGTTGTTTTAGGTTGATGTTTTTAGATTGGTAGTGCTGATAGTTTTTGTTCTATTCTTGCGAGTGCTGTTTTTGCAGAAGAGCCTGTTCCGGCTTGTTTATATTCTTCTAGAGCGCTTTCGAGCTGATTAGTCTGTTCATATACTGTGCCAAGAAAGTAATGGTTATGAAAGTTATCTGGTTCAATTATAGTGAGAAATTCATAGAGGGTTATTGCTTGGCTTGATTTTTTTTTATCTCGAAGAGTTTTGGCGTTTGATGCGAGTATTTGATGATATTTGTTTTCGATAATATGTTGTCGAATGGGGAGAAGCATCTCTTGTGCATTTAGAGTGATGGCTATTTGGCTATGTGTGATAGCATCTATAAGATCTGCTAGATCTTGCGTATTTGTAAATTGGGACAATTTGTGTTTTCCCATTTCCCATGCGGCAGCGTAATCTTGCAATAAAGCAAAAGGGTCAATTGAAGTTGTGGATGCTTGAGCAATATGTTTTTTGGCTTGTTCACGTATACTCTGTTCAGTATCTTTATAATGGTATAATACTTGATATAACGACATGGCGGTCTGGTGTGAATTTAATTCAACGAGAGTGTTAGCAAGGGTGAGTGTGGCTTGTTGATACCGAGATGATTTTTCAAATGCTGCGGTAAATGCGAGCTCTAGTTCCGCTTCTAGAGGAGTATCTTGTGGTTGTTTGTAGATTTGAATAGCGGCGGAGAGAAATTTAAAGTCATCAGGAGAGGGGAATAATAATTCGTGCAGTTCTAATTGTACTTTAAGATCATGGAGATGGTGTGTAGGGCTATAGTTGTGTTGTTGTTTCTGTTGAAGTGCTAATAATTCTTTTTCAAGAGAGGTGTATGCACTCGCCCATTGTTCAGTGTATTCCTCAGCTAGACGTCCTCTTTCTACTACCTCATTGTATTTTTCTCCTAGTTCCCTATACTCTGCTCGGACATGTTCTAATTGTTTGTGCGCATCCCAGAGTTGCTGGTTGAGATGTTGTTCTTCTGTTTGTGATTTTTCTAATTTATATTTTGTTTCTTCTAAAGCATATTTAAGATTAAATTCGGGGATGATTTTTCTTGCTAGCCATTTCCAGAAACCTACTTTTGTGTCTTGAGGGGTGCTAGCTACCATGGTGAGAATAAATTAGCTAGGGGGTTTTTAAATGTTATGTTCGTGAGTATTTAAAAGTAGTTAAATGAAAAAGAAGATCAAATTTGACCTAAAATGTAATTTATAGAGGGGTTTGAGAAACTATGTCTCATTCAATAAAAATGGAACATAATTGGTTATTCAATGTTCTTTATAGAGGTGCTAGTTTTTGAGCTACCCTATCAAAACCTTGCTTTGCAGAAGTACCCTGTCCGGCTAGTTTAAATTCGGCGAATGCTGTTTGGTAGAATGTGTTTGCTTGAACATCATTCTTTGCTTTTACTGCTTGAGTTGCTAGCTCTTCATGGGCTCTGGCAGCATAGAAGTGCGGGTGAATATTTGTTGGTTCTAGGGCTATGGCAAAATTTGAAGAGGCAATTGCCGCGTGGTAGTCTTTTGCTTCATATTCTACTCTAATTCTGGTTATAACATTGTCTATTGAATATTTTTTTGTATCAATTGTTTGTCTATCTGCTACAATCTGTTTGCGAGCATATTCTAGGCGGGCAGCTTGTTTTTGTTGCTCTTCTTGTGCTTGGGTGATAAGGATAGCCACAGTTTTTCCGTCAGTTATGTCATCGTGTATTTTAAACTCTGGTTCTTCTTTTTTTTGAAGAGGAAGAGTAATGCCGTAAAGTTTTAATTTTTCTTTTAGATAGATGTTTTCCATGTTTAATCTTTCAACATCGTTTAACGTTCTCTCATGTTCTGCTGCTCTGTCGGCTACGTCATGTTGTAATTGGGCTACAACTGTGGCTCTTTTTGGCTCGTTACTATCTGAGAGGTCGTATTTTGTGAGAACATTGTGGATGTTGTATTGAATGGTAATAGGGCTGTTGTTGTTGTCTTTGTATGTGATTCCTGCTTGTTCTAAACATTGCTTTAATCGATAATTTTCAAGAGAGATATTGCACAAAATGCGATTATATTCTATTTCTGCGCCATCAATCATCCCTTTTGCGGCGTTGAGATCATATGTTAGATCATCTAAAAGACGATCACCTTTGGTGTGGTTGCGCAGGAATTGCTGTAGGGGGTGTACGGGTTGGTCTATTCCTAATAGGATTGTACCTAAACCAGTTAAAGTATCTCTAAATTTTCTTTTTGGTACTGTGGTAGTTGTATTTGTCATAGTTAGTTTTTCTCTTTGTTTTAATTAGTAGTTCGTATGAACTTACTTATTAGTAGTACTAAATTGTACTTATTTATAAATCTTTGGGTTATTTTATCATTATTTAGTAATTACTTAGATTTATATGGTGTGGGGAAATTAAGATATTATGAAACATCATCCGAGAATTGTAGTTTTATTATTAGTGATGTTTCTGCTGGCACAGTTTTTAGGTATTGCCATTCTCTATACGTATATTGATGCGCAGAAGAGTGCGGATACGGGAAAGACGATGTTTAAAGATTTGCCGGTGGGGGAGCGGCCGCCACTTGAGGAGAAGACGTCGTATATTTCGTTGATGGTGTCTATATTATTGGGAACGGTGTTGCTGCTGTTTTTGATCAAGTATAATTTACAGTGGGTGTGGAAAGGATGGTTTTTGCTGGCGATTGTTGTTTCATTGACCATGGCGTTTGGGGCGTTTGTGCGCAAAGAAGTAGCGATAGTGTTTGCGGTGATATTTGGGGTGTGGAAGATTTTTCACCCAGGCTTTTTAGTGCAGACATTTACGGAGTTGTTTGCGTATGGGGGGCTTGCAGTGATTTTTGTGCCGTTGTTGAATTTGACTTCCATGAGTATATTGTTGGTGTTGATTGGATTATATGATGCGTATGCGGTATGGAAGAGTAAACATATGATTACGATGGCGCAATCGCAGACGAAGGCGAAGGTGTTTGCAGGATTGTTATTGCCGTATCATGATGGAAAGATTAAAGTTAAAAGTGAAACGGGAAAAGTGGGGGCGAGAGGACATGTCAAAGTGCGCATGGCGATGCTGGGAGGTGGAGATATCGGTTTTCCTTTATTATTTGCCGGAGTTGTTCTCAAAGAGATGGGGTTGTGGCAGAGTTTAGTTATTCCATTTTTTGCGTTACTTGGTTTGGGGTATTTGTTGTATTTTGGTGATGAACATAAATTCTATCCAGCGATGCCGTTTATTGGCGCAGGATGCTTTTTGGGATTAGGGGTTGTGTGGTTGATACAGTTTCTACTTTGAATGATTTATTATTACATTAGTTTTTTAAATTGATTTTCTTTTTGGTGATTTATGGCTGATTTGTGCATTGTGGATGAAAAATCGTTTGCGCGGCCATTACAATTGTATGCTAAAGATGAAGGTTTAGAAGTATTGGTATTTACTGATTCTCTGAACTGTTTACGTTATTTGCAATCTTGTGCTGATGATGCGTTGCCACGGGCGTATTTTGTTAATTTGCATTCGGCGCGTGATACTGATTGGAATAATTCTCTTCAAATATATTCTTTTTTGAGGGGCAAAGATAAGATTGAGCGATTTTACTTTATGAGTACTTATTTGGAAGAAAAAGATTTACAGGAAATAAAAGAGATAGAAGCACGTTTTCTTTCAAAAAGTGATGTAAATGTGTTCTTTGATTTGTTAGAGAGCTTTCGTTCATAAGTTTTTTAAGCAGTAGGGTAAGTGAGGTTGGATGAATAATTATGACAGAGAATTTGATCGATTGGTGCATGAGTATAATCGTTGGTTTTATGCTCCGGTGAGGTTGTCTGTAGAACACCCGGTACAAACTTTTTTGGAAGGACGGCGTTTTCATGATGATTTACTTTCACATGATTTGGGATATATTTTTCGAGAGTATGCTTGTTTTTATGAACGAGATGATTTAACGGTGCCGCAGAAAACGGCGATTGCGTTAGGATCTGATTGTAAACGTTTAGAGCAGCGTTTAGAACGAGGATTACTTGATGGGGATATAGATGTAATTGGTGTTCGATTAGCGCTGCAAGAGTTTTATACTTTTGTTAAAGATATTTATATCTTAGACGCGATTGAGAATGGAAATGTTCAGTATCCTTTAACAGGGGATTTTAAGGTTTCCCAGCCACCTGGGGCGATGGTTAATCCATCGTAAGCGGCGATGGTTTGCACACCGGTTATGCGTTGAATTTCACGTGCTTCTATTAATGGATCGGCTTTGATTAAATCGGCGCCAAAATGAGTGAGAATGGCGAGGCGTGGTTTGATGGCGTTGACAATATGCAGGGCGGTTTCCATGTCTAGGTTTTGACCCATGGCTTTTTTTGTGAGATACGGAACATTGAGGATGAGGATATCTGAACCGGTTAGACCATCGAGGAGTTCGGGAGTTAGTACGGTATCTCCCGTATAACTGATGGTAAATTGGGGACAGAATATTTTGAAGCCGATAGCTGTAGGATCGGTGTGCTGAGCGGGGAGAGCATTTATTTCTACCAAGTCTAGGGCAATCTTATGATTTTTTTCAAGAGGAACACAGCGTTCTAGCAAGCTTTTATGATAAGTTGTTAAGAAAGGATGGCCTTCGGTGGGTTGGAGGATGGATTTACTGGCAAGCAGGATGCCGCGATGTTCTAGACCGGCGTGGGTCATTGCTTCGATTACGGCATTGAGGTCATTACAGTGGTTAATGTGGTTATGGGTTACTAAGATTGCGTTGGTATGGTTAGGATTGACACCGTACTCTTTGGCTTTGTTTAAAGATCCTGGTCCGGGGTCGATGTGCAGTTGTAATTCTTCTACTTGTAAGATAATGCCACCAGAGGAGCGAAGTTGTCGTGAGGTTACAGCGGTGCTGCCTGATGTTCCTAGAAAAATGAGGCGTGCCATACGTGTCTTTTCGAGGTGGAATGGCTTAATAAAGATTGTTATGGTGGAAGATAGGGTTTTTGGTGGTTAGGGGTTGAGAAATACTATTAAATAAAATTTATCTACAGAGTGTTATTTTATTATCCTAAAAATTTTCTTACTTTGCCTGCGGCGAGAATAGATTCTTGGATTTTTTGGAGGTCATTTTGTTTTAGAGCGTGGATGATGTTGCTTGAGTGTAGATGATGTTCTTGGTTTGGTTCGTGGGTGAATATATTGGCAACTCTGAGCGCACGGGAAGAGATTTCTTTTGGGAAGTAGGAGAGGTTATCTTTGTTGAGGTATTGCAAGCTGTCAGCCATATCTTGGTCGATGGTGGGATAGGTTGATCTGAGTTTGTCGATTTCTTGTTCAGAGAGGGCGGAGATTCCTAAAAGATCAGGGGGGAGGCCTTGGGAGTATAATGCGGCACAGAATTTGATGGCACGAGGCAATTGGATACCGTTGTCACTTTTTCTGGCGTAGCCAAATAACCCCACGTGTAATTTACGTTTGCGACGTTCAGGGATGAAAGAGCTTATGAGATTAATGTTATTGGCAAGCAGATGAATTGATTGTTGATATTCTTGTTCGACTTTGTTTATGATTTCTGTGGCAAATTCGATGTCTACGGGTAGAGGGGCTTTACGTTTTGTTTCTTTGATGGATTCTACCGCGTCAATAATACGTTTGGGGCCGTGGTCGTATTTGAATGCGGATTGGATAGTGAATGTTTGAATACTGGGATAGCCTTGGATCATTTTGTTGGCGTTGCGAGGGGTGAAGTTGCCACGAAACGGGGCGGAGCCACAGCCAAGAATGGGGAGTATGTCTATACTGAGTTGTTCTTGGAGCTGATGGAGTTTATATGTGCCTATTTTTCCTAATAGGACGGCGGAGATTGAACCGTAGTTGAGAGCGGTGTCAGAGCGGGCGAACCAGACGCGTTGGAGTTCTTGAATTTTTTCATATTCAATGTATTTTTTGACGTAGATATCGGCGTTGAGAATAGCATCTTTGGTTTCAAAGAGAGGAGTGACGCGAATATTGTCTGGCTGCATTTGGCCAAGCCATTGGGAGATGGTGATATCATCGTTGTAGATTTTGTTATGTTGGTTTTTGATGATGAATTGTTTGTAATATTCGTGGACGCGCAGGAGATTTTTTTCTGAGGCGCACATGGGAATGACGACTTCAAAGATGGGGGCGATGTCTTGATTGTAGAATTTCTGGGCTAAATCGAAGTTTCGGGGAATGGAGTGGAGGGCTTCGAGGAGAATTTTTCCTTCGTCTTTTTCTACTTCGGGATTTGGGACACGGAAAGTGAGAAATTTGTCTTTGCCTAGTGTGTGGTTTTTGAAGTATTCTTGGTATCGTGTGAGGAGTTTTTTGACAACGAATGTGTCTACTTCTTTTCCTTCGGCATCCCAGAGCTGTTCATCGGCGCCTAGGTGGGAAAATGCGTAGAACGCTTCTTTGATTTCATCATCCCCGCTAATGATGGGGTTTTCTGCGAAGAAGGGGGTGTTGATGTTGTCGGGGTGCTGGGTGGACATGACGCGGGAGATTTTCATGTTTGCTGGGGTTGGGGTGGTCTTAATAAAGATTGTTGTGGGGCTGATAGAATTGATCGTAAATATGTTATTCAAAGTTTTCTATAAATTTATTTTCTAGGCTGGTTCTGAGTTGTTTTATGGCGTTTATGATTTGGGTACATTCTTCGATGGAGATATCTTTACCGTAATAGTTCACCGTGTTTCGTGCTTTGCGAACAATATCAAATTGATCACCGAGTTCACTTTCAGATACTATTTCTTTGAGAAAAGCAGTGTAACATTCGTGGTTGTATATCTTATATCTTTTTTGTATGGCAATGGCTTCTAATAATTCGCGCAGAGAGTCATAGCTTAATGAGAGTTTTGAGGCGGCGGTGATTTCGTTTAATACGAGTGTTTCTGAGGATAAGAGTTTGTTTTTACTTGATTTGATTAGTGAGAGTTCGAGCATTTTATCTGTGTTTACTTGTTTGATGATTCTTTTTCCACAACATTCTTTCCAGTCCATTTTAAATTGAAAGTCTCCCTACCAATATACGTCCGTTTATTATATTATTTGCCAATTCTTTATTTTTTATTTCTGTGATGGAAGAGAATGAAAAGAGTTGGATTTTTCGTTTTAATTTCTTTTCAAATGGAATTAGGTTGATGTTTTTTTGTAGAGTGATTAGGGCTAGGTCTATATCTGAGTCTTTTTTAGTTTCGCCTTTGGAGAGTGAACCAAAGAGAATGAGAGTGGGGAGGATGGTTTGAGTTTCAATGTAAGTTATTACTTTGCGGAGTTGTATGTTCCAGTACACTTGTGAGAGCAATATAAATTCTTTGCTTTCTTTGTTGGCATAGTATAAGATGTATTGACGGTCTTTTTCTTTTTTGAGCAGACTTTCTTTTTCGTATATTTGAAGAATTTTTGATGCGGTGGGGGGAGAGATATGCATTTTTCTAGCATATTCTCGTACACCGTAGCGCTGATAGCAATCCTCAAAGAATATATGCAGGTTGTTTATTATTTTTAACATGTGTTAATAAATATTAACAGTTATTTATAAACTTTCTGGTCAAAATTTTATGGAATGGTTTGGCTAGGTTCGATGAATGTCCCGGGTGTGGTGATTGAGTTTTAGGTTGTTTTAATCAGAATAAATAAATGGTGAGCCTTGTTTTAAAACACGTTCCAATTGAGGATAGAGATTTTGCTGTAGTTGCTTGGGAGAAATTCCTAACTTGTTTAAATGAGGTGAGCTAAAGAATTGTCGGGCATGTGCAACATCGATGGATTGGTCTGACAGAAAGTCTAGGGCTTGTGGATTGTCTAAGTTCACTTGGTGATATGTAAATTTTTCTTCTCCTAGGGGGCCAATATCAATGCCGATGGGGTTGCTCCTAACTGCTGTAACGCACGACAAATCCAAGGTTCATACATACTATCTTTCAAGAAAAAGTTTCCTTCGATGTAAGGGTTTGTAGAACCACAACCAAGATCTAAAATCACTTTATGTTCTAATACATTGTCGGTAGCCCATAAGAGATATCCTAGTTGATTTCTGATGGCTAAACTAGCGTGATTCTGGGTTCTGTTGTCAAAAGTAGGGTACTTTTTTATTAGTTGAGGCAGAAGTTGTTCGAGAAGTGATACTTTTAAGCCATATATCTCTTTTGTTAGTTTAATATCATCGTAGGTAAGAATATTCATGTGGGTTCAAATATATGTAGTTCTGAGATTGTTTTTAAGGTTTGGGTATTTGTTTGCATAATCTTTATAAGACGGGTCTGGGCGTTCTATTAATATTGCTATTTATTGGAGGAATACCTATGTCAAACAATCAACAACCATATCAACCCATTTTTATCTTGCCTGAGGATACGAAGCGTACAACGGGCAAAGATGCGCAACGTAATAATATTGCGGCAGCGAAAGCGGTAGCGCAGACAGTTAGAACAACACTTGGTCCAAAAGGGATGGATAAGATGATTGTGGATAGTATGGGTGATGTGATTGTGACAAATGATGGGGTGACGATTTTGCGGGAGATGCAAATTGAACATCCGGCGGCGAAGATGGTGGTTGAGATTGCCAAGACCCAAGAAGAAGTGATTGGGGATGGTACGACGACGGCAGTGGTATTAGCGGGTGAGTTGTTGAAGAAAGCAGAGGAGTTATTGGATCAGAATATCCATCCAACTGTTTTAACAAAAGGGTATCGTATTGCAGAGGGAGAAGCGCAACGTATTTTACGTAGTATTGGTCAGAGAGTTGGTTCTGATAAGAAGGATATATTTCGACAGATTGCACTCACCGCTATGACAGGGAAAGGCGCGGAAGCAAATAAAGAGGTATTATCTGATTTAATTGTGCAGGCAGTGCTGAGGGTAGTAGATGAGAAAGATGGTGTATGTATTGTACATAAAGATGATATTAAAGTTGAGAAAAAAGTAGGTGAAGGAACAGATAAGAGTGTGTTAATTGAGGGGATTGTGTTAGATAAAGAACGAGTGCATCCGATGATGCCGGAAAGAGTAGAAGGAGCAAAAGTAGCGTTGCTTGATGCGGCATTGGAGATTAAGAATACGGAAATTGATGCAAAGATTCAGATAACTGATCCTATGCAGCTGCAGTCTTTTTTAGATCAAGAGGAGAAAACGCTGCTGGAGATGGTGCGCAAAGTTAAGCAGAGTGGTGCGAGAGTATTATTTTGTCAGCGAGGGGTGGATGATTTGGCACAGCATTTTCTAGCTAAAGAGGGAATATTGGCAACACGGCGAGTGAAGAAGAGTGATATGGAGAAGTTGGCACGAGCAACGGGGGGGAAGATTGTGAGTAGTTGGAAAGAGCTGAATGCTTCAGATTTAGGATTTGCAGGAGTGGTTAGGCAAGAGAAGATTGCAGAAGAAGAGATGTTGTTTGTAGAGCAGTGTTTGAATCCTAAAGCAGTTACGTTGCTGGTGTGCGGTGGAACAGAACATGTGGCGGAAGAAATTAAACGAGCGGTGGTTGATGCGATTGGTGATTTGAGCACCGTTTTACGTGAAGGATTTGTGGTTGCAGGAGCGGGTGCGGCGGAGATGGAAGTGGCACAAGGACTGAGGCGATTTATGGTGACGCTTTCTGGACGTGAGCAATTGGCGGTAGAGGCGTATGCGGAAGCGATGGAAGTGATTCCTAGGACACTTGCAGAGAATGCAGGTTTAGATCCACTCGACGTGCTTGTGAAGTTACGCGCAGCGCATGATAAAGGTCAGAAGTGGGCGGGAATTAATGTGTTTACCGGAGAGGTTATGGATGCGTGGGAAGCAGGTGTGCTTGAGCCGTTGAAGATTAAAACACAGGCGCTTTCATCTGCCACAGAAGTTGCGGAGATGATTTTGCGTATTGATGATGTGATTATGGGTGGATCTGCGAAGGGAATGCCTCGACAGACACCAGGGATGGGAATGGAGGGGATGTGATTTTTTCTTTTTTGATGAAATGAGGTGGTTTTTCGTTGTGGGATGACAAAAGCTTTTTAACGTTGTGTGATTTGATTTATAGTATGGGGTTTGCAAAGTTACAAGTGATTGTGCGTTTTTTTCTGTTATTTTTTATGGTCTATGGGTTGATGGCAGGAGGGGTTGTTGCGTTGTTGATGGGATTTTTGGCGTTTATTTTATCGGTGTGTAGTGTGATGTATGAGCGTTATTTTGTGTCAGGTGAGGAATTGATGGATACACAGAGTAAAATGAGGTCTTTTTTACATCCGGTGCTTGATAAGTTAGGTGTGTTTTTGTTGTTTTTCTTGTTTTGGTGGGTGGGTTTATTTTCGGGATGGGTGATGATTGTTTTGTTGTTATGTGAGGTGTTTGTTAACCGGTTTCGATGGCTGGGGGCGAGATTTGCTGTGCTATTGCCGGCAGATAGGTATACGCTGCGAAAGAGATGGCTGACCTATTTGCTATTGTTTATGCTCTTTTTAGAGGGTGTGTTGTTAGTATTGCCTGAGAAGTTATATCTATTGTATGTGGTTGATGTGTTGGTGATCGTACTTACATTTATTTTAGTGGTGCTTTGTGTTTTTTCGATTTTGTTTATGACGTATGCCTATGGTAGAGCGCTGCGGGAGCGTATTAAGAGTGGGAAAGAAGTGCATGTTGATTCTTTGTTGGTGTTAGTTAATCCACGTTCTCGAGGGTATCGTGATATATATCGGAGACGGTTACTTAAGAAATTTATACGTCGTCGTCGGGCTAAAGTTATTTATCTGACTAATGAAGATAATATGTTTGGGCGATGGAAGAAGGAAATTACACGGTTTAATCATATTATTATTGCGGGGGGGGATGGGACATTTGAGAGTGCGATTAATGATCCTCTTTTACGCAAGAAGAGTTTAGGTTTCTTTCCCATGGGTGCGGGTAATGCATTTTATTCTTATTTTTACAAAGGAAAGAAGTTTGAGTATTTGTGTTCTGAGTTTTTATTTCGAGAAGTTGAACTGGATGTGATGCAGGTGGAGTGGGATACGGGTAAGAAGCAGACGTTTTTTACAAGTGTAGGGTTGGATGCGGAGCTGTTGTCGTTGAGTCTTGAGAGAACTTCGCATGGATTTTGGAATTATTTTGTGGCAGGCACGCGTATTTTTTTTAAACGGGGGGTGAACTATGGTTTGATGTGTTGGGTGGATGGACGGAAGTATGTGTGGAAAAATGGGATCAATTTGACAATTTCCAAGATTCCGTATTATGGCTTTGGTATGCGTTCGATTGTTGATTTTGTTGGTTCAGATGATGGACAATTATATGGGTTGGCGTGCGTGAATACGCATGCGGCCGTTTTTAATAAATTGTTGAGGGCATGGGCGTTATTGTTGGCGCAGTTAGGGATTGCAAAATCGCCACTGCTTTCATTGAGAGGGAGAGAGTTTGTGGTTACAGGCGGTGTGGCGTTTCCATTACAGGCAGGAGGAGAATTTTTAGGATTTACGAAGCGGGCGAGATTTAAGATTGTGCGCAAGCAGAGGGTGTTGATGGTGTGAAGGTGATGACTATGGATAGATATGCATTTCAATATTGTCAGAAGATGGTGGTGTTTTCAAAAGAAGGGAAGAGAGTGCTGTTATGTAAGAGGAAAGGGGAGAGAGATTATGAGGGTATATTTTCGTTTATAGGTGGCAAGATGGAAGTAAAAGATAGAAGTATTATTGAAGGATTACGACGTGAAAAAAATGAAGAAGTGGGTAGATTGTTTAAGGTTAAAATATATCCTACGTTTGTTACACAAGCTTTTTTTCGCAAGAGCGATGGGAATTCTATGGTGTTACCTCATTATTATGCCCAACATGTTTCTGGGAAAGTTAAGTTGAATGAAGAATATTCAGATTATCAATGGGTAGGGTTGAAAGATTTAGAGAAATTTGAGCCAAAAATTCCTACAGTTCCTGCGATGGTTGCGCAGTTAATACGTCTGAAAAAAATCATGAAAAATGAAGAATATATCGTTTTGTAATGGGAAGTTTTTTATAGTAGGGGTTGTTTTTGATAGTATAATGATGAATTTAACACGTCGAGTCGCTATTGCTCGTGACTTTCAGCGAGCTGAAAGAGTTGATTGTCTTCACTGTTTTGAATAAATGTAGTTTTAACTCTGTATTCTTTTTAGGAAAGGTTTTTAAAAGAGATATTGAACGTAGTTCTAATAATGGCGGCTGTCGTACAACGGCTAGTATAGAAGCCTGTGGAGCTTCGGAAGGGGGTTCGATTCCCCCCAGCTGCCCCATTTTTTCTTTTGATTTATTTTATTTATTTGTATATCATCATTGGTAGTTTTTACTTTACTGTTTATTTCTAATGTTTTTTTTTGAATAGATTAGTTAAAAAATATAAAATAATGCCGACGGGCTTAGTACGTGGAGAAGGAAACATGTCAGATGATAAATTTTATATTATGGATTTAGCGGAAACAAAATATGATTTATTTCAAGAATTACTTCGAAAGAATAATCTGAAACAGACCGACTTGCCGGAACGTTTATCTCTGGTGATGCAAGAGTATTCTGGATGGAGATGTATCTCAAAGAGTATTTTATTTCGGGATACGTTGAAAGAATATGCTTCAATGGTTCCTTTGAAGGATGATGCTAAAAGAGAATTAGAATGGTTGGTTAATGCCTCTACTCTCTCTGAACTTCAAGAGAGACCCAATTAATTGTTAGGCTTAATTCAAGAGAAACTCGAATACAAAGATTAATAAAACAAAAAATATTTAGGAGGATATTATTATGGCAGATATACAAACGGCAAAGGGGGTTCGAGATATACCTCCCGTTGAGAAGGCACTTAAGAATAAGGTGGTTAATGTACTAACAAGTGTATTTGAGTTGTATGGGTTTCGACCACTAGAGACACCTATTTTGGAACGATATGAGACGTTATCCGCGAAGTTTGCGGCAGGCGAGGTGAGCGATGCGTTGAAAGAGACGTTTAGACTTACAGATCAAGGGGAGCGAGCGTTAGGATTACGATTTGATTTGACAGTGCCACTTGCTCGTTATGTGGCGATGAATCCAACGTTGAAGATGCCATTTAAACGGTATGAATTGGGTCAAGTGTTTCGAGATGGACCGGTTCGGTTGGGGAGGTATCGGGAGTTTTGGCAGTGTGATGTGGATACGATTGGGTCTACGTCAATGCTGGCAGATGCGGAAGTGCTTGCAGTAGTGAGTCGAGTTTTTTCTAAATTGGGTTTAGATGTGGTGGTGAAGGTAAGCAATCGTAGGGTGTTGAATGGTATTTTGGTTGAGGCGGGGGTGACTGATTGTGAGAGAGCAATTATTGCCATTGATAAGTTGGATAAGATTGGGGTGAGTGGTGTTTCCAAAGAGTTGAGCGAGAGAGGATTTAGCGCGAAACAGATTGAGGGAATTTTTAAGTTTGTGAAAGAAGGGGTGTCGCTCAAAGAGTTGCAAAAAGGAGTTAAGAATGCGGAAGCAGTTGAGGGGTTGAAGGAATTGGAAGAGTTATTTTTGTATTTGAATTCGATGGGTGTTACGAATGTGCTGTTTGATGTTTCGCTGGCACGAGGGTTAGCGTATTACACGGGAACGGTGTATGAAGCGGTGCTGCGCAATGGTGTGTTTAGGGGATCGCTGGCAGGTGGTGGACGATGGGATAACATGATTGGGAATTTTATGGGTTCGAAATTACAAGTTCCAGCTGTTGGTGTGGCGTTTGGATTGGAACCAATTATGGATGTACTTAAGATGGAGCAAAAAGTGTTGGGAGAGAGTGTGGTTCAAGTGTATGTATTACCTATTGGTGTGGTGCAGGAAGGACTTATGATTGTTGAACAGTTGAGGGCAAAAGGAATTCCAGCTGAAGTGTGTTTGGGTAAGAAAGGGGTGTCGAAAAATTTGGATTATGCGTCGGCGCTGGGTGTTCCTTACGTTGTGATGGTTGGTGAGGATGAGCTAAAACAGAAGAAAGTGAAATTACGAGATATGAAAACAGGGACGGAGCAGTTGTTGACGGTGAATGAGGTTGTGAAGAAGTTGAAATGAATTCGTCGAGATTGAAAGTATTTGGGTATCTTTTTATTGTTTTATTATTTTTAAATATGCTGTTGTTTGCGCTGCGCAAGATTACGGGTGTGGTATTTTGGAGCATAATTTTAGTGGGAGCGATTATGGCGTTTTGGGTGGTACCCAGAGTGAGGGCAAAGGAGTGAGGATTTTTGTGTGAGTATCTTTATTAAGTACTCTTATTTTATTTAACATGATGGTTGTGAGCAAATTTATTGATATAGTACTACATGTTGATACCTATTTAGGGAGTATTATTTTACAGTATGGCATAGTGACGTATGGGTTGTTGTTTTTGGTTATTTTTGTGGAGACGGGGCTTGTAGTTATGCCCTTTTTACCTGGTGATTCGTTGTTATTTACAGCGGGAGCGTTTGCGGGGCTTGGGGTGTTGAGACTGTGGGTGTTGTTGTTGGTGTTGATGGCGGCGGCGATTTTAGGTGATACAGTGAATTATGGAATAGGACGTTATTTAGGCGTGAGGATGTTTGAGAAGAGACATTTGATTAAAAAAGAATATCTGGAGAAGACCAATGAGTTTTATGAAAAGCATGGCAAGAAGACGATTATTCTGGCACGATTTGTGCCAATTATTCGAACATTTGCACCGTTTGTTGCGGGTGTTGGAAAGATGAGGTATTCTGAATTCTTGTTGTTTAATGTGATTGGAGGGGTGGTGTGGGTTAGTTTATTTTTACTTGGAGGCTATTTCTTTGGGAATTTAGATGTTGTTCGCAGTCATTTTTCGTTGTTTGTTTTGTTGATTATTTTTATTTCTCTTGTGCCATTGGTTTTGGAAGTTATGAGGCATAAGGTGAAGAAGCGTCAGTGAGAATGAGTATCAATAAGAAATATGGCTTTAATATTTTTACTTTTTACCATTCATCATCTTGGTGACGTGTGTATACTTTTGGTTTATCTTCAACGATCATGGAGTGTTCGAATTGGGCGACCATGCCTTTGGCGACTTCTACTAGGGGGGGGTAGGCGTGGATGATGCCATCTTGCTGTAATTGTTTTAAGCCGAGAAGAGCAATACTTTTTCCTAGAGAACGAGTAGCCCATCTGGTGGTGAAGGGTAAGCCGTTTTGGTTTTTGATTTCGGGAAAATGCAAAATTTTTTGACCGTAGAGGGATCTGGTTGAGCGTTGTGATTCGATCATGAAAATGGTTGCAGGGTTACGTTCTTTGATTAGGCCTGTGCCTTCGGTGACGAATGGTTCGATGGCGATTTGCGAGCCTGCTTGCAGTTCTGTTTTGTCTTTGTTGTTGAAACTGGGAATGGAGATGCCGCCATGCACTTTGTATTGGTCGATAGTGTGGCCGGAGAGATTACGAATGGTTTTTAATCCGAGTGCTTGGGCTTCAGAATGTTGCGCTTCGCCGAGCTGCCAGAGTTGAGTGCCGGGGCGGACGAGTTTGATGGCGGCTTTAAGAGCATTTTGCGCGGCTTTGATATGATCTTTGTATTGATTGGAGGAACCTACTTCGATGGTCATGGCGTTATCAGCGATGTAGCCGTCGAGATGTACTCCTATATCTACTTTGATTAGTTGGCTTTCTTCTGTGACAGATTGGTCATCTTCTGTGGGACAGTAATGTGCGGCGACGTCGTTTACGGCCATCTGGGCCCAGGCGATTTGGCCGCCAAGTTGAATTATTCTTTTTTCTGCTTCGTCCATGGCTTGTAAATATGAGAATCCTGGCTGTTGGAGTTTTTTGGCGGTTTCTCGACGTACTTGAGAGGCAATTTTACCGGCAGTGAGGATTTTTTGGAGGGTTTGGGGGTTCATGATAGTTCTAGGAGTAGTTTTTGGAGACGTTTATTAAATATATCTGTTATGGAATCACGTAAGCAGCCATTTCCAGAGTGGAATATACTGGATAGTTTTCTCTTCTTTTATTTCTGTGCCTTCTTCTTCACTTGTGATAATGATTCCCTCCTGAAGATTAAATTTATGTAACGCTTCTAGTAAACTCTTAATTTCTTCCTCTTTTCTAGCTAGAGTATAGGTAACCTGAATTGCGGTGGTGATTTTCTGTCCTTCTTTTATCACAAAATCACATTCTCCTTTTCTCTTCCAGTAATACACTTCTTTTTTATTTTG
>JAHFQW010000002.1:39369-72140 GCA_023259115.1 archaeon
GTAAATGGAGAAAAACGGTATTCTCATAGAGCTGTCCGATGTGTTCGCTGAATCTAAAACTAACTGTATTTTTGAGCCCAGAATCAATACAATATACTTTCTTGGGGTTGACTTCTTGTTCTTTTAAAGAATAAGAAAATTTATTCATCAGAAAAATCAAATAAGATTCTTGTATATAATAAGAATACCTCTCTACACTATCCAAACTGATTCCCAGAAATCGCTGGATGTTTCTAAATGATGCTAAGGCGGAAATATTACTAAGATAAAATTTAGTGAGGCTTTTTAACTTATCGATTTTTTTTATTTTATGTCGCTGGGCTACATCTTTAGTAATAATATCATCAACATATGCTGCCAGCAAGCTATCTTTTTCCTGCTGAAGAACAACCAAAGGCAGGCCACCATATTCTAAATATTCTTGTAGGAACCGTTTAATTTTAATCTTCTGTGAGATCAAATCTAATTTTGAGGAGATACGTACTCCTTTAAACTCCAAAAATTCTGTAAAATTGAGTGGAAATACCATTATGTCTACATGTCTTCCCGTTAATACTGTGGCGAACTCTTGACTCAATAATTTTGCGGAAGAACCAGAGACAAACACCAAAGCTTCATTCTTTTCGTGTAAAGCCCTGACAAATTTTTCCCATCCGGGAACTAGTTGGATCTCGTCCAAAAAGAGAGAGCATTTTCCTTTAACAGGCTTTATTTGTTCAAGGTATACTTCATAGAGGCGCTGAAGAAAATTCAGGTTTAATTCATCCACAAATCGCGGTTCTTCAAAGTTAACATACAGACAATTTTTTGGATCTTCTCCCTGTTGAATGAGCTGTTTAATGTACTGTTTCATCAGGGTGGACTTACCGGTTCTACGTGCACCAGTTATCACGATAATTTGTTGCGTTTTGGCAAACCTAGTCATTACTTCCAAATATTTTTTTCTGCTGATTCCTGTTTCTTGTTCTTGAGTCCAGAAATTCCATCTGTTCAAGACTTCGATAAGCTGATCTGGTTGCATAAATGGGTGAAAACGAGAGGTATTTAAAAGTCTATCGGTCAGAATATCGATAAAGTGACCGATGGAGAATTACAGAAGTCTTTCTTGAGTTGGGGTAAGAAGTTTTTTAAAATGATTGAGGTGGTGATTACGTGCTATAATTAAATGTTTTCAATTGATTGTTACTTTGAAGTAATAAATAATGGGAACATTTAAATAGTAGTGGCACTTTTGAGATATATCTTGGTTGAAATCTAAGATTTCGGCAGAGTAAAAGATATAAAAAAGAGTAAATTAAGAGGATTATACTATGACCTTAGAAAACGTTACTGGGAACTTATTGGAGTACAAGAAATTAAAGCTAGGCACATTTCAGCATGCTGACCAGCTTACGACTGAGCGAAGAACCAACATTGAATTAAGAAATCAATGGTTTTATACTGCTGATGGAGAATTATATACTGTTCAAAAAGAAAACGTTGTGTGGGCAATTACACGAGAACCGCAAAATCTTGTTTTAGAAAACATCGACGACGCATATCGGCAACTTACCGAAAAAGAAAACTATTTTCCGAATGCCGAAGCTGCTCAATCTTCTGTAGACCATAAAGATAGTGTTGTTGTTGATTTGAAAGGATTAAATCTTGTGAAAGACAATGATCTATATGGGCATTTTGTGGTTGGTCCTAAAGTGGTAAATGAATTAAATTCTGAGCAAAGAAAAGTCGCTCAACGAATTTATGGGCCTGATGAAGAAAATTTTGGCTTGAATATGGAAATGTTTGCAGGGGCAGGAAAAACTCCCCACGTTTACGTGTTACTACCTGAGTATGTAAAAAGCACGTTGGGAAGTAATAATAGAACATTTCTTGGGCGGGCGTCTTGGTTGAACTATTTCTACGGCGGCTCTGATTTCAATGCTGATGGCCGTGGCGTCTACGATGACAACCGTCTGCGTGGGGTACGTCGCTAGTCATTACGTTTTTTTTGATTATTTTTCTTTATATTTTAAGTATTTTTGTAGTGTTCTCTAGATTTCTTTCCATTTCGGTTAGGTTTTCAGGAGGAGGTACGATGTTTTTAGCAGTCACGTATTCTATCATTTGCCAGATGGTTACTTTTGCTTTTTGTGCGGCTTCTTCAATGGATAATTCTCCTTGTTGATATCCTTGGGCGGCTTTTTGAATTTGATATTCTCTGATATGTTCTAAAATCATCTTTCGCAGGAGTGAAGCTCTATCTACATATTCTTGTTTTGAAATGCTTTCTAGTTCCTGGACTGATTCTTTAGGGAGTCTTGTGGTCACAATTTGGCTCATAGTTTTTCCTTTTTTAGTTTACTTAACAGGAACGCGATGCGTTGTTCTGTTGTCCCGCCTACGGCTTTTAGTTGCACTAATTTTTCTAATATTACTTGTTCTGTATAGTATTTCTTTTTTAACCCGATTAAAAGCAGTTCATCAGATCTGATGAGCTTTGTTATTCCTCTTCGTATGAATTTTTTGTATGCGGTTAAATCTGATGTGATGATGATACAGTCATATTTTTTGATTATAATGGAGAGGCTTGCTTCACCATACCCTTTGAAATAAATATATTCTTCTTGTAATTCTTGTTTAGTTGTGGTGATAATTCTGTATTTTTTGTTTTGAGTGAAGCTTTTCTCTAATATATACGCATCTGCTTTCCCTTCTTTTTTTCCTTCGGCAATTTCTTTTAAGATAGGGTCTGTGACATAAATTGTGTTAAATGTCCTTTCGAGCAGCTCAAGCAATCCCGCCTTTGCATAATAAATGAACGTGCAACAGTCAGGGGCGCAATCCATATGCTTAAGAATACAACCATATATTTAAACTTTTTGTTTGTATACAAACGGATATGTCTGGTTAGGTGAGGTTATGTTTTTCACGGACACATCTCTTTTAATTTCTGTAATGTCTCTTGAGGGTTCTTGACCGCAATACAATCTACAATTCTGGTTGCGGGGTAGTCGTTGCCACCAGGATGTAATTTGTCTCCAAAGAAGAGAACTTGATTGACTAAGTAGTTGTTGTGGTTGAGGAATTGGCGGATGCCCCATTCTTTGTTTAAGCCTTTTCGGGTTATGTCCAGGGAGGTTGTGCCGCCGATTTTGATGTCGTATTTGGTTTCATCAAGCTGTTGAGTGAGAAAAGTTATCCATTCTAACCGTTTTTTGCCGTTGGGATCGTATTGGGCTTTGATTTCGGAGGGAGCATGGCGGCCGATGGCGGAGAGAGTGATTTGTGATTCGCGATCTTGCAGTTGATCTTCTTTTGTGGTGTGTGATTGGATGTTGTAGTGTGTGATGAGGTGATTGAGGGCAGTTGTGATTTCGTGTTTTTCTTTTTGGGTGAAAGTGTGGGTGTAGATGACTGTTGGTTGGTTGTGCTGGATGTGGACGTATTGTGTTCCGGTGGTGCCTAGAAGATGATGGGGTTGGGTTATTCTTGATGAGAGCATTTGTTGGAGGTCAATATTTTTGGTGCCGCTGATAAATGCGAATTGATAGCCGTGTTGGATCATGTGATTGATTTGATTTGCCATGGGTTGGCTGATTTGTTGACAACTGTTGCAGATGGTGTCGTCTACATCGGCGATGATGATGTTTTTTTCTTTGAGGTTGATGTAGGGTTGGAAGTGTTCGTTGGCGTGGTAGTATTTTTCGAGGGTGTCAGTGGGGAACCATTGGCCGGGGTGGATATATGCCGTGATTTGGTTTTGCGGAGCGAGGAATTCAAAGCAATCTTTTTCAATTGAGGATTTTTCTTTTGGGAGAATGTTGAGTGCTTGGGGGTTGATGATGAATGCGCCGGCATTGATGAGATTAGAGGGGGCGAGATGTCTCGGAGGTTTTTCGATGAATTGGATTATTTTGTTTTGGTCTAATTTTGCGACACCAAAGTTTTCGACATCTTCACGATGGGTGAGGGCCATGGTGATTTGAGTGTGTGATGATTGATGGAGATTGTGCATTTCTGTCCAATTTATGTCCATGAGGTTGTCTCCCCATGCAAGATAGAATGGTTCATTTTGTGGGAGAGTTGAGGCGGCGAATTTAACAGCACCACCGGTGCCAAGGGGTTGGTCTTCATAGATGTAGGTGAGATGTACTCCTAGTTGCGAGCCGTCTTGGAAGTATTCTTTGATTTGATCTGCTTTATAGCCTATGGAGAGGATGATATTGTTGATATTATGTTGGGCGAGATTTTCAATGATGTGCTGCATGGTGGGTTTATTTTTGATTGGAAGAAGAGGTTTTGGGGTGTGGTCTGTTAGGGGTCTGAGGCGAGTGCCAAGACCGCCAACGAGGATGATAGCTGTATTCATATTGATGAAGGGGACTTTTTACTTGTTTTTAAATAGTTATGAAAGAGGATTCTCTAGAAGTAATTTTACTCTTTTTGGAGAGAAATCTTTATAAAGGGGTGCTTGGAGTATGATTATTGGACGGCCATAGGGGTGTGGTTCACCCGTTCCCGTTTCGAACACGGAAGTTAAGAACGCCTCCGTATCGGTGAGTACTGCATTACGTGGAAAAACCGGTAAGCTGTCCAATTATTTTTCTAATAATCTTTTTGATGACTACTCTTTTCTCTTTTTTTCCAATGAGCCGTTTGGAGTAGAGGAGAATAGAGGTCATCTTCTAGATTGATTTTGAGTTGTTGAAGCTCTTCATCAGTGGGGTTGCGATTTTGGAATTGACAAAAAGGTATTTCGGTGATTATGGCAAGAGGGGTTTGTTCATTTCCTTCGCCCATGACCACAACGGCAGCTGCGGCGAGTCCGTCCATGATATTTGCTTTGGTCATATTCATAGTGCGGCCAAAAATATCGGGTTGTCCTATGTAATTGTTGAGAGCGTGGAAGCCGCTATGAGCAATGGCAATTCCAGTTGTGCCCCAACGCAGGGGAGTGGTTTTACTATCCGTTATGATTACTCCGATATGATTGAGTTTAAAGCGGGAGATGAGATGTTTTCGTATATGATTGGCAGTTTGCTGCGGGTCTTTGGGCCAGAGAACGTAGTATCCATTTGCATTTGATTCGTCAATACCAGCAGAGGGAATTAATGTGTTATTTTTGATGGTGAGGGTGACGTGATATTTGTTTTGTTGTGAGGGGATGTAATAATCTGATTGTTGCTGGATTAATGTTTCTTTTTCTACACTGTTTTTGGATACAATTGAGTTTTCACAGAGAGCTACTATTTTTGAGGTGATAACAAGGATTGATTTTTCGGTGAGGAGAGGCAGGGTGTTGTTTAGAATAGTAAATAGATGGTTATTGGGAATGATTTTTTCTGTTTTAATTGATGTGATATTCATGGTTTTATTGAGGTTTATTGACTTACTTTATTTTTATTTTATTGCTGTTGTTTGAGGCGAAGGTGTTTATACACTTGTTGGTAGCAGGAGTATTTTTGTAATTCTGCTGTTGACCATAGTTGTATGCCACCGTTTTGGAATGGGGTGGAATGTATCACTAGTGGTTCTCCTAATTGATTGCAGTCTGCGGTGCACATTACAAGATGAAGACGAGGATGTTCAAGTACATTTAAGATTTTACTTTGTGTTGTGTACTCTTGCTCGATTCTTTTTATTTTATCACTCAGTCCAACGCGTCCAAGAACCAAAATATCGCCAAGCGTTCTTGGTTCCTCTTGGGATAGATTTCTAAAGTAATTTTGGTCATAGGCAAGTTCAAAACACATCAAGGAAGAAGGTAGTTTTATGTCAAATAAGTCATTTATTAGAAGATGAATCAGCGCACCGCAGTTTAGACCTGATTCTTTTGCGTCTTCCCAAGAGTTTATTTTATCTGGTCCGTTTTTGTATTCATATTTAATATTTCTTTTTATGATGTAATCTAGATTTGTCATTGTTTTATTTAACAGGTTGATGTTATGAGAAATGTTTATTAGGCTTATGAAATCGTACTTTAGAATATTCTTCTCTATTTTGTTCTATTCTTCCACAACCCTTTTAAAGCGTTTTCTTTTGGTTTTTAATATGAAGGTGTGGTTATGAACGTGATTATTTTAGCGGCAGGGTATGCGACAAGATTATACCCGTTAACACTTGATACGCCTAAACCGTTGTTGAAAGTGGGGGGCAAGGCTATCTTGGAGCATATTTTGGATAAAGTAGAGGAAGTGAAGACTGTTTCAGAGGTTTTTGTTATAACAAATGATAAATTTTATTCTCATTTTATGGATTGGAAGAAGAGTTATGGGGGAGCGTTGGCGGTGAGTGTTTTGAATGATGAGACGTTGAGCAATGAAGATCGATTGGGCGCAGTGGGAGATATTGATTTTGTGCTGCAAACACAGAAAATTGATGATGATGTGCTGGTGATTGCAGGAGATAATCTGTTTGGTTTTTCGTTGAAGCGGTTTGTTGATTTTTTTAGATTGGAGAAGAGTTCTGTTGTGGCTTTGCGTGATTTGGAAGATGTTGAGAAAGTGCGTAAGACATTTGGTGTGGCGTTGTTGGATGGGACAAGAATTGTTGATTTTGAAGAAAAACCGGTAGTGCCAAAGAGTACACTTGCGAGTACGGCGTGCTATTTGTTTTCTCGCGGGGATTTACAGATGATTCCGCAATTACGACGGGAGGGTAAGGCAGATAATTCGGGTGATTTAGTTACGTGGTTGGTTAATCATAGTTGTGTGCGAGGATTTGTGTTTAGTGAACATTGGTTTGATGTAGGCACGATAGGATTGTTAGAACAAGCTGATGAAATGTATCGGAGAGGAATAATTCTATGAAAATTAGTATATTTGGAACGGGATATGTGGGATTAGTTACAGGAGCGTCATTAGCTAGTTTAGGACATGAGGTGTTATGTGTTGATGTGGATGAGGCGAAGATTATGATGTTGAATGAGGGGAAGATGCCGTTTTTTGAACCGGGATTGCAGGAGTTGGTGGAATTGAATAGGTCAAAGAGACGGTTGCAATTTACAACACATATTGAGGAAGGGGTGAGGTTTGGTGAAGTGGTATTTAATTGTGTGGGCACACCTGAGAATGAGGACGGGTCTTGTGATTTGACATATGTGTTTTCGGTTGCAGAAATGGTGGGCAGATATGCGACGGGGTATAAAGTGTTGATCAATAAGAGTACGGTGCCGCCGGGAACGGCGAATCGATGCATGGAATTAATTCGCTCGCTTAATTCTGGAGTGGTTATTGATGTGGTGTCAAATCCGGAGTTTTTGAAGCAAGGAAATGCGGTGTATGATTTTAATCATCCGGATAAAATTGTGGTTGGTGCAAAAACATCTGAGGCGTTTCATATGCTACAAAAAGTGTATCATGGTTTGCTTAAGATGTATATGCCCTTATTGGAAACAGATTGGGAGACGGCAGAGATGATCAAGTATGCCAATAATTCTTTTTTGGCGATGAAAATTAGTTTTATTAATGAGATGGCTAATATTTGTGATCGAGTGGGTGCGGATGTTACGATTGTGGCGAAAGCGATAGGGATGGATTCACGAATTGGACCTAAATTTTTAAATGCAGGGATTGGCTATGGTGGAAGTTGTTTTCGAAAAGATGTACGAGCGTTGATTGATACGGCTCGCAGTACGGGATATAGAGCATACTTATTAGAGGAGACGGAGAGGTTAAATGAGCGGCAAAAGAAAATGTTAGTGCCACAGATTCTAGAGGCACTTAGAAAAGTGGAGGGTGATACTGTTACGTTATGGGGGTTGAGTTTTAAACCAAAGACGAGTGATTTACGGGGTGCGAGCGCGCTTGTGTTAATGGAGGAGTTGCTTTGCGCGGGGGTCGGTGTTAAAGTGTATGACCCTATTTCTGTTGAGGATACACGACGATTATTTGGAGAGCGAGTTGGTTTGATGTATTGTACTTCTCTTACGGACTCAGTTAGAGAGAGTAATGTTATTGTGCTTGTGACAGAGTGGGATGAGTTTCGTAATGTTAATTTTGCAGAGTTAGGTGAGTTGATGAAGACACGTATTTTATTTGATGGGCGAAATATTTATGATGCGCAGCAAGTGCAAGAAGGCGGATTTACGTATTATGGTTTAGGGAGAAGTTCGTTTGGGCGGGAAGAGAATAGTTTCGAGGAGAAAAATATTGGAAAGAAGAGTCTTAATAAGAAGGTGAGTTGAGAGAATGCGAGAAGCGGCTGATAATCGTTTTGGGAGTGTTGATATATCTATTATTATTATTTGCGACAAGATACGACAACCTCAATTAGATCGATTGTTGTATAGTATGCACAGTTCGCTTGAGAAGTATAATACAGAAGTGTTGTTATTGCAAGAATCGGATGTAGCGTTGTCTGAGCCGGAGCTGCCCGTTGATGTGCGATATTTTACGATTCCGGCGAAGAAGGGGATTCCTTTTAATCGAAATAAAGGGATAGAATATGCTTTGGGAAAACTTATTGTGTTTATTGATGATGATTGCTGGGTGCAGGAAAAATGGCTGCAGGGGTTGATTGAGCCGTTGATTAAAGATGAGAAGTTGATGGCGGTGACAAGCGGGACAAGAATTCCCCCGTCTAATTTCATTGGTGATTGTGTTTCAGCGTTAGGGTTTCCTGGCGGGGGATCGTTAGGATTTGAGAAGGTGTGGCGAGTGAGTTCTGAGGGATTTACTAATCATTTAGCCGTGGGTAATTGCGCACTGCGACGAGAAGTTTTTGATTCAGTTGGGATGTTTGATGAGAAGATGAGGTTTGGGGCGGAAGATGCGGAGTTGTCTGTGCGATTGGAGAAGGCAGGAATTCCCATATACTATGCACGAGAGGGATTTGCGTATCATGAAGCCAGAACGACATGGCGGGGGTTTGTTGATTGGCAGCTTAGGCGAGGGAGAGCCAATTATCATTTTAAACAAAAAGTGGGTTCTGTTGGGGGGTTTGTGAAGTTGAGGTTGTGGAGTGCGAAGAATATTTTTGTGGCAAATATTTTGAATTGGAAGGTGCTCTTTATTTTCTTTTTTTTAGGAGCGAGTTTTGTATTGCAGCAGCGAGGGTATTGGATTGAGAAGAAGCGGGTGGAAGATGAAGCGAGTAAAAGAAGAAGTGGGTAAAAGATGAAGCACGAATATAGTGTAGATAGTGATATTTTAATTAGTGTGATTATTCCAACGTATAATGAGCAGAGATATATTGAGCAGTGTTTAACTTCGGTATTTGCACAAGAGGGAAGTGAGAAGTTTGAAGTGATTGTGGTGGATAGTTCTACTGATAGCACGAGGTCTATTATTTGTGAAAAATTTCCCCAAGTTCGGGTGATTCATCGAGATGAGCAGATGTATCCGGGGGACGCGCGTAATAGGGCTGTTCATGTGGCTAGAGGGAAGATTATTTCTTTTTTAGATGGGCATTGTTTGGCTGATGGGCGATGGTTGGAGTATGGGTTGCGAGCAATGAGGGAGTCAGGCTGTTTGATTGTGGGGGGAGCACTGCGTAATGCGAATGCAGGTAATTTGGTGAGTGTTGCGGATTTTATTTTAGCGTTTAATGAGTTTGCAGAAGGAATGCCCTCGCGACAGGTGAAATTTATGCCTAGTTGTAATTTGTTTTGCACCAAAGAGGTATTTGAAGAAATTGGAGGGTTTGATGGAACTTTGCGTGCAGGTGAGGATACGATGTTTTGTCATAGGGCTGTGCAAAAAGAGTTTAGGTTGTATTTTGATGCGCGAGTTGTGGTGAATCGTTTTAATCGGGACGTATTTGGCGCATTTATGCGACATCATTATAATTTTGGGAGATATTCGGCACAGGTGCGTAAAGAGGTTCGGTTGCCAGGAAGCGTGTTTGCACGGTTTCCGCTTTTGGCATTGGTTGTACCAGTGGTTAGGTCAGGGCGAATTTTTTGGAGGTTGCTGCGTTGGAACAGACGATTACTAGGATATTTTTTATTGACATCTTCGTTAGTGTTTTTGGGAATTAGTGGGTGGAGCTGGGGATTTATGAGAGAGGCGTTTAGAAGATAAATGAGATTATTCAAAGTCCTCTTTAGAAGATAGTTGAATAGTTTACTTTTCTGTCATCTGAACATAAAATCAAAAGGTTTTTATACTCGTTTTCGGGAGTTTATAGTATGAGGCGTTCTTATCTTAAGTTGTGGAAGTACTATTTTGTGCGAAAGCCACAGACGCCAATTCAGCTAATTCATTTTGTGACGTCAAAGTGCAATGCGAAGTGCGGGCATTGTTTTTACTGGAAGAATTTGAATACGAAAGGGGAGTTGTCACTGGAAGAGATTGAGAAATTGACAAAGCATTTACCTGATTTAGTTATTCTTAATATTAGTGGAGGAGAGCCGTTTATTCGGGCAGATTTTGCAGAAGTGATTAAGACGTATTACCGTAATACAACGGTGAAAGAGGTTTCTGTTCCAACAAATGGGACATTTACGGAGAAGACGATACGTGATTGTACAGATATATTACAGAGTTGTCCAGATTTAGATTTGAATATTGTATTATCTTTGGATGGAATTCAACCGATTCATGATGAAATTCGACAAGTGAAAGATTGTTTTCAAACAGCGGTTAAGACGTTTCGAGAGTTGAAAGAGCTGCAGAAGAGGTATCCGCATTTGCAAGTGTCGGTGGTGTCTACGTTGACGTCGCTTAATCAAGATACACTGGAGGAGTTCCATGGCTATGTGAAGAAAGAATTGAAGCCGGACGTGTTGTCTTTGAATATTATTCGTGGGGAAGCGAAGAAGATGGATTTGTTTGGGGTTAATTTGAATAATTATAAGAAATTTTATGAGTTGGAAAAGCGCTCAAGTAAGAAGGGGTGGAAAACGTATTTACGTGATTTGATGAATAAGATGAGAATGGATGTGATTATTAAGAATGTGGAGCGTAAAGAGTTTGTGCTGCCATGTACTGCAGGAACGTTACTTGGCGTGATGTATGAGAAAGGTGATGTGTATCCGTGCGAGTTATTGAATGCGAAGCGATTAGGGAATGTACGAGAATATGATTATGATTTTACAAAACTTTGGAAATCGCAGAGAGCAGAGAAAACTGCGGCATTTATTAAAGATACAAAGTGCTATTGCACGCATGAATGTTTCTTACGATTTAATCTGATGTATCATCCGGGATATGTTGCGAAGAGTGTGGTGAAGAGCGCTTTGGGGATGACTGATTTGAAGATTCGAAAAGATTCGGGAAAAGGAGATCATGGTTTGGAGTTAATGGGGATTGGGGCAGAGAGAGGAGTACGAGAGATTCAATCGGAAACAAAGAGTTGAAGGCTTTTGCTTATTTTTTTAAGAGAATAATAAGGGATAATTTATGCGGCAATCGGTAAGTAAAGGTTTTGTGTACATGATGAGTACAGAGTTAGTGGTCATGATTTCTAATTATTTGATTCATATTGGGTTAGCGCGGTATTTAGGGGCTGAAGATTATGGGTTATTTGGGGTATTGATGTCAATGTATTTGATCAACCGGGCGTTTTTGAATACCGGACTGCCACGGACGGTGACAAAGTTTATCTCTGAGTCAAATGTTTTAACGCATACTTTTTATTCTAAAGTGTTGAAGTTACAAATCTTTTCGGCGGTAGGGTTTGCGTTGTTGTATGTTATTTTAGCTTCTTCTATTGCCTCTTGGTTGCATGATAGTTCGCTTACAGGTATGATTATGTTTTTGGGTGTTATGGTGATTCCTCTTTCTCTTTTGGCGTTGTTTACCAGCGGGTATATGAATGGTTTACGGGTGTTTCGTGAACAGGCGATTATTAGTTTTTCGCAACCTATTTTCCGGGTTATTCTCGTGTTTCTTTTTGTGTTTTTAGGTTGGGGTATTTTTGGAGCGTTGATGGGGTATTTTTTAGCGCTGGTTTTGTGTTTAATCTTGTTTTTTATTATTTGGAAAAATCCGGTGGTTAAATCTGATACTTTCATTGAAGAGAGAGGACTAGTGAAAAAAGTGTTGTTATTTTCTTTGCCAATTACGTTTACGGCTTTAGCGGCAACGTCGATTCGAAATATTAATGTACTTTTTATCAAGTCAATACTTCATGATAATACTTTGGCGGGGTTGTATACTGCGGCAACAACTTTATCTAATATCCCCTTTCTCTTATTTATGTATCTTCCTTTTGTTCTATTGCCCTCGGTTTCAAGAGCGGTGGCGCAGCAGAATCACGTTCTAATACAAAAGTATATTAAATTGTCTTTACGCTGGTTATTATTATTAATGTTGCCGGTGATTGCACTTATGGCGGCAACTTCAACAGATTTATTGAAAATGTTTTATTCTTCCACTTATATTGGAGCGGCGTCTACGCTGAGTTTGCTTGTAGTGAGTGTGACGTTTTTGGTTATTTTTGGAACGTTAGGCTCTATTATTACGGGAAGTGGGAAACCAACGGTGGAGATGTGTTTGACCTGGTTATCATTTTTGCTAATGGTTATTCTTAATTATTATTTTATTCCCCACTATGGCATTGTTGGGGGTGCAATTTCTTCTCTCATTGCAACGTGTTTAGCCATGGTGATGGGGGGGTTCTATGTATATCGAAAATGGGGTGTGCTGGTTGATGCTGTTTCTACGGTGAAGATTGTTATTGTATCCGGATTGGTGTATTATTTAGCGTGGTTGTGGCACTTTGCGGGATTCTATTTGGTTTTTACGTACGGGTTGTGGGGATTATTTTATGTTTTTGTTTTGTGGCTATTGCGAGAGATACGAAAAGAAGATTGGGAAGTTGTGGGTAGATTATTTCGCAAACGGTCTTTGGCGGAGTATGAGAAGAATTGACAATAGTTTCGAAAACTATTTAAACTATTCTTTAAAATTAGGAATCATTGAGGAGTTTTCCTTAAAGAGGTATAAAAATGATACAAAAGTGGGCATCTGTGTTTTGTGATCCAGATAGTGGTGAGTCTCTTGAACTGGTTGTCAAGCAAAAAGAAAGTGACGATGTCATTGAAGGGCATTTTCGTTCTCGGAGTGGTAAAATTTGGCCTATTATAAATGGGGTGCCGCGTTTTGTTCCGGAAAATTTCTATGGTCAAAAAAAGCAAACAGTACAATCATTCTCCGCAAAGTGGACTAATTGGGAAGAAACCGCTGGTCGGCAGTTAGGACAAACAGAAGGAGAAGCTGCAGATCTTTCAGAGCAGCTAGGGCATCTTTTTGGTCTTCGAGGCGCTGCGCAAGTTGAGAGCAAGATTTTTAAATCGGGAACTCGTATTTTAGATGCTGGCTGCGGCATTGGCTGGGCAGAAGAGTTATTTAATCATAATCAAAGTTGTGAGCGTTTTGCTCTTGATATCTCTCAATCAGTTGATGTGGCACGTGTTCGCACTAAAATGATTCCCAATGTTTGTGTTCTTCAAGGGGATATTTTACATCTTCCTTTTAACGGCCCAACGTTTGATGCAATTTTTTCTTCAGGAGTTATTCATCACACAGGAGATGCACGTCAAGCTTTTGCCAAGTTAGCTAGTACACTTAAGCCAGGGGGAATTATAGGTATTTATGTTTATGCTGTTAAACCTCTTTTGCGAGAAATGTCGGATATTGAGATTCGCAAGAAGACAACGGCTATGACTTACCAAGAGGTGTATGAATTTTCAGATCAAATTTCGCGTCTTGGCCAGGCATTTTCTAAAATCAAAGGTCGAATCGTCATTGAAAAAGATATTCCACTTCTGGGAATAGAAAAAGGAAAATATAAGCTACAGAAGTTTATGTATGATTATTTTATCCATTGCTGGTGGAACGAGAAGAGGGGCTTAGGGTTTGCTAATCTCAATAATGTTGATTGGTGGCATCCAACGTTTGCGAGCCATCAAACACGTGAAGAAATATTGGAATGGTTTGCCGAAAATGGTATTGAACTTAATAAGTTTTTGAAGCCAAAAGGCTGGGAGACGTCTGGTTATTTTATCAGTGGTCGAAAACCTCTCTAAACTTTGTGCTAAAAATGTTTATACGTTTTTTAATTTGATTACTCAAAATGAAAAATATTCCTCCCATTAAAGTATTAAGAGAAAGAATGCATGATCCAACAAGACCAATTTCAGGTATGAATAAGTTAGAAGTGGATTTTGCGGTTTATATCACTAAATTTTTTTTGTATACCCCATTGAAACCGATGCAGGTGATGTTTCTGTGGTTTATCCTCCAGATTGTGAGCTGTATTATTATTGCGCATGGCGGCTATTGGTATATTTTAGGAGGTGTTTTACTTTATCAATTGAGCGCAATTTTAGATAATGTTGATGGTCAGATGGCACGTTTTTATGGAGAGCAAAGTGTGCTCGCAATGTATGTTGATCAAATTTATCATTGGATTAATTATCCTCTTCTTTTTTTGGCACTTGGGTATGCAACTGATGTTATATGGTTAGGCATTGCCAATGCGGTCATTTTTGTATATACCAAGTTGTTTGTGTTTAATCCCAGCATTTATAATCTGAAAAATGAGCGAGTTGAGGGTGTCCTAAAAGGAATATATTGGAGTCCACGTAAGGAAGGCCAAAAAACAATTCTCATGAAAATATACGATTTATTTAGGCTAAACCTCTTGCTCAATGTTTTGTTTTTTGGTGTTTTGTTTAATATTGTAGTGGTTACGCTCTATATTTACATGGGGGTATTTGTGGGCGAATTTTTTCGAAAGTTTCTCTATACTATTTCCCAATTCCAGAAAGTAGATCAAGAATTGTATGGAAAAAAGAAATAAATTGTAATGGTTACATCATTTTTCAAAGAGCTGATAGTTTTTTAATGGATAAATTATCTCATACCATTCTCTTATATTTCACAAGAGATAATATTTCTTTTCTTAATTCTTTGTACTTCTGTGTCAACATAAATGGGAACTGGCTTTCTCTGATATCATACCCGTAGGATGATTTACTTACAACGATGATAGGCGGTGCCTGTATTCTTTTGAAAACATTCTGTTGGATTCTTCTGGAAAAGTCTTCTAAGTCTTCCACAAATATGCTGGGATTGTCTATCTCCCATCTTTGTACTAATTCTGTAGAAATACCTAAATTCTGTTCTAATGTGCCTTCAAGATACCATTGGGCAATGTCTTCCATTGTTTTTTTATTATAATCAGCATAAGCTTCGATAAGAGCATCATGATACCCCCATCTAAATGGGTCTATCTGTTTCTCTTTGAGCTCTGCGGTTGGGGGCAACTTAAACCTAAACAATTTATCAGGGAAGAGGATTTCTGGAATTACTTCTTTTTGAAATATTTCGTTATTAAGATATCTTGCCATCTCAAAAACTTCTGACTTTGTGAGATCGCCAATTGGTGCTATAACGCCACCAACATCTCCATATAACGTAGCATATCCCGTGGCTATTTCTATTTTATTGCCATTATTAGTGAACAATGCGCCTTCTTGTGAGGCAAGATTAGAGAGTATAGTAGTTCCTCTTATTTTGGCTTGAATGTTCTCAGCTACTAGCGGGCTTATTTTTTTATTGGTGCTATGTTTGCCAATGATTTTTTCATTTAATTCTACTTGGTCTGTGATGGGAATTGTAATAAAAGGAATACCTAAAGCTCTTGCGACGTGATTTGCAACGTCTTTAGTCTTTTGAGTGTTATATTGAGTTGGCATATTAATCCCTGTTACTTTATCTCTGCCAACTGCTTGCACAACTAATGCTGCAACTAAAGAACTATCTACTCCTCCACTAAGTCCGATGATACATTTTGGATGTTGGGATGAGCCAATTATATTTTTTATATGTTTTATTCCAGTTATAATTGCGTCATACTTTTGGGCTATTTTTTCTTTTTCAATTCTCTCAATGGGAGGATTATTATATATTTTATCATCAACAATGATCAACTCTTCTGCATATGGTGCTCGACTAAATAATACGGGCAAACCCTCGGGTGAATATACAGTGGTTCCACCATCAAAAGTAATTACATTCTTGCCATTATTTTGGGCGCCAACGCAATTTACATATAAAAAAGGTACAAAACTGCTTCCACCACATTTTTTAATAAATTGTATTCTTCTATCACGTGCTTTATTTTTACCATAGGTCCAGGGGGAGGCGGAGAGGTTTATAATCAATTTTGCGCCATTATCGGTGAGCATTTTAGTAGTATTTAGTACTTCTCCATTATATCTGTAATCTTCACACCACAAATCTTCACACAGTTCAAAGCCGATAGGAACTTTAATACCTTTGATATCAATTAAATAAGGCTGTAATAAATCTTTTATGTTTGCATTAAAATCTTCCGCAATATCTTTCAGGGAAAAAAAATACCTCTTATCATCAAAAAAGCGATAGTTGGGCAGTAAGTTTTTTGGTTGAATTCCTGGTGGCAGTAGACCATGCTCTTGTAATCTTGGTGCAGGTTTTCCATTTTGTATAATGTAGGTTGCATTGTACTTTCTGATTCTTCCGTCTTGATTGGGGTGGGTGGATGAGTTATTTATTCGGTTATTTATCTCTTCTTTTGAATCACCATATACATTGCCAAAAGCTATAGCGATTCCATTACTTGCATCTACTATTTGATGATTATAACTCATTAAATCGAATACAATATGGTTTTTATTCCAATCATCTCCGATAAAGTAACCACCAATACACATTTCGGGAAAAACAATTAAGTCTACTTTTTTTTCCTTGGCATTTTCAATGCAAGAAAGAATCTTAGTTATATTTATGTCTGGTCTTCCAGCTATCACTTCCATCTGGGCAAGGGCAATTTTCATCAAACTTAAATTATTAGGTTTATTTTTAACTTTATCTGTTCTTAGGTTCATTTCTGAACTATTTTGAAATACAGAACAGATGACCAAAAGCTTTATTAATCGTTTTGGTTTTGGAAATCAGATAATATTGGGTCAAAAAAAGTGTATTTTAATGGGTGAAACTTATGAAAATGGGAATTAGTAATGATTTATTGAATGGGACGAAAAAAATAGGAGTTTGGGGTATAGGTTATATAGGAATTACCAATGTTATTCATTTTTCTGAGAGTGGAGTAAAGTCTATCTGCTTTGATATAAGCAAAAATGTTGTTGAAGATATTAATCAAGGAATCGTGAGGATACCTAATTTAGAGAGCTGGATGGGGCAGCAACTCCGGCCTTTTGTAGATAGAGGACTCATAAAAGCGACAACCGATTTTAATGAATTAAAAGATTGTCCGATTCACTTTATTGCGGTTCCAACGGAGAAAGATGAAAAACCGTGGCTTGATGCAATAAAAGATGTGCTCAAGAAAATAAAATCATTTGGCGATAACCGGCTCATTGTCATTGAATCTACGTTAACTCCAGGTACGGTTGATACGTTAACCATAGAATTAGATTTAAAGAATCCTATTGCCATAGCACCAAGAAGGGACTGGTTTCAGTCTCCGGAAATGAATTTAAGGAACCTTCCTCGTGTTTTTGGTGTGAATAACGTTGAATATACTGAAGAATTCAAAAATGTTTTGTCAATTGTTTGTAATACTTTATTGGTGGCGTCAAATCACAAAGTTGCTGAGATGGTTAAATCGGTTGAGAATAGTCTGCTACATGTACCAGTTGCGTATGCTATGGAAGTTGCCAGAGCATATCCTAATATTAACATTTCTGAAGTTTTTGATTTAGCTAGTACGCATTGGAGGATACCCAAATATAATATTACATTTGGCACGGGAGGTTATTGTATTCCTCTGTCAACGCAGTATGTGATTGCGGGCGCAGAAAAACCACAAGAATTAAAAATAGCTAAAGGGGCTATAGAATCAGATCAATATCAACCAAAATATGTCTCCAAACATATTAAAGGAAAAAATATTGGAATATTGGGAATTTGTTATAAAGGGGATCTTAAAGTTTGTATCTTAAGTCCTTCGTTGAAAATTGTTGATGAATTGCATAATAATAATTCAGGTGGTTTTGCTATCAAGATATTTGATCCTTATTATTCTACTGATGAAATTAAAAAGATAGCACGTTGCGACTCTTTTACATTTCCAGAGGATTTAGAACATTTTTCAACGATTATATTAGGGCCAACACATAAGTTATTTAAGCAGATAACTCGAGAGGAAATAAAGAAGTATATAAAACCGGGCACAAGAATACTTGATAGTCAAGGATGCTGGGGGAACCATCGTCAACAATTCATTGAATTGGGTATTGAATACATGAGAGTTGGTGATGGATCAGGGCATTGGAATTGAATGAACTAAATTAAAAATAAAATATGATCAAGAAATACTTCGTAATTGCATATAAAAAAGGGCATCGTTTTCTAACTAGTAGAGGGATACGACCCTATTTTTTACGTTTTCTCAATAAAAAACTGATTCAATATCTTAAGTCAGATACGGTGCAGATGAATGGACATACATTTTATCTTGATTCAGTGGATTCTCTACGACTTTCAACTCGGGGAGAGTATGAATCTTTCATTACTGAACTCTTTGCCAAAGAAGTAAAAGAGGGCGATATTGTTATTGATATTGGCGCAAATATAGGTTGCCATACTCTTGCTTTAGCTAAGTTAGTGGGGGAAAAAGGAAAAGTTTATGCGTTTGAGCCTCATCCAGAAACTTTTGCTCTGCTCAAAAAGAACATAGAAGAGAATGGGTATACGAATGTTATTGCAGAACAGAAAGCCATTTCTTGTAAACCGGGTGTAATTAAGTTGTATTTAGCTAAGAAGAATAGAACGACAACACATTCTATTGTCAAAAATCAATATACACAAGATAGCTTTTTTGAAGTTGAGGCCGTCGCGTTGGATGATTATTTTAAACAAAGAAAAGAGTCTGTAGTCAATTTTATAAAATTGGATGTGGAGGGAGCAGAACATCATGTAATACTGGGCATGCGTAAACTTATTCAAAAAAATAAGATTCTTAAGATGATTACGGAATTTAGCCCAATTCGTTTGCAGCTACTGGGCATAAAACCAGAAGAACATCTCGCATTGCTTGGGGAAGTGGGGTTTAATTTGAGGACTATCAATTCTGAACAAAGGATACTTGAAGACTTCGATCCTAAAAAAGTACATACTTATCTCACCAATAAATATAGAAACTCAACGTGTATGGATATTTTCTGTTATAAAGAAGTACCTCCTAAAAATATTAGAAACATACTGTTATAGATAATTCTGTGGATTATAATACTTTTTGTACCTAATTATCTAATAAGACAATTCTAAATAATTGTCATAAAGTAATAGAATTGTCTATATTAACTTATTCTTGCTTGTTTGGGGCAATGGTCTTATTCTTAAAATCATGCTGAATTATTTCAACCATTTTTTGAGCGGTGTTACCATCTCCAAAAGGACTGATCCAATCTCTTTTACTTTCCATCATTATTTTAATAGATTTGAGTATCTTTGATGGTTTGGTTCCAGCAATGATATTTGCACCAATTTCTACTGTCTCTGGCCGTTCGGTGTTGTCCCTTAAAGTGACACAGGGAGTTCTTAAGATGCATGCTTCTTCCTGAACGCCGCCTGAATCAGTCAAAACTACTTTAGCATCTTTAATTAATTGTAAGAATTCAAAATAGTCCAGTGGATCACTTAAAATCACTCCTGTGGGAATTTTTAGTTTAAATTCGGCTATTCTCTTTTTCGTTCGTGGGTGTATGGGATAAAATAGAGTTTCTCCATATTTCTGATACACTTTTTCCAACGATTTGAGCAACTTTTGCAGTCTTTCTTTATTATCAGTGTTTTCTGCTCGATGGATAGTTATCAAGAAATATTCTTGTTTTTGCAGAGAATGTTTAGGGAGGTAATCTATTTTTTTTATGTCTTTAAGATGTTCTAGAACGGCATCCGCTACGGTATTTCCAACTATATGAATTTTTTGAGGAGATACGCCTTCATATATTAGATGTTTTTCTTGAGTTTTGGTTGGGGCGAAAAGATAATCAGAGAGATGATCAGTAAGAATGCGATTGATTTCTTCAGGCATAGTGCTATCAAAACTTCTTAAACCTGCTTCTACATGAGCGATTTTAATTCCCAATTGAGATGCGGCGAGAGCACCACCTAGCACGGTGTTCGTGTCTCCTGCAACCATGACGCAATCTGGTTTTTCTTTTTCTAGAATCTCTTTAATTTTTGTGAGCATTAACGCGATCTGTTTTCCTTGCGTATCAGAGCCAACATGAAGATTATAATGTGGCAGCGGCAAATCCAAAGATTGGAAAAAAACATCATTCATATTAGGAGAATAGTGCTGGTTTGTATGGATTATGAGGTAATCTAATTTTTGTTCATGTAATTGATGGATAATACTCCACATTTTAATTATTTCTGGTCTGGTTCCTAACATAATAGCTATTTTCATAGTATTTTTATATTTAGCATCTGTTTTTAAATTATTCGGATTTTGGGATTTTAATTATTAGGTGATTTTAATACGTTACTTTCTTACCATATCAGCGAGAAAGCCAAATAGAATGATTTGTAGTCCACTTAGGATTAAGAGCATACTGAGAATGGTTGAGGGGTATCTGCCAACGTAACCGAGGATGAAAAAGCGGTAGATAAGCCAGATACCGATGGCAGTGCCTGTTACAAGAAATGTAATTCCTATGCGTCCAAAGAAAGCGAGGGGCTCATAGTCGCGATAAATACGAAATATGTTGATCCATGCTTTGATGGCGTATTGCAGAGGGTTTTTAAATAAACGACTGTCTCTAGTTTTTCTGGCGACAATGGGAATTTCAGTTATTTTGAAGCCTTGTTTTGCGGCTTTAATGATTTGTTCTTGAGTATAGGTGAATGTGTTGATGTAATTAATGTCTCTGGCAACTTCTGCGGTGAATGCGCGATAACCGGTTGTGGAGTCAGTTATTTTGACTTTGGTTAATGAGGTTAGTACTTTGGAGAAGGCGATGTTGCCTAGGCGTTTGAGTAGGGGCATTTTTTCGATTTTGCCTTGGAAGCGTGAGCCGAGGACTAGATCATATCCTTCACGGACTTTTTCAATGAGTTGGGGTATGTGTTGGGGGTGATATTGTCCATCGGCATCAGTGTGGATAATGATTTCTGCTCCTAGTTCGAGGCAGGCACGCATTTCTCGGCGAAACGTTTCAGCAAGACCCATGTTGCGTTTGTTGGAGATGACAATGGCACCTTGGGATTGCGCAGCTTCGATGGTGAGGTCTTTTGATCCATCATTGAGAACGAGGATTTGATAGTTGTAAGAATGTTGGGACATGACTTGTTTTATTTCGTGCAGGACATAGGGGAGAGTTTTTTCTTCGTTGTAGGCGGGAATGGAGATGATTATCTTTGGTACTTTTTTGTTTGGTGAGGAGGGAATATTTTTTTTCATTTTTTTTGAATATTTATTCTACTTTTTATTTGTATTTTTTCTAATTCTTATGATATATAGTAATGGTGAATAATTATCGAATTTGAGCTACTCCGTTCGTGATAATGTCACTAGCGTTCCTCAAGTCACTGACGTTCGTGACTTGCTTATCAGCAAGTAATGTTGCTGATGCAACACTTTGCTGAAGCAAAGCTTTGTTCACCATTACTAATACAAGAAAATGAGTAATGACTCATTTTCCACAAGACAAAACAGCGATTTTGTCTGTGCACAAATAGGATAGTTTTCCTATTTTGTGTGTACAGAAATGTGATAGCTTTCACATTTCTTGTAAGTAAATGTGTGAATTAATATTCGAATAGTTAACACATTTTCTATAACATGGTTATTTAAATTTCTCTATAAGTTGATTATCTTGTTTTCTTTGGCTGATTTTAAAAGGTTATTGGCGATTCTGAGGCTGTTGAGGGCGGCTTCGCCAGTGACAAGGGGAGATTTATTCTCTTGGATGCAGGTGAGAAAATGTTCAATTTCTTGCTGGAGCGGTTCTTTTTTTTGCACGATTATTTTTTTCATTTCTCCTTCGGTGACGCTTTCCCAGTTGTCAGAGGTGAAAGAGTTGTTTTGGTAGAAAAATAGTTCTTGATCAAGATAATTGACGTGGAACATGCCTTTTTTACCGAAAATCTGCAATTGGCGGATTTTTGTGGGAGAGAGGTAATTGATGTTGAGGGTGGCATGAATGCCATTTTTATAGGTAATTAGGCTTGTGACGGCGTCTTCATGGGTGGGATGTAATTTCTGCTGGGTTTGGGCATAGATTTGCGCGGGTTCTGATTCTATGAGGTAGTTGATGATGTCAATGTCGTGTACGGAGAGATCGATGATGACGCCGACGTCGGTGATTCTTGTTGGGAAAGGGCCGACGCGTTCAATATTTATTTTGTAGATTTCCCCCAGATCGTTTTTTGCAAGTCGTTCTTTTAATGCGGTGATGGCGGTATTAAATCGTTCAATGTGGCCAATCATTAAGAGGACTTTGTTTTGTTTTGCACATGCGATGATTTCCTGTGCTTCTGGTTGAGTTGAGGCGATGGGTTTTTCTAAGAGAATATGTTTTTTTTGGGTGAGGCAGTAGAGCGCGACTTCTTTATGTAAACTGGTGGGTACGGCAATTGAGATTGCGTCAATTTGTTCTTTTTCGATCATTTCTTGGTAGTTGGTGTAGTGAGGTATGTTATATTTTTTGCCCATTTTTTCGGCGTTAGGGGCGTAGTTGTCTGAGATGGCGATGAGTTGGGCGTTATCAGAGTGAAAGTAAATTCTTGCGTGGTTTTGCCCCATGGAGCCGACACCGATGACAGCGACTCTTAAAGGAGAAGTGCTTTTTTTTCCAATTTCTGTGGTCATATTTTTTTATCTTTTTTATTTTTATTTATTCTTCTTTTTTTATTTTTTGATGAATAATTGTTATGTTAATAGTAAATCTCATTAATTCAAGTCACTAGCGTTCGTGACTTGAACAGCAAGTATTGAACAATTGTGAGATTTGCTAGAATAGTAAATCACAACTAAAATGTTCAAATATCATTGTGATTTACTATAAGATTGATTTGCTTGTTGGATGCAGGAGATAATGGTGTTGAGGTCTTCTGTTGTGAGGGATGGATGGATGGGGAGCGAGAGTACTTCTTTGGCAATTTTTTCAGCGATAGGGTATGATTGTGAGTTATATATTGGATAGGCGTTTTGTTTGTGAATGGGTACGGGATAAAAAATGGCGTTGCCGATGTGGTGTTGGTTGAGGATTTGGGAGAGTTGGTCACGATTCTTTGGGAATGGTTTTGTGATGCGGATGGTGTATTGATGAAAAATGTGGCCTGGGGTGATAGTTGGAGGTATGATGCCGGGGATAGTTTGTAATTTTTCGGTGAGATATATGGCGTTTTGTTGACGTTTATTATTGAATGTTGATATTTTTTTGAGTTGTTCGATACCAATGGCGGCGGCAATGTCAGTCATGCGGTAGTTGTAGCCAAGATGATCGTGATAATATCTTGTGGTTGAGCCGTGGGTGATGAGTTTGCGAGCTTTATTTGCTATGTGTTCGTCATTTGTGACAATGATGCCTCCTTCGCCGGTGGTGATATTTTTTGTTGGATAGAATGAGAAACAGGCGGTGTGTTGTGAGCCGACTTTTTTGGTTTCGTGAAGAGAGGTGATATACTCTGCGCCATGGGCTTGGCAGGCGTCTTCGATGATGATGAGGTTATGTTTGTTGGCAATGTTGCTGATGGTTTGCATGTCGCAGGCTTGGCCATAGAGATGAACGGGCATGATAGCTTTGGTTTTTGTTGTAATGGCGGCTTCAATGAGACGGGGGTTGAGGTTGAATGTTGTTTGATCTATATCAACAAAAATAGGTATGGCACCAGTCATGGCGATGGTGTTGGCGGTGGCGATGAATGAAAAAGGAGATGTGATGACTTCGTCACCTGAGCCAATGTTGTGCGCGAGAAGTGCGGCGTGTAGCGCGGTTGTGCCATTAGAAGTAGCAATGGCGTGGGATGTCCCGATGAATTGAGCGAAGGCTTGCTCGAATTCTTTGACTTTTGGGCCTTGGGCGAGCATGCCGGAGGCTAGCACATGCAATACCGCTTGTTTTTCTTCTTCGCCAATTAAAGGTTTTGCTATGGGAATCATTTTTGGGAAGGGGAGAAAAATGGTTTATAAAGGTTGGGGAAGAGTGATACTACGTAATTTAGTGGTGAAGGATAGTGATTATTGGCTTGAGCATTTTGTACAGTTTTCACCTGGTTTTTGAGTGGGTTGTAATTTATTGCCACATTTGCACACAACGCCAGTGATTTTTGCAGGGTTGCCGTAGGCGAGAGCGTAGTTTGGAATGTCTTTTGTGACAATGGAGCCGGCGCCAATCAATGCAAATGTACCGATAGTGATATTTGGGAGGATGATGGTTCCAGCTCCTAGAGATGCACCGTGTTTGATGATGATTTTTCCCTCGATCCAGTCGGTATCAGTTTTGAGGGTGCCGTTAGGGTTGATTGCTCGAGGGTAGGTGTCGTTGGTGAGAATGCAATGTGGACCGATGAATACGCCGTCTTCAATGGTTGTGCCGTGGTAAATGGAGGTGTTGTTTTGAATTTTGCAGTTATTTCCGATGATGACGCTTTTGTCTATGTAGACATTTTTACCAATGATGCAATTTGCACCAATTATTGCTTGTTCACGAATTTGGGCTTGGTGCCAGATGGAAGTGTTTTGTCCAATATTGGCTTGGGGTGAGACGTCGGAGGTTGGGTGGATCATTTTTTTGGCTTATTTTTTTTATGTGTTTTATTTTTTATGTGTCTTATTTTCTTTCTTGCTTTGTTTTCTCTTGCTTTATATCTTTAATGATTTGGAGTATGGTTTGACTTACGTTTTGAGGGTAATTACAGGGCAGGTTTTTTATTCTTTCTAATTCTTGTGGTTTGTTGAGCAGTGTTTCTACGATGGGGAGAATGGTTTTGAGGGTTGTTCCCGCGAGGATATTTTTTCCTTGTTCTACTAAACGAGTCCATTCGGTTTCGTTTCTGAGGATGATACAGGGTTTATTGAACACAAGTGCTTCTTCTTGTATGCCACCGCTATCGGAGAGGCAGAATTGACAATTAGCGAGTAGAGAGAGAAAGGTGAGATAGGGTTGAGGAGGGATTATTTTTATGTTAGGGTTGAGTTGAATGTTATATTTTTTGAGAGCATTTTTTGTTCGAGGATGGAGGGGGAATACGAGGGTTGTTTGAGGGGCGAGGGTATTGAGTGTGTTGATGAGTTGGTTGAGTGAGGGTTCATTATTGGTGTTTTCAGCGCGATGGAGGGTGACGAGAAGATATTGATTTGCTTTTATGTTGAGTTCTGAGAGAATGGTTTGATTGATGAATTGTGTATTACGTTCTACAGTGTCAAATGCGGTGCTGCCTAGAAGGAAAACATTTTTGGTGATGTTTTCGTTTTTGAGATTCTGTAGACTTTGTTTATCAGGTGCAATGAGGTAGGTGGCGAGGTGGTCGGCGATGATGCGGTTGATTTCTTCAGGCATATTTTTGTTGAAGGAACGACAGCCGGCTTCGATGTGCATTAGGGGAATATGGAGTTTTGCGGCGGCGATAGAGACGGCAGGGGCGGTATTGGTATCACCTTGTACGATGACTAGATGGGGAGATTCTGTGAGTAGGATTTGTTCTGTTTGTTCGAGGATTTGAGCGGTTTGTTTTGCGGGGCTTTGTGATCCGATGTGGAAGTTATATTTTGGTTTTTGTAATTGGAGTTGTTGGAAGAAGATTTCATCCATCTCAGGGTTATAGTGTTGGCCGGTGTGGATAAGAATGTGTTCTATGGAGGGGTCGTTGTCAAGCAGAGGGAGAAGTGAGGAGAGTTTAGTAATTTCAGGGCGGGTGCCAAGAAAGGTGCAGATTTTCATGTGGATTGATTTGCGTGAAAGAGGTTTATAAAGATAGTGAAAGTTAAGATGAGAGTTGAGGATACGATCTGAATCAATGAAAAGAAGGGTAGTTTATTGAATGCCCCGTAGCTTTGCGATGGGGATTTTTACTTCTTTTTGAACTTGCCGGTTAGGCGCATCCAGAATACTTTTGCAACGAATTTGGCGTGGCTTTTGATGACTAAGAAGAGTTTCATTTTGGATTGACCATATTTTCTGACATGAAGGGTTGCGGGTTGTTCTTTGATAGTGTAGCCTTGCAGGAGGGAGTAGATGAGAATTTCGGCGGTTGCAAGAAAGTTGTTTGATTCAAAGGCGATGTTTTTTACGATGTGTTTTTTGTGTGCGCGAAATAATGCGGTGAAGGTGTAGATGTGTGCACCAGTCAATTGGCGATAGATCCAGGAGATGGATTTACTGAGAGCGAGACGGTATGAGGGGATGTTTTCGACTTTACCCAGAGGGTGGTAGGGTGAGATGGTGACAATATCGGTGTGTGGGTCTAGGAGATTGAGGAGATTATATATCTCGTGTACATCGTAGGTGCAATCGCTGTCCATGGTGATGATAATGTCGCCTGTGGCGGCGTGGAAGCCGGTGCGAATGGCGGCACCAAGATTTTGATTGGTTTGATGGGTAATGATTTTGCAGTAGGCTTGGGGAAAGTGCTGCTGGAGAAGAGAAGAGGTGTTGTCGGTTGAGCCATCGTTGATGAAGAGTAATTCAAGTTGATAGCTGTTTTGTAATTGGTTGAGGAGAGGGGATAATTTTTCTTGGAGTTGAGGGATGCCGTCGGCTTCGTTGTAGCAGGGAATGATGAGGGATAACGGGATTTTTTGCGGAGACATTTTTTTATTTTTGTGTTGGTGTTTTAAAATACTTCTGGTTGTTTTTGAGGCATGGCAGAGGGGTTGTTTTCTTGCGGATTAGATGAAGCATTGTTGTTCTTATTTTTTTTGAAGTATCCCCAATGAATTAAGAGGTATGAGCCAACTAAAATGATGATATAATAGGAGACGGTGCGATCGAGGAGTACGGCGCTTTTTGCAAGTGTTGGGAGGGTTGCGGGGATGAGTGCAATGAGTATGGCGGAGGTTGAGAATTCGGTTACTCCGAGGCCGCCGGGAATGGCGGAGAGGACACCAAGAAGGATGCCAGCGGAGAAGGTTGTTGCGAGTATGGCTATGGTTACGGGTATGCCAAATGCTGTTGTGATGAAATAGAATCGCACGATTTCAAGGCCGTTGGTGATGAATGAGAGGATGGCTATACTGATGATTGTGCCATGGGAGCGGAAGATGATGAAGCTCTCAATGATATGTTCGAGAAATTCGGATATTTTTGTTTTGAATTTGAGAGGCAGGGGGGAGAGGTGGATGATTTTTTTGAATATTGCTGAGAGGGGTTTTGGGAAGATAATGGTTAAGATGATGCAGAGGCAGATGAGAGAGATGAAGATGATGACCAGTTTTAGGCTGATGATGGTTTGCGGGGGAATGAGAAGTAGTCCGATGATGAGGAAGATGAGAAAACATAACAAGTCGATGGCGCGTTCGATGACAAGAGCGGAAAATGATTTGGCTATGGGGATATCGTATTCGGTTTTATACATGAATGGACGAGCAAGTTCAACACGGCCGGGAAGAAAACTTCCTGCGGCAATTCCTGCGAGGACTGATTGAAATGAAAATCCCAGCGGAGTCTTGAGATGGGTGATTTTATGAATCAGGGTGCGCCAGCGGTAGGCTTTGACAAATACGGCGAGGAAGGCGAGGAAGGTGGTGAAGAGGATTAAGAGAATAGGGTGTGAGAGGAGTGAGTAACTTTTGATGATTTCTGCGGGGTGAATGGTGAAGATGAATATTATTAAGACGATGAGGCCAAGAAAGAGGAGACTGTGTTTGAATATTTTTTGGGTGGTCATGTGGATTCGATTTTAATTGGCGGGTGTATATATGTTTTGTGGAAATGAGTAATGGTCTTTAATAATCTTTATATAGCCTGTTTTGTGGAGAATTTTTATGAAGAAAGTAGTGCTCTTTGGACTGATTTTGGTCTTGCTATTAGCTTTAGGTTTACGTCTTTATGGTCTTTCGAGGGAGAGTTATTGGAATGATGAGGCTTTTTCTGTGCATCACGCGGGGCAGAAGAGTGTGTCTGAGGTGAATATGTTTGTGTCGCAGACGGAGGCGGTGCCAAGCGGGTATTATATTTTATTACATTATTGGATGAAGTTATTTGGGAATTCAGAAGTGGCGACGCGTCTGCTTTCGGTGGTGTTTGGGTCAGTATCGGTGTTGGTGTTGTTTCTGATTGTTCAACGATTATTTGATGCGAATGTGGCGTTGTTGTCTAGTTTTTTTATGGCAATATCGATGCTGGAGGTGTTATATTCTCAGGAAGCGCGGGTGTATATCTTATTTACATTTTTAGTGTTGTTGAGTGTGTATTTTTTTGTGCGCATTTACCAGAATCGGGGGATGTTATGGGGCAGAGGAAAGTGGTGGTATTTGGGCTATTTTGTTTCGTTGGTATTGGCGTTGTATGTTAATTATGTGGGGTTGTTTGTGATATTTTTGTTTTCTTTACTGTTGTTTTTTTATCGTGAAGAGGCGGCTGATTTTTCGATGCGGATGTGGATATTGCATGGGTTTTTGTTGGTTTGTTTTGTTGGTTTATTGCCAATGTTATTGCGGCAATTTGGCACGTTAAATGGGGGGTTGACGCATGCGTTAGTGTCAAAGAAGTTGCCGGCATTTCTAGCATCGTTGGGGTTAGTGTTTTACACGTTGCCGTTTATTTTTTTTATTTTGCTTGGTGTTTTTGTTTTTTTGTTTCGAGAGAGATGGCAGAGATGGTTTTGCCGTGAGGAGTATGATTATATGTTTTTAGGTTTGTTGCTCGTATTTGGGGCGGGGTATTTGTATTTGTGTTTCAAGCCGCTTCTGATTTTAGGATTGCCGCTCGTTCGTACACCGATCGTACAATCTTATTTTTTGATTCGGCATTTGTTTTTTTTAGCACCACTGGTGTATGTGTATTTAGGTTATCGGATTTTGCTTTTGCGTTCAAAGAGGTGGATGGGGATAGCGGTAGTTTTTTTGATTTTGGTGAATGTGGTGGCGCTAGGAGTGTACTATCATAGCACAACGAAGCCGCAGTGGCGAGAGGTGGTGGAGGAGATTGAGAGTAAGAGTGCGGGAGAGCCGTTGGTGTTATTGGATAAAGGGGGGTTTTCTAATGAGTTTTTGTTGACGTATTATTTTCATCATAGTTTTTCGCTTGTGAAGTTGAGCTGGTCGGAAGATGATAGGGTGTTACATCAAGTGGATGAGGAGAAATTGTGGGATACGCTGCAAGCAAGGGGAGATTTTTGGCTGGTGTTATCAAAGAATCCGCGTACAGGTGATTATTATCAGAAACTACTTGATGAGTATTTTGTACGGGATTATTCTGGAGATTTTTTTGAGATTACGTTATATCATTATGTTGCTGCGGCGGGTTCATTACATTCTACGGCTGTTGATACTTCGCGAAAAGTTTATAATACGACTTGAAAGAGGATGAGAGGTTGAAAATGGCACAAATAATTGATTTGAGTGTTGTGACGATTACATATAATGAGCGAGAGAATATTGTGTTATTTATCGAGGAAGTGAATAGGGTTTTTTCTGCTATGAATATTGTTGGAGAAATTGTGGTTGTTGATGATAGTTCTCCGGATGGAACGGCGGAAGTTGTGCGGGGGTTGAGGCAGAAATATTTGCATACTCATTTAATTGTGCGGGCGGGAAAATTAGGAATTGCGAGTGCGTATAAGACGGGAGTGGATGCGGCGGTTGGTCGGGTTGTGGCGTTACTTGATGCGGATTTGAGTCATCCACCCGAGGCGTTAGCAGAGATGTATCGTTTGGCGCTGGAGGATAGGGTAGTGTTTGGGTCAAGATATTTAGGGGATACGTTATTTGAGACGGATGTTGCGCATAAGATTGGGACGAAATTGTTGAATGTGTGGATTCGCTGTTGGTTAGATACGGGTATTAAAGATCATACACTGGGGTATTTGGTGGTGAGGCGGGAGAATTTGCAGAATATTATTACCTATGGGGGCGAGAGAGGATTTGTGCCGTTTGCACGGGTGTTGTATGGGTTGAGTATTGCAGGAATTGGGAAGAAGTTAGGGTTGATGATGCAAGAAGTTCGAGCACCGTATGCGAAGCGGGTGCATGGTGATACAAAGATCCCATTTCTAAAGGGATTAAGAATTGTATTGAGTGATATGATTTATACCGTGAAGATATGGTGGAGTTTGAAATAATTTGTGTATACGATGGCTACGGTTACGGATTTCTATAATGAACAGTGGGGCAGTTCTGAGGGGATTGCTCAGTATAATAGAATTTTGTTGATGCTCTCACTGGCAATTGAGTGTTCTTATAGGTATGTAGGAGATGTGCGTGGGAAAAGAGTGTTGGATTTGGGATGCGGGTTTGGACAACAAACATTTTATTTTGCACAACGAGGGGCGGAAGTTTGGGCGGTGGATATTTCTTTAGAATGTTTGGAGTATATTACCACAGAGGCGGATAGACAACATATTAAAAGAATTAGGGTTGTTGCGAAGAGTGCGGAGTCGTTGGATTTTGCAGAGCAGAGTTTTGATGTGATTTATATCAATTCGCTGTTGATGCATGTGGATGCGATGACTGTTCTGCAGGATTGTTATCGATTGTTGGCTCCAAGTGGGAAGGTGGTTGTGATTGAGCCGATGAAGTATAATGTGATGATGCTTGTGCGATTATTTTCTTCGTATCGCAAGATGAAACCAAAGTATATGACGTTTCGCAGATTTGAGAAGTGTGGGAAATATTTTTCTAGTGTTAGGCATTCGGAGTTTTATTTTTTTTCACTGTTGAGTTTGCCGCTGTTTTATGTGTTCTCTGCGGAGAATGCGGGGCGGGTGTCAAGAGTGCTTGAGAGAGTTGATCGAGGGGTGTTTTTTGTTTTTCCGTTTTTGCGTAAGTTGAGTTGGGCGAGTGTGTGGGAGTTTGGGAAGTAGAGGGTTATTTTTCTAGTTCTACTCTTTTTATTCAATGAAAATGGGTCTAATACCCACAGCTTGCTGTGACGACCACATTTTCAAGAGTAAAAATCCCTCGTCTTATTAAATGCCCTGCAGCTTTGCGATTGGGATTTTTTACTTTCATAGAAAGCTTTATATTATTCCCTAGAAAAAAAGAGGGTATGACAATACAATTTAGTTGTCCGACTTGTTTGAAGGAGTTGGATGAGGGTTTGAAGTGTGCTAGTTGCAAAGTTTCTTATTCGTTTAAAGAGGGGATGTATAAGTTTGTGGAAGAGAAAGATACTCATACGTGGGATACGTATTGGAAGCGAATTCCGGTATATGATACCGTGCTTGATTTTTTACGTAAGATTATGAATTTGCAGTTGCGACGATATTTGAAGAAGTTTTTGCCGGTGTCTGGGGTGGCGTTGGAACCAGGGGGAGGTTCGGCGTATGTGTCGGCTCTCTTGGCAGAACAAGGGTTTAGTTCTTATGCGCTGGATTATGCGTCTGCGCCATTGATGCTTGCACAAAAGCAGCTGCAGAGTAGGGCGGTGTTAGTGCAAGGAGATATGTTTCATATGCCGTTTAGTGAAGGGGTATTTGATTTGACGTTTAATAATAGTACTCTTGAGCATTTATCGAATCCGCTTGATGCGTTGAATGAGATGAAGCGTGTGACTCGTAAGGGAGGATATGTGTTTGTGGGTGTGCCGTTTACGTATGGGCCGCTGTGTGTGTATAAGTTGAAAAAGAGCAGTTTCAAAGGGGCGTGGGATGGGACGACGTATGATCGCGCAGGTTTGAAGAAGTTGTTTTCGGATGCGGGGCTTGAGATTGTGGGTTCACGTACGTTCTTTTTCAGTTGTTTTGTTGGGGTTATGGGAAGGAAAGTGGATTAAACATATATTCTACAAAATATATTTTAGAGAATGAAAAAAAATATTTAAATAGAGAGATTATTCTATCTAATGAAATAGGGTGAGTTTATTCTATTTTATACAAAAAGGCGGTGTTATTTATGAAGGATTATAGACTATTATTGTTGGTTGGGTTATTATCGTTGTTGGTTATTGTTGCAGGCTGCGGCAAAGGAGTGAATGCGGGGCATGCCACTTTTATCCCAACGGTGAATGGAAATAGTTGTGTTGCAGGTGCGTGGTATTATCAAGAGGGTACGAAGTTACAAGGGCCCTTTAATGGCTGTACAGAATATACAAGTGCTGGAAAACCATGGTGTGCGATAACAACAAAATCTATCAATAACAAGAAGGTGTATGTTTCTGGTGGTAAAGCGGGAATAGATTGGGATTATTGTGCGAAAGAACAATCTGGCCCAGTTTCGTGTCCAGGTGGAACAAAGTGTGATGGTACATCGGTGACGGGAACGGATGGTCAAGTGGTGTGTGGCACTGATTTACAAAGTTGGAAGTGTACTTCTGGTGGCTGGAAAGGTCAAAAAGATAAATGTGTTTGTGAATCTACTAACTTAAAAATTGGCACAAATTGTGTTGATTCCGATAAAGGAAAAGACTATAAAACTCAAGGAGTAATGACGGCGGATCCTGTGATTAATAACGCGGGAAAGAAATTTACGGATGTTTGTGCAAATAGTGGTATGCTCCAAAGTCAGGGTGGTGATATTGATCCTGATACATGGATTTCAGTTAGTGGTAAACAATACCAATGGTGGGAGATTACCGCCGCAAAATCTTTGGGTAAAGATGAATCAAATGATCTGATTGAAGGTAGTTGTGATCAAAACAATGTGCCCACGCTTGAAATTGTCAATTGCCAAGAGGCATTGAAAAGTGATTTGGCGTATTGTAAAAATGGGGCATGTGTGTTAAAAACAGG
>JAHFQW010000002.1:72150-84291 GCA_023259115.1 archaeon
AGGAGATGGAACTGGAAATTGTCCTGCGGGAACAACACCTTGTGGTCCTAAGAAAGATTGTATTGGAACAACATCTGATCCTTCAAATTGTGGTGGCTGTGGCAATTGGTGTTTTGATTCCAAAAAATATCCGGGTGTGAAGAATACTGAGTGTGTGAATAGCGTGTGTGTTGTGAAGGAGTGTAAGGCGGGGTTCAATGTGGTGAATGGTATTTGTTTTAGTCTTCCCGTTGTGAAGTTAGTTTCAAAAGATCCCGTGGCTACGTCTCCCGCTCCTCAACTCGATGTTAAAGTTGTCGGTGATGATTTTGTGGTGAGTGCCAATACAAAACCTGTATTAGAGGTTCAAAAGTCTACCACTGATTTAAGTAAGGTAGTTATACAGGAACAGGGCAGTAAGATAGTTGTGCAGGGTTTGGTGGGTGTCAAACATTATCTCTATATTTCGGATACGAAAGGGAATGGTGTGTTTGTTTGTCCAAGCGCAACTTCTTTAGAACAAGTGAAAACGGGATGTGTGGGACAAAAGACATATACGAAAGGGGCATGTACTGCTCCTGATTGTACTTTTGATGGTGCCGTGTATAAAGTTTTGGTGAGTGGTTCGGGAGGAGATGAGAATCCTCCTGTTTGTGCTGAATCAATTTACAAAGGCTATTGTCAAGGTTCTGTTTCCGTCAATGAATCTATTGATTGCAATGGGGTAGTTAAGATCAATCCTAATTTTGGGAAGTTTGATTGTGCGACTATTGGTAGGGAATGTGCAACGTATGATATCCCTCCTTTGGGTTTATTTTCTCATTGTGTTTTAGGAAATACTCAGCCATCAGGCACATGTACGCCTGGACCTACGGGGAAGAAGGTGTGTGCACCAGATGATTATGGTCATATTTATTTTGCTGATGGAGTTACAAATGCTGACTGTACGGTTGGACCAAAGAAAATCATAACCAATCCGGGAACGTATTACCAAGGTTCATATATTGATGGAAAACAATGTGGTTACGGTGACGCTTCCCCGCTTTGTTTACCTGATAAAGGATGTTGTGCTCCTCACTTTTCACCTTCGACTTGTCAAGGAGATATTACCATCAATCAAACCGTAAGTGATTGTGCTAGTGGTTCCACAACAACAAAGATTGATTGTAGTACATTTGGTACTAAATACGGTGGTACGTATAAGTATGGTTGTGTGGATCAACTTGGATGTAGAGAATGTGGAAAGCCAATTTGTGAAAAAGTGTCTATGCAAGATCCAAATAATCAATGGGAAGAGAAAGTGGGTGCGCTACAGGTTGGGTATGGCAGCGGTTGTGCATCTTCTGTTACTCCATTAGGCACTTGGAAAGATACAGGCAAGAAAGTAACGGGATCGGCGTGTCCTTAGTTTTTTTTCTTTTTCTTTTTAATTAAGTTTATATAGGAAATATGGTTCTCTATTCTTAAAGATGGTTATTCGGCAAAAACGTGCATTGATTACGGGTATTACAGGTCAAGATGGGCCGTATTTGGCTCAGTTGTTGCTGGAGAAGGGATATAAAGTGTATGGGACGTATCGTCGATCTTCTACTCCTAATTTTTGGCGGTTGCAGCAACTGAGATTAATTAAGAAGGTGACATTGATTCCGGCGGATTTGAGTGATATGGCGTCGTTACTGGAGGCGGTGGCGGTGACTGATCCGCATGAGATTTATAATTTGGCGGCGCATAGTTTTGTGGGCAGTTCATTTGATCAGCCGTTGTATACGGCGGAAGTGGATGGGAGTTCTTCGACACGTTTTTTAGAGATTATTCGACATTTGAATCGAGATATTAAGTTTTATCAGGCGTCAACGAGTGAGTTGTATGGGGCGAATATGAATGCACCGCAAAATGAGCTTACACCGATGATTCCAAATTCACCCTATGCGGCAGCGAAGTTGTATTCGTATAATATGACGCGAATTTATCGGGCGTCGTATGGGATTTTTGCAGCAAATGGGATTTTGTTTAATCATGAATCGCCGCTGCGCGGAATTGAGTTTGTGACGCGCAAGATTTCGAATTCTGTTGCAAAGATTAAGTTAGGGTTGCAATCTGAACTTAGGTTGGGTAACTTAGATGCGAAGCGGGATTGGGGATATGCTCCTGATTATGTTCGGGCGATGTGGATGATGTTGCAGGATAGTAAACCAGATGATTATGTTGTGGCAACAGGGGAGACGCATACGGTGCGGGAATTTGCGCAAGAAGCGTTTAATGCGTTAGGGATGAATTGGAAAGATTATGTTATTGAGGATAAACGGTTGCATCGGCCAATGGAGGTGCCTCTATTGTGTGGCAGTGCACGAAAAATTGAGAAGACACTGGGATGGAAGCCGAAAGTGAAATTTAAGCAACTGGCTCATATTATGGTGCAGGCGGATCATGACCGATGGACGCAGTATTTGCATGGTAAGATTTTTCCATGGGATGCACCGAATTATTCACATGAGATGGATATTATTAGCAGAAATCCGGCTCGGGAAGGGTATCATGGGAATAAAGTGCGAGATGGGGCTTTTCTGAAGAAGTTGAGAGGGTTGTAGGGAAGTTTGATTTTTGATTAGGGTAGTTTTTGTGCTTGATTTTTTTTGAATGTTTTTTTGTTTTATGGTTTTGTTTTAGGGAGAACTATTTTCTTGATGTGCTGATGTTTTTGATATCAAATATAACACAAATAGTGGGCTGAGGAGAGCTATGAGGACGTCAAGATAGAGTACGAGGAAGGCAAGAGCGTTGAGGGTAGTATCAACGAAACCACGGGGAGTATAGTTGTCGATGGCTTGATCTGGATATTGCCAAGCTACAGGTGTGTACCAATGGTTGTGTGTGCGATCAATTGGTTCGTAGATGCTTTGAGATGCGGTTAATGTACCTTGGTAGATGATGAAGTTATCTATGGCGTGGAGTTCGTCTTTTTTTTGCATCTGGGGGATGAGTTCAGCGGTTAATTTTTCGGCAAATGGGCTGATGCGTTGATAGTCTTCGGGTTTCCAACCACAATAGGTGCCAGGAGCGCATTGGATGTAATAGAGGGGAATGTCTTGTTTTGGGCCACTGAATTGGTTGAGTTTTTCGGTGAATTGGGGAAAATAGGTGCCTTCGAGATAATGTTTGTCGTTGAATGACCAGGCGTAAATGCCACGATAGATTCTTGGATCGAGGACGACGATGGCGTTTTGAGGGATATTTTTTCGGGAATAGTCATTTAATACAACGGATATGGAGGTGTCACGTTGGGGGATGATTTGTGTTACAAGCCAAATGGAGTTGAGTGTTGCTATGAGTAAGATGATGATTATGAGGTATTTGAATTGGAAATGTTCTTGTAGATATTGATTGATGTGGTAGAGAGTGAATCCGGCATAGATGCTTAAGACTAAGGGAATCCAGAGGTAGTGAGTTGTGCTGCCGGTGCGTCCGGCAAGATAGAGTATGAGGAAGAGGATACTGGTGAGGTAGAGGAGGGTTGCGTGTTTTTCTTTTTTATAAGCTAAGAATAAGCCAATAATGCCTAAGATGAGAATGAGGAAGTCAAAGCGTAGGATGGAGGAGAAGATGATTTTGGAGATGTGGAAGAGATTGTTAATTGACCAACCATGGCCTTGTTGTCCGGCATAAATTTGGTTTGTGCCAATACCAGCAATCGTTGAGAAGTAATAGTCGGTGATATTCTTTTCTTTATTTAATAGGTAGTTATAGACTAAAACAGGGGAGACGGTGATGAGAAATAGTATGGCGCTGAGGATGATGATTTTTGCGAGATGTTTTATGTTCTGTGGTTGTATTTTTGGTGGTTGTTCTTCTGATGTTCTGTGGTGTTGGAAGTGATATACTAATAGGATGGTGTAGGGGATGAGCATGAGCAGAATGATAGGTTTTGCGAGTGCGGCGAGGGCAAGAAAGAAGGTTGCGAAGTAGAGTTGTTTGTATTTACCTTGCAGCACTTTGAGAAAGAAGTAGGTGCTGAGGAGCGCGAAGAAGAAGGAAGTCATATCCATTTCTTGGTTGTTTTGAAATGCGTAGCCAGAGAGGGCGAAGAGGAATGAAGAGAGGTAACTTATTTTTTTGTTGTGGAAGAGTTCTTGGGTGATGAGGAAGATGATAAAGATTGCGGCGGCGCCAAAGAAGGTGGCGGTGAGACGCGCGGTGGCAAGAGTGAGACCGCCGGTGAGTTTGTATCCTATATCGGTGAGATAGAAGTATAATGGAGCTTGCTCAACGGTGGAGAGGCGTTCGGCGTGGATAATATTTAATGGGATTAATGAGTAGATGATTTCATCGCTGCCAATGGGGGCGTAGTAGGCAGAAATGGAGCGGAGGATGAAGGCGATGAGAAAAATGGCTATGAGAATGAGATGAGTTTTGGTGAGTTTCATAGATAGAGTGTAGAGATTGAGTTTATATAGATTTTGGGTGGACGGAGGTTAGATGTTGTTGCGTTAGATTCCTCAAATGTATTCTATAAACTATCTTTTGGTGAATAAAAAAAATGATATCTTGGTTCCCATATTTTTATAAATAAACTCCATTTTAAGATATGTTGGTGGATTTATGATCAGTTATATTACAATATTATTGTTTTTTATCTATTGCTGGGGGTTAGGTTTTACGGTTCTCTCTTTGGTTGTGAAGAAGCCGGAGCTTCGATTAGAGAGGTTTTTCTTAACTATAGGGGTAGGGTTAGGTGTATTTCCGATACTTGCGGTGTTGTTGAATTTCTTGCATGTTATGCTTGATTGGAAAATATTTTTAGTGCTGTGTTTAGTGTGGCCAATGGGTGTGTTGGTTAAGAAATTGATGAAAAAAGAATTTAGTTTTCCTCCACTCTCTTTTTCTTGTACGAAGTTGGAGTTAGTTTTATTTGCGGTGCTGGGGATTGTGCTGTTTTCACTTTTTATGTATGCGTCAGGGGCGTTTGCATATCCTTATTTGGAAGATGAGGATCCGTGGGGGCATGCGGTTGGTGCTAAATATGTGGCGCTTGAGAAGAGGGCGTATGATCCAGTGATTCCGGTTGTAGGAGTTGCGAAAGTGGATCCAGTATTATCATATATAGATCCATATCCACCGGCGTATGATGTGTTATTTGGGGTGTTACATCAGACTTCTCCTGACTTAAATTGGACGATGAAATTTTTTAATGCGTTGATTATTTCTCTGGGTCTGTTGTTTTTCTTTTTATTTGCGAAAGAGTTTATGGATGATCAATATAAAGCGTTACTGGCGACGTTTATGTTGGCATCGATTCCTGCTTATTTAAGTCATTTTATTTGGGCACATGCACTAGGAGTGGTATTATTTTTCCCGACAATGTATGCGTTTTGGAAAATTCGTGAAGAAAAAGAATGGTGGCTGATTGCAGGTGTATTGGTTGCGAGTGTGTGGGTGACGCAGAATATCGAGCTGCCCATAAAATTGACGATGTTGATTGTGGTGTATTTACTTGTTGTTGCTATTACGTCTCGCAAGATGTTGAGAGAGGAGTGGTATGCGCTTGGCGGCGGGATGATTTTATCGCTGTTGTGGTGGGGAGCGATGCTATTTAAGTATGGTTTTAGGCAATTTATTCGATATTATACGGGTGATCGAGTATTTGCGGATGGAAGTGGTGCGGTGGGGATGATTACAAGTACAGTTGGTTCAACGAGTGTGTTTCATAAGCTGTTAACAATTATTAAATCTGTTACTTCTTCAGGCGGTTCAGGGTCACGGGCGTATTCATTTAGTGATTTCTTTTTTGCCAAAAGCGCAAATGCGATTAATAATCCTATTGGGATTGGTATTGTGGTGTCACTTTTAGTATTTTTGGGAGTTGTAATAGTGGTGTGGCGGTATAAGTCAAGTGTGGTTGAGGAGAAGAATACGTGGATATGCGTGACGTTGTTTTGGCTGCTGTTATTATTTTGGGGTGTGAATGGGCAGACGTTTCCTCTCTCGATTATGCGCGGGCCGTTTCGGATTTGGATGTTATTGGCGATTCCTGTGGCGCTACTGGCGGCGCATGCGGCTTTTTGGTTGAAAGATTCGTTTGGCACAAGCAAAGCGATGCGGGGAGGAATTATGGGGTTGATTTTATTGGGCGTGGTGTTTACGTCGTTTACGGCAAAATATGATTTTAATACCAGTAATTCTTGGCCGACGTCGGGGTCGTATGGTACGCCGACGCAGGCGTGGGAATATGGTAAGATGATACAATCGTTGCCGCTTAATTCACATGTGTTCTTGTATGCACCGCGAGGAAAGCTGGTGATTGGGTTGGGAGGGTATAGTTGTGAGTGGTGCGCGCAAGATTATGCATTTCGCAAAGATATTATTCATAGAACGGGCGAAGAGCTGCATACATTTTTGAAGCAGGAGGGGTATGAATATTTGGTGTTGAATGGGCAGATGGATGCGAAGTATTTAGGGAAAGTGTTTGGGCAGAATGAGACGGAAGGATTGTTGCCACAGCGTTATCAAGAGATTTTATCATCAGGGAAGTTTACGCCGGTATTTGAGAAGCAGAATGAGTTTGTATTGTTGAAGGTGAATTGAGGATTTTTTGGAGAAGCTGAGGTTTTCGTATGTTCTTATTGAGAATGAATATCAATAAGAATCGTTTGATTTTTGACATGCAAAGAATAAATCTGATGGTTCATCATGGCAACTATACTTCTATCTCTTTCCATACAATTTCAATCGCATTGAAGTATTTCTTTGTAAAATCCACTGCTTTTTTTATCGAAAATTCTTTACAGGTATAACAATCAACAGTAAATAGGGGTGGATTCTGAGGGTAGCTGTAAAAATGAGCACCAGAAGTTTTCCAATGTATCCACCCACCATATCCATCTTCATGAGCTGAATATGCAACTGGATTAGATAAAACGGTCATATTAACTACTTTAGACAAAGCCATGAGATACTCTTTAATTTTTTCAGGACCAACAATTTCTTTTGTTGTTCCCTCTATAATTACTCTTTGTCTTACTAAATTGGGTGCTAAATTTTTCCACATTTTTATTAATGATATCCTGCTATTTTTAAAATTTTCTGTGCCCATACAAATTATTCTTTCTTCTTTTTGTACCCGTATGTCTTTACTTTATCAATAATCATACTTAACATCTTAGAGATATCTTCTTTACAATTTTCTTTGTCAGTTTCTTCTAAAGTCATATCTTTAGAACACACAAGTCAGTTGATTATTACTGGTCATGGCGAGCTTTCCTCCTGTACCCTCACAGCAGTTGCTGATTTCACGTTGTTTGGTGCAGAAGGCTTGGCCTTTGGCATCACATTTTTGTTGGATACATTTCTGGTAGCTTTCAGTGCCGGTGTTTTTGAGCGATAAGATAGAAAAGATGACCATGAGAACCAAGAGAGCATAGAAGCAGTAGAGGAGGATTTTTTGTGATGTGGATAGGTCTGACATTTTTAGTTTTTAGAGGGATTAATATATAAACTTTGTTGAGATTAGTATGTATTAAGTCTGGTCACAAAAAGTGCTGGCAGGCCGTCTGGTACTTGAGCAAGCAAGAGCGTTGCGAGCTCTTGCAAGTCACAGCAAAAATTAGCCATTGTATCCGTCGTTCTTTGTAGTGTCTCTTGATTATTTTTGCGTTTTAATCTTGTCTGACGAGTAGCGTAGTGCGGCAGACATCTTGGCCAAGCCAGTACTTTTTTAGGTAAACTTAATACATACTCAGATTAGGGTGGTTAATTGAATTGATGATTTTGTTCTACACAATCTTTAAATAGGGGGATTTAGTATGCTTTTGTTATGTATATACAAGTTGGAGAGCCTAGTTTTGATGAGGAAGAAGTAAATAATGTGGCGCGAGTAGTGCGTGAAGGACGAGTTTCTCGCGGGAAAGAATTAGATGAATTTGAGCAGGCACTGGCGCAATATTTAGGTGTGAAGTATGTGGTAACTGTCAATTCTGGTACGGCGGCAATTGAGGTGGCGTTTCGAGCGATGGGAATTGAGAAGAAGGAAGTTATTACGACAACGACGAGCTGCGCGCCATCGGCAAATGGGATAATTCATGCAGGAAACAAACCGGTGTTAGTTGATGTTTCTCCCATTAATTATAATCTAGATGCTAATCAAATTGAGAAGCATATTACATCCGAGACGGCGGCGATTATGCCGGTTCATATTTATGGCAGACCATGTAATATGGATAAAGTGATGGCTATTGCACGTAAACATAACTTGCCAGTGGTTGAGGATTGTGCACAGAGTATGGGGACAAAGTGGAATGGTAAGTTGACGGGAACGTTTGGGGATGTGGGTTGTTTTTCTCTTAATGTGATTAAGTTGATCACAACGGGTGAAGGTGGATTTATTGCAACAAATAATGCGGAGATTGCACGAAGAGCGGTGATTATTCGTAATTATGGACGAAGTCCGGAGCGAACGGACTATTGTTATACTGAGTTTGGACACAATTATAAGTTTACGAATCTGCAAGCGGCGTTGGGACTAGCACAGCTCAAGAAGCTTGAGGGGTTTATTGCAAAGCGGCGGGCGAATGCGCGTGAGATGATTGAGCGATTATCTGATATCCCTGAATTGCAGCTGCCACAGGAGTATGAGTTGGAGTTTATGAATTATGTGAGTTTTCCGATTGTGTTGAAGAAGCCGGGTATGTGTGTTCGGATTCGTGAGTATTTAGAGAAGCAGGGCGTTGAGAATCGCACCATGTTTATGGCGATGTGTGATCAGCCGTATTATCAAAAAATGTTTGGCGTACTTGATTCGGCGAGGATGTATCCGCATGCGACATATATTGGTAAGAATGGGTTTTATGTGGGGTGTCATCCAACGCTGACACGTGAGCAGATGGATTATATGATTAAGACAATTCATGAGGCAGTGGCAGCAGTGCGATGAGTTTAAATGTATGAACTGGAGAGGGTGAAAAATATTTAAAGAATGAAGAATATTTAGAGAGTGAAAATTATTTAATGAGGGATTTTTTATGGAAAAAATTACATATCAATTGGGTGTGGGAGCGGTTAATCTTTCTGAGAAGTCAAAGCGTTATGTTGAGGAAGTTTTGCGTACAAATAGGTTATCGTATGGGCCGTTTTCGCAACGATTTGAAAAAGTGATGGCGCAGGCGCATGATTGCAAAGTGGCCGTGTTTGTGAATTCGGGAACTTCGGCATTACAGATTGCGGTGATGGCGCTGCGGGAGAAATATGGTTGGCAGGATGGAGATGAGATTATTTGTCCGGCGGTTACTTTTGTGGCTTCATCAAATGTTATTTTACAGGCGAATTTGAAACCGGTGTTTGTGGATGTGGATTCGCGATATTATAATATTGATCCTACACTTATTGAGAGAGCAATTACGCCAAGAACGCGAGGGATTATGGTGGTCCATTTGTTTGGGCAGACGGCGGAGATGGATGTGATTCTGGAAATTGCACGCAAATATAATTTGCGCATTATTGAGGATAGTTGTGAGACGATGTTTGCTAAATATAAAGGACGTTCTACGGGGAGTTTTGGTGATGTGTCGTGTTTTTCAACGTATGCGTGCCACGTTATTTGTACAGGTGTGGGTGGGCTTGCGATGACTAAAGATGAGGAGATGGGAATACTTTTGCGCAGTTTGGCAAATCATGGCAGAGATTCTATCTATATGTCAATTGATGATGATAAGACGGATGATGCTGGGAAATTAGGGATGATTATGGAGCGGCGGTTTAATTTTATCCGTATGGGGTATAGTTATCGGGCAACGGAAATGGAGGCGGCAATCGGATTGGCTCAAGTTGAGGATATTGATAGAAATATTCCGATACGGCGAGGGTTTGCACGGTTTCTGTTGGAGAAGTTATCTCGATGGGAGAAGTATATTCAGTTGCCTGCGACAATGGAGGGGGCGGAGCATTCATTTATGATGTTTCCGATTGTGGTGAAGGATGTACGATTGAAGAGAGAGAGGTTAACGTTGTTTTTGGAAGAGAATAATATTGAGACGCGCTATATGCTGCCACTTTTGAATCAGCCGTTCTACAAAGAAATGTATGGGCAAGATGTTGAAGAGAAATTTCCGGTGGCAAAGTGGATTAATACTAATGGGTTTTATATTGGCTGTCATCCGGATTTGACGCAGGCGGAGTTGGATTATATTGTGGCGAAGTTTGAGGAGTTTTTTGTGGAGTTTGAGAGGAATAGATGAGTTTTAGGGAATACGTTTATTTCTGAGATGCCAATTAGGATTCTGTATGGTTTAGGAAACTAAGAATAGTGAACCATTATATTTAAAAAGCGTGTTTTTTGTGTTGGTTTTATGAGTTATACACGAAAAGTAGTACGTAGATCTGGTCTTTTGTTGGTATTTAGCGTTCTTGCGTCAGTTGTGGCGTATGGTACAAGAGTGGTGCTGGCGCGGGGGTTAGGGCCGGAACAGTATGGTTTATTTACGGCAGTATTTACGTTTGTGATTTTCTTTTTGTTTTTTCGAGATTGGGGATTTGATGTTTCTTTAGTTAAACATATTACAGATTTTTTGGTTGCGAAGAAATATGATGAAATTAAGACGGCAATTGTGTGGACGTATAGTGTGCAATTTGTTATTTCTCTTTTATTTGGGGTGGTGTTCTTTTTGGCGGCGCCATGGTTGGGAGAGCATTATTTTAAGAATCCGCAGGCTGTATTTTTGCTGAAAGTGATGTGTTGGTATGTAGTATCTAGCTTGCTTTTTTTAGTGCTGAAAAATATTTTTCAGGCGTTTCAGAAGTCAGTATTGTATTCTTCAATTGATTTTGCGAAGAATATTGTGGTGTTAATGATTGTTGGGGTAGGGTTTTATTTTGGTTTGGGAGTGTGGAGTGTGGTGTGGGCGTATGTGTTCGTTGGGCCGATATTATTTTTATTGTATGCGTTGCCTCTGTTTCGCAGTTTTGCTTTTTTTAAGTATAACGTGTTGCGCGAGGGAAAAATTTTTCGGCAGATTTCCGTGTTTGCAATACCGATATTTTTCTCATCGGTTGGTGGAAGTGTGATTGCGTATGTTGATACACTTTTTTTGACGTATTTTAGAAGTTTGGCAGAAGTTGGGGTCTATAATGTTGTTTTGCCTACCGCGATGGTTTTTCTCTTTTTTAGTTCTTCTCTCAATTCAGTGCTGTTTCCTCTGGTTGCAGAGCTGAGGGCTAAGAATGATTTACGAAGGTTGAAAGAGGGATTAAAATTAGCGCATCGGTATACTTTTTTGGTTATTTTACCAGTACTCTTATCGTTTTTGGTATTTGGGTATGATTTTTTACGGTTATTTTTTGGAGAGGCGTATGTTTCGGGTACGATGGCGTTTCAAATTTTGTTGATAGGTGTACTTTTTTATACTGTGGCATCGATTAATAATATGACTATTACGGCTACAGGGAAGCCTAGGCAGGTGACAAAAATTATATTAATTTCTGCGTTGATTAATGGAGGATTGAATTTACTGCTTATTCCTCGATATGGGATTGTGGGGGCGGCGTGGGCGACGTTTGTGGGTTATTTGTTTGTGCTTTGGGCATCAACGAGAGAAGTTACAAAGATTTTTTCGATACGATTTCCTGTGCGTGATTGGTTGATACTAACTGGATTGGGTGTGGTGTTTTGGGTAAGTGCGATGACGATGCGAGAGATGTTTATTCTGCCTGTGTGGTTGAGTGTGTTTATTATTGTGCCTCTTAGTTTGGGGTTATATTTGGGGTTAGCTTATCTATTTGGGGTGCTTGATTTGAAAGAAATTAAATACTATGCCAGATTGGTGAGGAATTAAATGGTGAGAAATTAAATGGCTGGAGAGAATGATTCTAGGAGGATAGGAGAAATGATCCAATGAGACAGAGGAGATATTTTGTAATGGGATATTTGTTTATTTTACTGCTGTTTGTTCTTACGATGAGTTATTATTACGTTGTGGATAGCAGTGGGGGTTATTCGGCAGAGGAGTTTTTGAATGATCCAGGAATGGCACATGGCGATAATAAAACACTGATGGGGATTTATGATGGATTGTTTGAGGGAGGATTTCAGATGCGTTATAATCATCGATTGGTTAGGGTGTATTCTTCTGTGAGATATGAACCGCCAAAATATGGGGAAGTGCTAGTCTATGGTACATT
>JAHFQW010000002.1:84391-145897 GCA_023259115.1 archaeon
TCCAATATGAAGTTTTCTCTGGGGTTGTTCTGGCCGGATGAGTCGTATCTTTTATTGTATATTATGATTTTGATTTATCTCTGCATATTATTTTTTAAATATGAGAGAAAAAAGGGATTGAGAGCAGCAGATATAGGGGGAGAGGGCATTTAATTTGATTGGGACGTTTGAAAATTAGGCCTATCTTTAGATGAATTTTAAAGTTTGATACATATGAAACCGCACATTACATTTATTCGTGATATATTAGTACAGTTTGATACAGTTGGAGTAGAGTATTGTTTGCTGCGCAATTATGATTTTGTAGTGGATGAGAAAATACCTAAAGAGAGTTTGGATATAGTTATTTCTGTGAAGAGTTTTGCTGAGGCGCAGCGTATTTTTTTAGCATGCGGATTTGTGGAGCGCAGGCAGCAGTTTTCATTGAAACATCGAGCTTTTTTTAAGTTGGTTAATTTAGAGATGGTGAGTTTTGATGTGCAAGTGGGTGGCGTGTATTGGAATGATATGCGCTATTTAGATGAAAGTGTGTTGGCACGTCGGATGAAGAAGCATTTTTTTTATACGTTATCAGATAATGATACGTTTGTGATGCTGGTGGCACATTCTATTTTGGGGAAGCGGTATTTTAAAGAGAAGTATCAACGATTGTTGCGAGAACTTGTGGTGGATGAGAAGAAAGTTATTGCAGGGTTGTCTGGCATATTTGGTAAGAAGAGGGGGAATGAGTTATTTTTACTGGCACGTAATGGACAGTGTTCTGAGGCTGCTATTTTGCCGTTAGTGTTGTTGTTTTTGGTGAGAAAACCAAGACGATTTTTTACGTTTGGCGTGTTATTTTTTCGTTGGGTTGATTGGAAGAAACCATTGAGGCTTGCACCATTGATTAGCATTGTGGGACCAGATGGGGCGGGGAAATCGTCTATGGTTGGATATATTAATGAGTATTTGGAGAGGCAGGGGAGGGAGGTTCGCGTGGTGTATACAGGCAGAGGGAAAGGACATTTTTTGCCAATGAGTTGGTTGGGTCGACATTACAAGTGGGCGGAGATGAAGCGAGATGAACGCAGAGTTCGTTCTGCGGGGAAGATAGAGAAGCTGGAAGAGAGAGTGTTTGTGGGAGAGGTTTCGCTGATGCGTCGGGTATTGTACACATTGATGGCGCCAGTGTTTGCAATGGATTTGTATTTACGGTATGTGTTTTATATCCTACCCTCACGGATGGGCAGAAGAATTGTGATTACAGATCGTTATGGCACAGATATCATGTTGATGAGGCATGTGCCACTTGTGTTGAAGAAGGTTCTATATTGGTGCTTTCCTAGACCAAATCTGAAAATTTATTTGTATAATACGGCGGAGGTGTTGCATGTACGACGACCGCGAGAACCGATACCAGAACTACAGAGGCAACTTGCGTTGTTTGATCGGTTTGAGTATGATTTGCGGTTTATGACACAGAGTGAGAAAGAAGATAGGGAGAGGGTTGTGGTGTTTGTGTTTACCTATCTATTGCGGGAGTGGTATTGAGGAAGTTTTGGTTCTGTGCTGTGTATTATGGTTTGGTTAGTTGTTTTTGAGAGGGCAAATGTTTAAATATATGTCTCAAAAAATGAAGGTTATGGCTATTAAATTAGAAGTGGGGATTGGGTTACAAACAGAAGTGTTACAAGTTCAGGATGATATGGATTTGTTACGTTTAATGCTTGATGATTGTAAAAGAGGTCCGCAGTTATATCAACCAACAAATTATTGGGCAGTGTATAAAGGTTTATTTCTTCCTGAATTACTTAAATTGGGATTACATGATTTTCGTCGGCGGGAAAATTCGGTTCTCTCTAGTTTTGGGGCGACGGATTTAATGCCACGTTCTATTGATTTGTATGCTAAGCCTTGGTTGAATAATCAATATACTCGAAAAATTCCTGTGTATCCTTGGGTTTTAAAGTGGATGAATAATAGGTTTAACGGTTTTGTGGGAAATCAAGAGAGGTATGGTATTGCACTTTATGATTTAAAAAAAGCGATGTATGATTATGCCATATCATTAGGAAAAAAAGCAGGGGCCAAGTTACCTGAAGCGTTTTCTGTGTCACTTTTTGGAAATCCAGAGGACATTTTAGAAGTTGAAGGGAGGTATTATACTCCTTCAATATTGAGTTATTATTTGAGGTATGTTTATTGCTGTAATTTTATTGATTTTAAGAAAGTGAAAGTGATGGTGGAATTAGGATGCGGTTCGGGGAAACAAATTGAGGTGCTTAAAAAATTGTATCCCAAAATGAGTTTTGTGTTATTTGATATTCTACCACAGTTGTATGTGTGCGAACAATACTTAAAAATGGTGTTTCCTGGGGATGTGGTTTCTTTTAGGGATACAAGAGAATTTGAGAAGATTGTGCCGGAAACGGGGAAAATTTATATTATGGGGACGGCTAAATTTCCTCTGATTAGAGCGATGAATGTTGATTTGTTCTGGAATGCGGCGAGTTTTCAGGAAATGGAACCGGAAATTGTGCTTAATTATTTATCTATTGTGAACGGATGTGCGGGGCATGTATTTTTGCAAGAGAAGATGAAAGGCAAAGGTGTGTCTAGAGTTAAAGGAAGGCAGGGTGTTTTAGAGCGTACGACACTTGAGCATTATAAACAAGGATTAACGAATTTTACATTGGTTGATATTTCGGCATCGGCACAGAAGATTGGTATTATGCCTGAATATAGTGATAGTTTTTGGAGGAGAAAGAAGCGATAATGTTGATGTCTTTAGAGAAGTTTGATTAATTTTTAGGTTCTATTTTTTACTTCTTATTGATATATTTTGAGGAATTCTTGGGCGATTTTGGGTGTGGCAAATTCTCGGCTTTTGTGATATGCTGCGTCTATCATGTTTTGGTTAGGTGTTGTGAGGGTTGTGTTGATGGATTCTGCTAAATTAGGAATATTGTTTGGTTGGGTGAAGTAAATGAGATCATTGGCAATTTCACGCAGTTCGGGAAGATCGGATGTGACCACGTGAGTTTTACAGGCCATGGCTTCTAGGAGGCAGGAGGGGTTGCCTTCGGTTCCGATGAGGTTGATATACGGAAGAGGGATTATATCTGACATGGCAACGTAGTCTTGGATGGGAATATCCTGGAAGAGAAATTCGATGTGTTGGTTGAGGTTGAGGCTTTTGACAAGTTGTTGTTGGCTTGGAATATTGCGGTAGCGTGGAGCGATGAGGAGTTTGGTGTTGGGATGGGTTTTGAGAATGGTGGGCATGGCTTGTATGAGATTATGTATACCTTTATTTTCCCACATGCCACCATAGTAGAAGAGGATTTTTTGGTTTTGGTAGTGGTATTTTTTTTTTAGTGAGGATTTTGATTGAGGGTGGAATTTGTTGGTGTCAATGGGGGAGTGGATGAGGCGGATTTTTTCGAGGTTTATGTTGTGTAATTTATTTTTGTAGATTATTGTTGGAACGGTGATGATATCCATTAAGTTGAGTAGGAAGGTTCCAGAAGTGCTTATTTTACTTTTGGAGTAGGATTTTAGGGTGTGAATGATTTTGGCGTTTTTGGTGAAGAGTTTGGTGAGGTAGAGACTAATTGAGAAGAGAGGGACGGCGCTAAAACCGTGAATGATGTCAAATTTGAGATTTTGTTGTGTTTGTATTTTTTTTATGGCAAGGGCATAGGTGAAAATTTTACTGCCAGGGAAAGAACGATAGGGACGATAGATGGTGATGTTGTTTTGTTGTTCGATTTTATTTGTTGTGGGGGTGCGTTCGGTGATGATGACCACATGATGGCCTTGGTTTTGGAGCTCGTTGGCAATAGCGGTGATGGTGATTCGGGCGGATTCTTTTTTGTTGTGCAATGAGCCGGAAGAGCAGAGGGCGATGTTCATTTGGGTATTTGTAGAGGAGGGGGATTTAAATGTTCTTAAACTGAGAGATAGATTTGAAATAAGAAAAAGATACACCAGAAGAAAATATGGGGAAGTGTAACGGTTGAGCATAAGGTTTTTAAAGAGGCTTCTAGGGTTTTATTTGATGATTGTTGCTCCTGTATCAGAATTTTTTTCTAGGAAAGTTGTTGATTTGAATATGTTATGTGGGATAATTCCGGAGTTGAAAGAGAAGAATAAGACTATTGGGTTATGTCATGGAGGGTTTGATTTGTTACATCCTGGGCATATTAAACATTTTGAGTCGGCTCATCAATTTTGTGATGTGCTGGTTGTGTCGGTGACGTCAGATAAGTTTGTTGCGGGCCGCAAAGGGGATGGACGGCCGGTGTTTTCTGAGCAGTTGCGAGCGTATAGTATTGCGGCATTATCCAGTGTGGATTATGTGGTGATTACGGATTTTGCGAGAGCGGTGGATGTGATTGAATTATTGAAGCCGTCATTTTATATCAAAGGGCCTGATTTTATGGGGAAGAGTACGCCGGGGATTACGTTGGAGCGAGAAGCGATTAGTCGAGTGGGGGGGGAGATGAAGTATACAACGGATGTGAAGTTGTCGACATCAGAGATTATTTCGTATATCAAAAATGAATTGGATCGGAAAGAGGTGCTTGTGGTGTTAGATCGTGATGGAACGTTGATTGAACATTCTTGCGATTTTTTTGGAAAGCAAGAGAATTGGCGTGAGGAGCTGCAGTTGATTATGCCGGTTGTGAGTGCGGTTACGTATTTGCAGACAAAATATAATGCCACGGTGATTGTTGCGTCAAATCAGGCGGGAGTGGCGCGAGGGCTTTATGATTGTTCACGTGTAGAGGAGATTCATCAATATTTAGATGGATTGTTGAAAAAGCAAGGGGTTACGATTCAGAGTTGGAAATACTCTCCTGATGTTGATACACGATATGCAGAGGAGATGAGAGGCAAGATTGATTTTATACCTGCATTTGTGAAAGATGAAACTTCCCGCAAGCCGGGGGTGGGCATGGTTTTGGATGCGCTGCAAGAGTTGGGTCGTAGACGAGAGGAGTTTAGTTCTGTTGTTGTATTTGGGGACCAGAGCGAAGATGAGGGACTTGCGGTGAATTTGCATGCGTTGTTTATTGATGTGAAGGGGAAGACGTTTGAGGAGATGAAGAAGGAGTTGGCTTGAAGATGCAAGTGTTTATAGCAAGGACCAGAAACATTGAGAAATGCAGCGGTAAATTGCTGCCAATGATCATATGTTGGATTTTTTAAAGATTACATCTCTAGAACTACTTTTTCATCGTATTTTTAAAAGGTTTTGAGAGTGGAAGTTTATGGCATTGTTAAATAATATTAAAGCGGTTATTTATGACTTAGATGGGACAATTATTAATACAGAACGATTACATCAAGAAGCATGGGAATTGACGTCTATTCGATTTAATCTAGGTTTTTCGGGAGACGAGTTGTATTTGGCATCTAAAGGGATTAGTAGTAAGAAGACGTTAGAAAATATGTTGCCTCAAGATCGTTATGATATTATTGCGGAGGTAGCTGAGAGAAAGTTTAGGTATTTTATGGAAATAATTGAAAGTAGTACAATCGATTTTTTACCTGGGTTTATGGAGACATTTGAAACGTTACGGAGATATGATTTAAAGCTGGGAATATGTACATCTGCTCGCAAAGAAAATGTGGAGGTGTTGCAACGAAATAAAAATTCTGAAATATCTAGTGTGTTGGATTATTTGAATGGGAAAGTGGCATGGCAGGAGATGTTTAATGAAGGTAAGCCTGCGGCGGAGCCGTTGCTTATGGCATTGAGTATGGTGGATGCTGATGCAACTGATACGATATATATTGGTGATGGGTTTGCGGATTATCAATGTGCGCAATATGCAGCAGTAAAAGAGTTTGTCTATTTTTGGGATGGAGTGTGTGCAGTAGAGTCAAGAATTCCTGATACGATTACACGAATGAGTGATCATCGAGAGTTGTTGAAATTATTGTAATTGTTTAATGTAGATAGAACGGTTTACGCAACTCTTTTGGCATAGGTTTCACCGACATTGCTACTATTATTTAATGCATTTGTAACGAGACGTTTGACGCAGTGGTTTAAGACGAGATGATGGATGTCCTCTGCGACTTCCATGTCGTTGATTGTTGCATGGATGGAGAGATGAGCTATGTCTTTGATTTTTCCTCCTTTATAGCCGCAGATGGCGATGGTTTTGGCACCCATACTGTTAGCGTAGTCCATGGCTTTGACGACGTTGGCGGAATTTCCGCTACCGGAGATGCCGATGACGAGGTCGTCTTTTTTGAGGAAATTTTTGAGTTGTTCGATAAAAATATCATCGTAGGAGATGTCATTGGCAATGGCCATTAATGCGGGGAGATTGTCACTTAAACAAGTGGCTTTGAAGCGTTTGTCTAAACCGTAGGATACGCCTTTGATCAAATCTCCGCAGAAGTGTGAAGCAGTTGCAGCACTTCCTCCGTTGCCAAAGACGTAGATGTTACGTTCGTTATGATAGGTTTCCAGAAGCAGGCGAACGAATTGATCGATATGTTCGATGTTGATGTTGTTGAGCGTATCATTGACCGATGTGAGATAATTTTTGATCTCTACTTTGTATATATCTTTGATGAAATTGAGGAGTGATTCTTTTGTTATACTTTCTTTGTTTCCCATGATATTGACAGCGAGAGCACCGGCACAGTTGCCGATGAATGGAATGAGTTGAGTATCAGCTTTGAGATATGATAAGAGAGAAGTTATGGAAAAGACAGCGTCTCCTGCACCTATTGTATCTTTCACCGAAGTGGAGAGGATAGGGGCTTTAGTGAGAATACTATTTTGGATAAAAGCACTGCCTTCTTTTCCAAGGGTTACGAGCATACTTTTCTTATTTATTTTTTGGTGCACTTCTTCTATACATTGTTGGGTGTTCTCAAAGCGTTTAGAGAAAGGCAGGCGCAGTTCTGATTCATCCATGGTGATGAAATCATATTTGTTGTAATTAGTGAAGTAGTTGAAACCCATATTTGAACTATTAGATTGGACGTTTAATGCGAGAAATTTTGCTTTGTCTTCAATGGTTCGACGTAGAGAGTCGTTGAGGAAGCCGTGGCCGAAATCGGCAACAATGATGAGGTCATATTTTGGAAGTTCTTGGTTAAGAAATGAGGTGATTTCTTGGGCGAGTTCTGGTTTAATGGGGTAATCATTCATGTATTCAATTTTAAAGAGTTTGGATTTTTTGTACGCATCAACGTAGCGGCGTTTGACAATGGTGGGTGAGTCTTTTTTGATGAAGTGTTTGAGCTCAATATTTTTGGCAAGATGTTTGGTGACAAGGTCGAGCTGGGTCTCTTGTTCTCCTAGAAGGGTTACAAGTTTGATGTTTTTGACAAAACTGCTGACGTGATTGGCAATAGCAAGAATGCCGCCTGCATAGGTTTCTTGTTCTTTGAATTCGGTAGAAAGGATAGGATCTTTTATGGCACGACCTTTGAGTTTGACAAATGTGTATTGGTCAAGAATGGTGTCGCCAATGATGAGAACGTTGAGGTCTTTTAGTTCATTGAGAAGCGCGTCAATTGATTTGAGATCGTAGGTTGCTTGAATTTTTTTGATATATTGTTCCATCTTGAGTAAACCACACTTTTTTAGGATATTTATCTTATTTTTTATAGATTCGAATTTGCTTTTTTATTTCTTATCTTTAACTTTTAGCTTCTTTTTATCGTGGAGGGGGGTTTAAGAACTTTACTCAACTAGATTCTGGGTTCTGAGGGCGTTTTTTTTGATATATTTCACCATAATTCTCTATAGTGTCTGATGTCCATTCTTTTGATTTTGATTTATTTTCTAGGAATGGTTTGATATGATAAATATAGCGGGGGTAACTTTCTGTTCCTAAGCTGGGTTTATCACTTTCTAGCTGGGAGCTTACTAATATTATATCAAGACGACTTAATTTTTTCTCTGTTTCTCCAGAGGGATCGATAAAAGGGGGTAAACCCCATATTTGGTATATGTTTTCTAGTTTAACATTGGTAAACGCCATAATCCAGGTATTTTCACGTGCCAAGACTTTGCTATTTTCCTGCAAATATTTCGTTAATTGAGGGTAGGCATCAACCATGCTCATTGGTTCTTGTCCAGATAAAAAAGCTTGGTTCTGGGATATTGCTTTGAATTGGTTTACGGTTCCAGAAGGATATTGTATTGTTGATATTAATAATAGAGTGCTGAGGAGTACAACAAAAGGTATTCCTCTTTGGGAGATTTTTTGTGTTTTGGTGAGAATATGTTCTTGTTTATCTTTTATTTTTGTATTTGTTTTTTTGAGATGTATTTTTATTTTTTTATTAAATATTATCACGATTATGCCTATCATGATCAATAGTATGTCTATTAAGAAAATTTGTCTGAGGATGAATGAGGGCAATTCTTTTTGGGGTAATATTATGTTGTTAATGAGGTGGGGTGTAGCAAATATTCCTAATAGTATAGAGAGAAGTCCTATTCCTATCATTTTGAAATTAAAGTTATGGTTCTGTTCTGTTGATTTTTTTCCTGTATTTATTTTTTCTGTATTTCTCATTCTTTTTTTTATCCAATACTGTGTCACAATACTGAAACCGCTAGGAGTATAGATTAGCATGAGAAAAGCTATTGGTAGTAACGTCACAAGATAGCGAGAATGGTTAAATGTGGTGAGTGTTAGAACACCTAGGGCGCTAGCGGTTCCAATAAGTATGGATAATAAGTGTGAATAATTTTGGTCTTGCTTTAATTTTTCTATCAAACCAATAAAACCAAAAAGGGGAAAGAGAAAGAATAATAAACTTATAGGTCCAAGATAAGCGCCACTTACTAAAAATCCGGGAACTTGTAATCCGGAGCCGAGGTTGGTGATGAGATTTCTAAAAACGGTTTCAGGACTTTTTAGGATTGCTTGAATTGTAGTTGTTGCTCCGTTATAAGCTTTGGGAGCTGCAAGATACCAATCTTGGTAGACCCATTCTGATTCGGGAAACGTTCTTCGGACATAGCGTTCAGTTCCCAGTTGAAAAAATGCCATGTCTAGAGGACTGTTGAGGGGGATGGGGGCGTAGGTGGGATTGATGAGCATATGGTTATGGTCTGGTCTCGTGACGGGAGTTATAATCATAAGTAGGGGCAGCAGGAGGAGAATTAATTGGAAGGCCATAACTGCTTTATATTGGAAAGATTTTGTAAGGCTGTTGGGTGCAGGAGAATTAGGGACCTGTCTTTTTTCTATATACGTTCCGATAATATGTCCTATGAGAAATAAGAGATATACTGTATGACAAAGGGCAGCGGAGAGCAACGTTGGCGGTAAATATCCTTGATTCCGCCAGCTGTTTTTTGTAGGTATGAAATATAAGCAGACAAATCCTACGCCCCAGAGTGCGCCACTGGGTTCGATGGTGGCTAAATGGGGAATCCAGGCAATAGTTAAGAGCAAGGCATATGATTTGCGCATATAGTTTTTGAGGAGGAGGTAGATGGCTATATACACGAAAAGATGGGTTATCCAGTATTCTACCATGATGGATAGGGGGAACTTAATTAGTGAGAAAGGGATAAGGTAGGTTACGTAGAGCGGCCCCATGGTGTAGCTGGGAAATTCACCTGTCTCTTTGAGAATTCTTGCGGCAGCCCATTTATTCCAGCTTTCTACGCTAGGTTCCCAGTGTCGAGGGGTTAAGATGAAGAGGGATAGACTGAGGAGAAGAAGTATGAAGATTATTTCGAGTATCTTTTTTGGTTGCATGTTTCTTTTTTTGATATAATTTTTATAAACGTTATGGAAGTGTGGGATGATTTCTCTTTTTTATGCTCTCATTTCTCTTCTTGTCATCTAGATTGCATAACATTTATATATGCTTATTTGGGGTGGAAAAGGGGTGTTATAACTATGTTACAATTACTTAATTTTGTCAATCCATTGCATAAGAAAACGTCGAGAGATTATATTGCTCGAATGGTTGATCGCAAAGTGGAGTGTATGGGGGTTGCAAAGCAGTACGGGTTTGATTACTGGGATGGTAATCGATCGTATGGATATGGCGGCTATAGGTATGATGGTCGCTGGTCGGTTGTGGCTAAAGCAATGATTGAGCACTATAAATTACCGCAACATGCGAGAATTTTGGATGTGGGATGCGGCAAGGCGTTTTTGTTGTATGAGTTGAAGAAGTTATTACCAGATGCAACGATTGTGGGATCTGATATTTCTAAACATGGAATAGATGATGCACCAGAACCAGTTCGAGGAAATTTGTTTATTCATCGCGCACAAGATAAATATCCTTTTGCTGATAAAGAGTTTGATTTGGTGATTAGTATTACAACATTGCATAATTTGAAGATTTGGGATTTACAATTGGCACTGCAGGAGATGGAACGTGTTGGAAAAAATAAATATCTTTGTGTAGAGAGTTATCGTACTGATTTAGAGTTGTTTAATGTGCAATGCTGGGCGTTGACCTGTCAGGCATTTTTTTCCAAAGAGGAGTGGGAGTGGTTGTTTGGGCACTTTGGATATACGGGTGATTATGAGTTTATTTATTTTGAGTGAGGTTCAGAAGAGTTATTTTGATTGTTTAAAGAGAGGGGAGAATTATTATGAAAGCAGCAATTTTAGTTGAACTCAATAAACCACTTGTGGTGGATGAGATTGAATTACCTTCTGTATTAGAGTATGGTCAGGTGCTGGTGAAGATTTATTATACGGGTATTTGCGGGGCGCAGTTGAATGAGATGGAGGGTGTGAAAGGTCCAGATAAGTTTCTTCCGCATTTGCTGGGGCACGAAGGATCGGGAATTGTGCACAGAATTGGAGCGGGAGTTTCTACGGTTAAAGAGGGGGATCATGTAGTATTACACTGGCGAGAGGGAGCAGGAATTAAATCAGCAACACCCACTTATTTATGGAAAGGTAACAAAGTGAATGCGGGATGGGTGACAACGTTTAATGAGTTTGCAGTGGTTTCCGAGAATCGCATTACGAAAATTCCTTCTGATTTTGATATGAAGCTGGCGCCGTTATTTGGCTGTGCGGTGACGACGGCGTTTGGCGTTATTCATAATGATGCGGGGTTGAAGTGCGGTGAATCTATTGTTATTTTTGGTTCAGGTGGCGTTGGGAGTGCGATTGCGCAAGCGGCGTCAATGACATCAGCTTGTCCGATTATTATGATTGATATCAATGATTTTAAATTAGAGCAGTCCAAATCGTTTGGTGCAATGGTGACGATTAATTCTCGTAGTGAGGATGTGACGGCACGGGTGTTGAGTATACTTCCTGGTGGTGCGGATGTGGTGGTGGATACGACCGGAATTAAAATAGTTCGGGAATTGGCGTATGAGTTGACCAGTAAAGAGGGACGTACGATTTTTGTGGGAGTGCCTCGAGCAGGTGAGAAAATTAGTATTGATTCGTTTCCATTGCATTTTACGAAGCGTATTACGGGATCGCATGGAGGAGATACGCATCCGCAGTATGATATTCCAAGGCTGGTTAGGTTACATACTGCGGGGAAGTTGGGGTTGGAGAAGATGGTTACGCATACTTTTACGTTAGATCAGATAAATGAGGCGATTGCTCTCTTGCGAACTGGTGATGTTTTGCGTTGTGTTATTAAGATGAATCAGGATTGAAATCAAATATCATTAAGAAGTAATGTAATTAAGAGAAAATATGATTAAGAGAATTGTTATTTTAGGACATACGGGATTTATTGGTTCGCGTATTGAGAAATTTTTTTTTGGTAACTATTCATCCGTTGAGATTGTAGGAAAATCATTTCCTGATTTTAATTTAGTTGAGGATGCAGGTTTTTTAGAAGATTTTTTTGATTTAGAAACAGCGGTTATTATGTGTGCGGCGGTGAAAAAACAGTTGGGTGATTCACTTGAGAATTTTGAGAAGAATTTGATAATGGTTGGCAATGTGTGCCGTGTTTTGGCGAAATGTCCAGTGGGGCGCTTCATTTATTTTAGTTCGGCGGCGGTGTATGGGGAGAGTGTGCAATATGATTCTATTACAGAAAATACGATGATTCAGCCGCAGACGTTTTATGGCGCAGCGAAGTTTGCGTCGGAGAATATATTGCGAAAAACGGTTTCCCAAGGGCTTGTGATACTTCGGCCTCCTGTTATTTATGGTCCTGGAGATATGGCGGCGTATGGTCCATCTGGTTTTGTGCAGAGTGCGTTTGTGAATGGGGAGATTGTGCTGTGGGGGGATGGGAGTGAGATGCGAGAATTTATTTTTGTGGATGATTTAGTTGCGGTGGTTGAGAAGATGTTGTTTTCAGAATATCAAGGGGTGTTGAATGTTGCGTCTGGTCAAAGTTATAGTTATCAGGAGATTTTGAAGTGTATTGAAGAGAAGACCAAACAATCTTTACGTTTGAGATCGAAAGAGCGAACACAACCGCAAGTGAATCATTATTTTGATAATAGACAATTATTAGAGCTGTTGCCGGGATTTCGATTTACTTCTTTATCTGAAGGAGTGCAGAAGATGATTGATGTTAGTCAGATTGTTGTTAGTCAAGAAGGTATCGTCCAAAGAGGAGGGGTTTGATGCTAGGGAATTGTATTGTTTGTCGTGGACCAGTACTTTTACAGTTGGATTTTGGGTTACAGCCTGTGGTTAATAGATTTTTGGTTTCGGCGTCAGATTCGGAATATAAACATCCTCTGAAGATGGGGGTTTGTCAACAATGCGGGGTGTTGCAGCTTGTTGATCCATTTCCTCAAGAGGAGCTTGTGCCAAAAGTGAATTGGATTACATATAATGAGCCGGAAGGACATTTGGATGTGCTGGCAGAGAAGTTTAGTGCGATGTTGCCTGCGGGAGGGTTTGTGTTAGGAGTTAGTTTTAAAGATGATTCAACGCTGAGTCGATTGGAGAAGAGAGGTTTTGTAACGCGGCGATTGGGTTTATTTTCTGATCTTGCAATTACGGAGCCAGGTGCGGGAGTGGAATCAATTCAGCGGCAGTTAACAGTTGTACGAGCTCGGGAGATTGCTCAAAAATATGGGAAAGCAGATGCGTTGATTGTTCGGCATATTTTAGAGCATGTGTATGATGTTGGGCAATTTCTGTTGGTATTGAAAGAGTTGCTCAAGCCGGAAGGGCATATGATTTTGGAAGTTCCTGATTGTTCACGGCAATTAGAGTTATTGGATTATTCGACGATTTGGGAAGAGCATACGATTTATTTTACGCCAGAGACGTTTAAGAATTGTGTATTGATGCATGGTTTTTCTATTAAGATGTTTGAGGTTGTTTCTTCAGCGATTGAGGGGCCAATGATGGCGATTGTTCGATTGAATGAGGAAAAGGTTATACCGGATGGCAGTTTATTTTTTTCCAGCGTGGCTGCTGATGAAATTAAAAGAGCACAAATATTCTGTCGTTCGTTTGCTGAATTTAAAAAGAGTTTACAGTTTTTTTTTGCGGGAAAAACGATGAGTGTTTTTGGGGCAGGACATTGCGCGGCAAATATGATCAATATTTTTGAACTGCCAGTTTCTCGGGTTATTGATGATAATGCTCACAAGAGAGGGTTGTTTATGCCGGGATCGCGAGTGCCTATTTGCGGTTCGGATACTTTAAAGAATGGTGAGTTGTGTGTGCTTGGGGTGAATCCTTCTGTTGAGGCGAAGATTGCATCGCGTTTTCCAAAAGTGGTATTTCGTTCTTTTTGTCCTCTGGGAATTTATTCTCTGTATACTGATATTCATCCGCTGAAAGAGTTTTCTGATGAGGTGTATTATAAAGTTGGTTCGATGGTTTCATTGGATAAAGAAGCTATTGCGCAGATGAAAGTTAAAGGACTTAAGAATGAGAGACAGCGCGTGAGAATTTGTACACATAACGATGTCACTAGTTCTGTGCATGAGATGATGATTGTGCATACACAAGGCACGTATGTGCGGCCGCATAAGCATATTCAAAAGTCGGAATCGTTTCATGTCATTGAAGGATGTGCGATCTTGGTTCTTTTTGATGAGGCAGGGAGTGTTGTTCGGATGATAGAGTTAGGAGATTATGCTTCAGGGAAGCAGTTTTATTATCGACTTGATGAGGATTATTATCATACGCTGCTAATTACTTCACCAATTATTGTGTTTCATGAGACGACGAAGGGGCCGTTTAATCGGGATGAGACGGTGTTTCCAGTTTGGGCGCCGGAGGAGAAGGATATGCTTTTGGTGCAACGATTTATGGGCGATTTGAAGAAGAGAGTTTTGTGATGTTGTTGGGATTAGTGAGATTATGAAATTTTTAATTATCGGGGCGTCGGGATTGGTAGGAAGTGCGGCGTTTCACACACTTAAGTCTATGGGGCATCATGTTGTAGGGACTGAGTCTAAAGCCAGAACTTCTGGATTAGAACACTTTGATTTATTTTGTGATGATATTCCTGCAAAAGTGGATTTTTTATTGAATCTTTTTTCAGCGGATAATGAAGTTGTTCACATAGTGGTTTTTGCATTTGTGACGCAGATTGATACTTGTTTTATTGAAAAAGAGAAAAGTTATTTGATTAATGTTATTAAAATGAAAGAATTATTAAGTTATTTGAATAGTAAAAATTTAAACGCTTCGAGAGTGAGGATTATTTTTATTTCGACAAGTTTTGTGTTTGATGGTAAACAAGGGTATTATGCCGAAGGTGCATTGAGAGATCCTATCTGTGAATATGGGAAGCATAAATTGATGATAGAGGAGTATATTGAAAAAACGATACCTGGGGCATTGATTTTGCGTTTGGATAAGATGATGGGGGATGGAGGAGAAAGAAAAGATATGTTCTCGGAGTGGTATGTGTTGATGAATCAAGGGAGAGAGGTTGTTTGTATTGATGGGCAATTGTTTTCCCCTACGTATGTTGCTGATGCGGCAAGAGGATTAGTGCTTGCGTGTGAGAGAGATTTGAGTGGAGTATTTCATTTTGCGAACACGGAATTTTTTACACGAGAAGAGTTAGCTCGACAGTTTGCGTGGTATGGGGGATGGGATGCTCACATTGTGACAAAAACACAAGAGGAGTTAGGGTTTTCTGATTTTAGGCCACTGAAGACGTATCTTGATTCGAGTAAGTTTATTGAGGCGACGGGTATGAGGTTTACGCCGATGAGGAAAGTGTTTGGATTGTTTTTTGAAAATATTAATAGAGGTAAAAAATGGTAGATACTTCATTTCAACAATTTGCTCGAAAAGCTTTGAAAAAAAAAATGACGGGATGGGCAATAGATATTGCTTTACTTCCTGTAGCAATTCCTTTACTAATTGTGAGATATGTATTTCGCATTAAATTTTTTCGCATTCACGGCAGCCGTTTTGGTCATTTAGCCATGCATAATGAAGTATTTTTGCGACGAGAGCAACTCGGTCTACTCAAAAAAAAAAGAGTAAAGTATATTGGTTTGGCTCCTTCTTCTGTGTGCAACCAGCGGCTGCTTGATATGTTTAAGAGAAAATTAACGATTATTCAATTCCCACAGCCAAGACTTATTAGGACTATCACTAAAATTATGTCGGAAAAGTCAATTTTGAGCAAATGGGATATTTTTGTTGTTCTTCCGTATGATGTTGGTTATTTTCCAGAATATAATCAAGCGAAACCAAGTATTGTGTTTACTTACTCTGATGAGAAAGAGGGGAAGGAATTATTAAACCGTATGGGTATTTTAGATAATAAGTGGTATATCTGTTTTCATGCTCGAGATTCTGCGTATGTGGGTTCGCTTCTCAAACGAGGAGATTCTCGGTATATTTATCGAAATAGTACCATTGAGAATTTCTTTAGTGCTGTTGATTATATCACCAAACAGAATGGCTATGCTGTCAGAATGGGTTCAAAAGTGGGAGAAAAATTACCTGAGTGGAATAACCCCTACATTATTGATTATTCTTCTTCCTATCGAACTGAATTAGGAGATATGTATGTACCAGCAAAATGTAAATTTCTCATCGGCACAGGTTCGGGAATTGAATCTATTGCAAGTATATTTAATATCCCCACGATCAGGACCAATATGGTGCCTTTAAGCCCATTGATACCTCATTTTAAATTGAATCATTTTCCTCCAGGTAAGCATGATTTATTTATACCAAAGAAAATATGGTCTAAGGAAAAGAAGAGATTTCTGACGTTTAAAGAGGAGATAGAATTTGACACTCATTTTTCATTTGATGGTGTAGAGTATGAGAAAGCAGGATTGGTGCCTATGGAGAATACTCCCAAAGAATTATTAGCTTTGACAATTGAGATGAATCAAAGATTGGATGGTACATGGGTAGGAACAAAAGAAGATGAAGAATTGCAACGGAGGTTTAAATCGCTTTTTGTACATGAGGGGAAACGCTATGAATTTTCGGCGAGAATTGGTGCAGTGTTTTTACGGGAAAATAAACCGTTATTGGAGTGATGAATGGAGTGATGAAATGGCAAAATGGCAAAATGTTTATATAGAATTTGGGTAAAAATGTTTATATAGAATGTGGAGAATATTATATTTACTATGAAGAGGAAGATATTTTTTGCGGATTTAACGCATACGGGACGAGGAATACATGCACCAACATTTCCTCTAGGTATGGCGTATGTGGCAAGTTACGCTAAAGAGAATCTTGGGGATGATTTTGAGATTAAGATTTTTCGATTTCCCAACGATTTAACAAAAACAATCATCACAGAGATGCCGGATGTTCTTTGTTTTTCTAACTATTCTTGGAATTTTGAGCTGAGTTACAAAATAAGTAGTTTGGTGAAAGAGAGATATCCCCAGATTATTATTGTTTTTGGTGGGCCTAATTTTCCCGTGCTACCTCAAGAGAGGGCAGAATTTTTATCTGGGCGACCAGCGATCGATTTCTATTTCCAAAACGAAGGGGAGATTGGTTGTACAGAGTTGGTCAAGAAATTACAAGAGTATAATTTTGATGTGGAAGCTCTTAAAAAGAATAAAGAATTAGTTACCAATGGGGTTTATCTTTCTGGGGAGGAACTTATTGAGGGGTCTTTTCAACGAATCAAAGATCCTAATGTGATCCCTTCACCGTATTTGAATGGGTTGATGGATGCTTTTTTTGAATTGCCTTTGATTCCGATGATTGAAAGCACACGAGGATGTCCGTTTAGCTGCGCTTTTTGCGCGGATGGATTAATTTCCAAGAGCATGATTCATCGGTTTCATCCAGATAGAGTTCGAGATGAATTGCACTATATTGCGGCGCGGGTGAAAAACGTTGATGAATTGATTATTACTGATTTAAATTTTGGCATGTACAAAGAAGATGTGGTTTTTGCCAATCACATTGCGGACATTCAACAAAAATATAACTGGCCGGTTACGATCGGAGCATCACCAGGTAAGAATAATAAGCAGCAGGTGATGGAAGTGATTAAGATTCTAAAAGGATCGTTAATGGTGGGAGCGGCGATTCAGTCATCAGATGCTGAGGTATTAAAAAATATCAAGCGCAGTAATATTTCGTTAGAAGCATATCGCTGGTTTTTGGATTATAGCAATAGTATTTCCAAAGATGCCAGTACATTTACGGATACGATTTTAGCGTTGCCAGGAGATACCAAAGAGAAACATTTTGAGACATTGCGTTTTGGCATTGATAATGGCGCAAGATCAATTAAGATGTTTCAGGCGATTCTGTTAAGCGGGACGGAAATGGCGACTCGTGAGATGCGTAATGAATTTAAGTATCTGACAAAATTTCGGGTTATTCCTGGTGGTGTTGGAACGTATCAATTTGATGATATATCTTTTTCGGTTGCGGAAATTGAAGAAATTATTGTAGGAAGCAAGGATATGCCTTTTGAGGATTATGTCTCGTGTCGAGTAATGGACTTGATAGTGGAGACGTTTTTTAATAATGCGTTATTTGAGGAAGTGTTTTGTGGGTTAAAGAAAATGAATCTTTCGGCGTTTGATTGTTTGTGCCACATTCATGAACATCCTGAATGGTACACATCTCAGATAAAGAAAATTATTGCTCAATTTATAGATGATACCAGCAAGGATTTATATAATTCTTACACCGAAGCGGTGCAAGGTACATCCACACCAGATATTGTTGATAAATTTATAGCGGGGCAATTAGGAATCAATGAATTATTAGTCCATAAAGCGGAGCTGTATCAAGAGATGGAAGAAATCGCAATGGTTCTTTTTCAAGCGGTGAGAAGGTATCTTTTGGAAAAAAATATGTTATCGCAGGATGTGGAAGATTATTTTAAACAATTGATTGATTTTACTGTTTGTTGTAAAAAGACATTTTATAACTGTGAAGAGATAATCAAGTATGATTTTAACTATGATTTTAAATCTCTGGGGATGTTATACTTTGAAGTAGATCCGGCACAGGTTGTTCGCCGCGAGGAGCTTTATCATTTTATATTTTATTATGATGATGCACAAAAGAAATATATTAAGAACACGTATGATTTATTCAGCAAGACACCAACGGGTTTAGGCAAGTTGTTTCAAAAAAGTAATATGAAGAAAATGTACCGTCATTTTGATTACGCAGGAGAGCAGATGCAGGCTTTGAGTGAGAATACCCCTGCGGTTCAAAATATAGGTGCCGCGGATACGTCACAAACCACTTCACAAATTAATCCACAAACAGGTTCATAAATGGCACAAAAAGCATCAGTTGATAGAGATATTTGCATTGGGTGTAGCGTGTGTAGTGAAACCTGTCCAAGCGTGTTTAAAGTAGGTGAGGATAGCAATCGGGGTAATGATTTTAAGAGTTTTACGAATGATAGTGTTGATCAGCAGCCCATTGCGGATAAAGTGCAGGAGGCGATTGATTCTTGTCCGGTGCAGTGTATCAGCTGGCAGGAGAAAGATGATGAACAGAAAGAGGAGTGAATATGTGTTTAGAGTGTTGATTTAGCTTATGCTGCTTTTTAGTTGGGCATTAGGTTCCAAATGGGCTTCCAGACTTGACGTGGTTCGTCACGTTGGGTTACATGATGTGTGGCATAGAGCAAGGGAAATAGTGTATCTAGTTCTTCTTTGCTGCAGATTTTGACGTTTTCACGAGAGAAATGAACTTCATATCCTCGTTCTAAAATCCATTTTAAAAAGAGGAGATTCAATTTCCCATTATTGAAAAATTGTTTTAGGGTGAAGAAGATGATGCCGTCAATTTCTGGTTTTTGTTCTATTTTTGATTTTATGACGCTGTGGTTGTTCAGTGTTTTAAAATCTTCACCGTTGTAGAAAACTATTTTCCCTCCCAATCTCTTTGCCTGTTCGTTGGCAGCAAGGTGCTGCAGGGGCTGAGGAACATATTTTACAAATGCGGTGTCTATCCATGAATAATAATTTTTCATTTAGATGTCTCAGATGTTTCTTGGGCATAGGATTTTTTTTCATACTCAAAAGCAATTTTTGCTAATGGCGATAAACGAAGCATATCAAAGAATTCAATCAACCCTTTTGTACCGCAGGGAGAAAAAATATTTTTGTAGCGGATATTTAATGACCAGCGTGTTTCATTTTCTACATTTACAGGTACACCGTGAATCAATCCTTGCCAGAAAAAGAGAGCTTTCCCGAATGGAATCTCAATACTTTGGCTATGTTGTTTGGCAAATGCGACAAATGCTTCGTAGTTTTCTCCGAGCAGTTCGATGGCTTTTTTAGAATGTGGAAGGGGGAGCAAGTACATGCTTTTTGTTTTATATACATCCACAAGGGGCAGCCAGACAGTGATTTCAAATGGGGAATTGGCGGGCGAGTCTCGATGAAGCGCTTCCGCATTGGGATCGTGGGGCTGCTGGATTACTAAGTTTGTCGTTTTTTGAGCAACAATATCGGGACCGATAAAATCGATGATGGTCTGAGGGAAGATTTCGTAGATGGTTTTTCCAACATCGAGATTTTGGGTGCAATAATTGATGATGGACATACGTTTTTCATTGAGTTCTGCACCTTCAAGATGGTAATTATGAAAATTGTTGAAAAATTCTTCTACATTATTGCCTTGGTATCCTATAACTTCTTTTGCTTTTTGAAAAATTTTTTCTCTTAATTCAGTGAGTTTGGAGATGTTTTCTACATCGATGATACAGAAGCCGTGTTCAAGAAAATTTTGTTCGTGTATGGTATTCATGAGAGTTGGTAATTATTAACTTTGCACATTATCCTTAAATCGGGAAAATACTTTGGTCATGGGTGTAAATTTGTAGTTTGTGGCATTTATAAATTTTGTTGAATTGAGGTAGCTCTTTTGAGGACGTGGTTCTTTAAAATTAAGTTCTTGTTGTGTTTTCATCTGAATTTCGCAGGTTTCTCCCAATGCTTGGGCAAATTGTTGAGCTAAGTCGCGGCGGGAAAAAAATTCAGGGTTGGCGAGGTTGTAAGTGCCTTGGAGATTTTTGCGGCAGAGGATGAGAATGGCGTGAGCGATGTCTTGCACATCAGTAGGGGAAAATGTTTGGTCGAGGCATAAAATGGGCTTGTTCTGTTTTATAAGATTATACCATTCGTTTAATGGATTTCTGTGGGCAGGCTGATCATCAAGGGCTTTATCTATGCGTACAATGATCGCTTGAGGAAAGTTTTTCTCGATGTACTTTTCCACTTCTAATTTTTGTCTGCCGTATTCGGTTTGAGGATGGCGAACACTTTCTTCGTTGTAATTACCGGTTACTCCATCATAAACAGCACTGGTAGAGATGTAAATTGGTGTACTTCCTAGAGCTCCTAAATCGTTTAATAATTGGATGGTACCGGTAACGTTGACACGGTAGCTTTTCTCTTTTTCTTGGAAACAGCGTTCCACTTGAGAAAATGCGGCAAACACAATACTATATATTTTTTCGGTTTTTGTAAAGAAAGAGGATTCTATTACGTTATGGATACGATCTTGTGATAAATCAAATGTTATGTGTTGCAGTGATGTAGAGGTGTGCTGCGTGCCCATAACGGTGTATCCTTGTGATTTTAAGTGGTTATAGCAGTGACTGCCTATATAGCCTGAGGCACCAATCACGATGAATTTCATATCTTTATAAATGCTTACGTTGCTTATATAGGTTTTATGGATTTTGGTTCGGATTTGTGTTGGGGACAGTTTTGTATTGGAGAAAGTTTATAAATAAATCAAACTAAATGTACTAAGATATTATGGCAGAACATATTGATTTACAAACAGAATTAAATCAGAAAATATCAGTTAGCTCTCATAATTTGCAGAGTAAATATAAATTATTGAATCATTTAGATAGAGTGCTGGAGTGGGAAAAAAACGGACTAACCTATCCTATTTTAGTTAATTTTACGCTTACCAATAGTTGTAGTCATCGGTGTCCGTTATGTACTTCTCGAGATTTTTTGGATAAGAGGACGGTTTCATTTGAGGAGGCGAAAGATATCATTTTGCAGTTGAAAGAAGTAGGGGTGAAAGCGATTGGACTTGGCGGAGGGGGAGATCCGACGTGTCATCCACATCTCAAAGAAGTTATAGAATTTATCGGTCAGAATGGCATGGAAGTTTCGCTTACCACAAATGGGCAATTATTGACAGATGGCATAATTGAGGCAGTGGTTAAGAATGGTACTTGGATACGCGTAAGCCTGGATGCAGATGGACCGCAACTCTTTAAACGGATGCATGGCATGGAAGAAGAGGTGTTTCATTTGGTTGTGGGAAATATTGCTAAATTGGTTGAGGCAAGAAAATTTTTTACGAGTGATGTTGTAATTGGGGTAACCTATTTAATTGGCGCGCATACGGTGGAAGGAGTGTATAATGCAGCGGCATTAGCAAAGAAATTAGGTGTTGATTATATCCGAATCCGGCCGTTTTTTACGTGGGATGATGCCAAAAAAGAGAAAGTTGAAAAAGAGAATGTGGAGAATCCTGAAGCAGAGAATGTAGAAAAAGCAAATGCACAAATTGTTCAAATGAACATTCCTGCGTCTATCAGTAAAAGGGATGGTATACAAAGAGTATTTCCACCAAAATCTGTACGTGAACCAAAATCTGAAGAAATTCTCCGAGAATTACAACGATGTAAAGAGTTGGAAGATGAACGATTTTCAGTATCTTATCCTGTAGATAGATTTCAAACAATTAGAGGAGAAAATCAAAGAGTTCATAAGATGTGTTATGTTCATCATTTTACTACAGTTATATCAGCAGATGCTAAGTTATATCCTTGTTGCATGTTAGAAGATAATGCTAAATACTGTTTGGGTAATTTAAAAGAAAAGAGTTTCAAAGAGATTTGGCATTCAGATGAGAGGAAACAAGCATATAGCAAAATCAATTTTAAAGATTGTCCTAATCCCTGTATGCTGGAAAAACACAATGAGTTACTTTGGGCAATAAAGCATGGTGAGTCTTCAGAAGAGATAAGTCTTAAAGAAGTGTTATATGCTGTGAAAGTACCACAAGCGCATGCTAATTTTTTATAGGGAGACTTTAAAAAGAGGATTTAAAATAGGTTGGATTTATGGGATTACCAATTACGAATCTGAGGGTGCTTTTAAGCGAGGCGGCAAGAAGACCTTTTCAAGGAAAAATTCTGACGTTAGGCCGACAGACGGTACATTTTGATGCACACACGCTGCGGCAATTGGCGAAAGAGTATGGGGTGCATTTGAAGACACCTGTTAAAGTGATACCTCCGTTGGCACAGAAGTATGCGAAAAGAGGGTGCATGTCTGATGAGAATTTGTTTGAGGCATTAGGTTTTTCAGAGTTTGTGGCGTTAGATAATTCTAATTATGAGGGGGCGCATGTTCTTTTTGATTTAAATAATCCAGCACCGCCAAAAGAGCTGATTGGAGTGTTTGATGTGATTTTGGATAGCGGTACGCTTGAGCATTTGTTTCATGTTCCTAATGCGTTGAGTAATATGTTTCATATGCTGCGTCCCAATGGGAGAATTATTCAAATTTTGCCATCTTCAAATCATATGGATCATGGTTTTTATATGTTTTCCCCCACTTTCTTGTATGAGTATTATCAACAGAATAATTTTGAGATAAATACCTCTCAATTATATCGTTCCACTCCTCTGCCGAGAATGGGGTGTAAGATATATAATTACAAGCCAGGAAGTTTGTATCATATCCAGCAAGGAGGATTAGATGATGGGGTGTATGGCATTATTAATATTGTAACCAAAAAAGCAAATTCTACTTGTACCAAAGTGCCGCAGCAAAAAGATTATCAAACGGCATGGAGAGGCGATAAATTGGGAGATGCGGTCAGTCCTAATGATTTATGGATTATAAATCTCTTTCGTTTACCACTTAAAAAATTGGCAAAAAGAGTGAAAGGGTTACATAAAGTGTATGTGCGGTCTTTTCGTAAAAAAGGACTGGGGTTGAAAGTGGAAAAAGAATTTAAAGAGTATTGAGAGGTTTGAATAACCATCTAATATTCAATGAAAATGGAAAACATCATTTTCAAGAGTAAAAATCACATGAAATGTCCAAATATGCAAGTGATTTTTACTTGTCAAACTCCTCTAAGAAGTATTCTGAATAATTGATGAAAATAGGGATATTCAAAGTCCTCTATTGAGATTACTGATTTATATTTTTACTCTAGATTGACTGTTTCTAAAATCATAACCTTTATAATATATCCTAAAATTTTTGAGTTATGCCTACCATTGAAGAATTAGCACGAAAGTCTCCCAAGCCTTGCTGGAGTAAGGTCAATTATATGTGGCATTATCTGGGCTTATATGTTGCTCGTCCTTTACTTACGACAAGTATAACCCCTAATCAGATTACGGTGTTTTGGATTTTCTTACAATTAATTGCTTCTGGGCTTATGTTAGGGGGTTATGGGTATCGTGTAGCGGGGATTCTTATTCTGAATATATTTGTTAATTTGCTGGATTACACTGATGGAAATGTTGCTCGAATTAAAAATTTAAAAACTTTTTTAGGTGAATATCTGGATCGACTAGGATTGTATACTGGAATGCCTTTATTTCTGTTAGTGTTAGGAATCGGCATGTATATGAGACAGAATGATCCAATTAGTTTTTACATGGGGATTATCTGTTGTGTTGCTCTGCTATATGATAAACTTTTCAATGTAAATCCGGCATGGTACCCCGCTGAAAAAGTGGCAGACTTAAAGCAAGTTTACCTCAAATCATCTCTGGCTAACAAGAATTGGTACTCATATATGTCTGAAGTATTTCGCAAAACACAACCATTTAATCTTCTTTTTTTTGGAATTATATTTGATCGGATTAGAATTACGTTAATAATTTATGCAATTATTTCTGTACTGGCTATGGGTAAAAAACTCTATGAACAAATACGAGCGCTTCAACGAATAGATCGTAATAATAAACCGGAAGAAGTTAATATTTCATATTGAGGTTTTTTTTATATTTCTGCACTAGGATATCATGTATTAAGCCGTTTGATGCTAAAAGTCCATGTTCGTGATTAATTTGTTCTGTGTTGTATCGTAATTCTTGTCCTAACATATCAGTCATTTTACCTCCTGATTCGGTAATTAGGCAGTAGGCAGCACAACTATCCCAATGTTTAATTTTATTTGTGGTGGTAAAATAAAATTCTGCTTTTCCCCAGCAAATCTCTGCCACTTTAATGCCACAGCTACCTTTTTGAACAAAATTAGTTACGGCTAATTGTTGTAAGAATTTCTTCTCTTCTTCTCCTAAATGGTGCCTACTCATAACGGCTCGACAAGAGGATAGATTCAGAGTGGAATTAACGTGGAGGGAATGCCATCTCTCTCCATCGTGAACAAAGGCACCTCCACTCTTCTGCGCAACAAAAAGAATATCTGAAGAGGGACAATATACAATGCCTAATTCTGGAAGACCATCTACTACCAACGCAATCATAACTGAAAATTCTCCCGATTTATCAATAAAGTCTGCAGTGCCATCGAGTGGATCAACTACCCATACTTTTCTATGTTGTAGTCGGGAGAGGTTATCTTCTGATTCTTCAGAGAGAATAAGATAATTGTATTTTTGTAACATCTCACTTATTATTTTATTACTTTCCCTATCTGCTTCTGTTACAGGTTCTTTTCCGTCTTTAAAATTTACTGAGAAATCTCCTGAATATATTTTCAGTATGGCTTTTCCAGCTTTTTTTGCCGCTTTAACTGCGAGAATTGTTTCTGGCAGTGCTGATTTGAAAGGCAAATGAGAAAAATTGCGTTCACTCATAATGATTTCCTCTGTTGTTGTAAAAAATGCATTACCTTGCTGACACTCTCCATAAGAGATTCTTGAGAAGTATGTAGGGTCAAAGCAGGGTTTTCAGGAGGTTCATATGGATTTGATTCTGCAATTCCGATAAAATTAGTGATTTCTCCTTGCAATGCTTTACGATATAAGCTCTTTACGTCTTTTTCTATACATTTTTGGAGTGGGCAATCAATAAAAATTTCCAAAAAAGTATTTCCGATAATAGATTTAGCCATAATGCGATCTTCCCGATAAGGAGAAATTATCGGAACAAGGACATAATCGGCGGGTGATACTTTTGCCAATTCGGCAATAAGGCGGTTATTAGTTCTGATGTCTTCCCGTGAAAAACCAAGATTGGAATGCAATTTTTCTCGGATGGTATCCCCATCAAGTATTTCAACTGTTTTGCCTTTTGCTTTCAGTTGCTCTTGGAGAGCCAGAGCTATGGTTGTTTTTCCTGAGCCGCTGAGACCGGTGAACCAGAGGGTAGTAGTCATGGGTGAGATTATTTAGAATACCTAATAAAAAGGTTGTGGTTTATGGTTTAAGTATAGAGGGGTTTGATTAACTATCTAAAATTTCTCAAACCTCTCTAAGAAGTATACCAACGAACCTAATTTTAAATTAAAATAGTTATGTTCGTTGTACAAGAAAACAAACAACGATTTGTTTTCTGTACAGAAAATAAGTTGTTTCTTATTTTCTTGTATATACAAAGGCACTAGCTATTTTTGGAATTAATTAGTGCCTTTGGTATACTTTGAATAATTGATGAAAATAGGGTTATTCAAAGTCCTCTATGCTAGCTTTTAACTTTTCTTTTTTTGTTGGTGATAAATGGTATATAATATTAAGTATATTACGGTAGTGATAAGTGCTACAATATATTTGAAAATCAAAGGGAATTGATGAATTAACAGGGCGTAAGCCAGAGCAATCATATTTGCAATTAAAAAAATAATGAACATCATGAGGCTTACTCCACTAGTGTCTTTCATTTTTATAGTTCTGATCATTTGGGGTATAATCATTACGGAAAATAAGAATGTAGCTGTCCATCCTAATATTTGGGTGAAATCCATTTTATTCTTTTACAAAAACTTCTTCGTCTTTTTTAATCGCATCTACAATTATTTGAGCAATCTCTGGACGCATGAACCAACTAGGCGGCAATTCGCCACGTTCAAATATTTTTCGTGCTTGTGTGCCGCTGATTAATAGCTTATCCTCTTCCGGATGATGAGGAAACTCTTGTTCATGAAGATGTTGGCCTTGTTTTTGCGAGTAAAATATATTATCAAAGCGCACGGGTTTAATATCTAATTCAGGGAATCGGTCAAAGATATTATGTGAAGCTTTAGGATGATAGAAATTTCCAACACCGGTATGATCTCTGCCAACAATAAAATGGCTACAACCAAAATTCTGCCGACATAATGCGGTGAATAATGCCTCTCGAGGACCAGCGTAGCGAGAGTAGCTAGAAAAGGTGCCAAAGATAACTTTATTTTTGGGATAGAACTGTTTGTTCATGAGCTCATAGGATTTGATGATATATTTGGCGTTAAAGTCGCCAGTTTTTTTCTTTCCTACGACGGGATGTACAAATAAGCCATCACAATTCTCCATATCCATGGCTTTGAGTTGGATGAATTCGTGGCTACGATGGATAACATTTCGAGTATGAAAGCCCACCACTTTTGCCCAACCGCGTTCTTCGAATAATCTTCGTGTTTGCTTAGGTGTCAATTCGTATTCTTTGAATTCATTTTTCATGCGTTTGAGCAGCGTTATTTTTCCTGCAAGAAGTATAGGATGCATATTCATGACCATTCTAACTCCGGGATGTTCCAGGTTATCGGTTGCGTACATTTTTTGAACGGTTTCTATTTTATTAAATGTATATTTTTCAGAGAGAGATAAGAGGGCGATGGTTTCGTTTTGTTCATTGAGAAGAGCAATATCTTTTCCGATGGTCAACGTAGATGCTTTATCTTCAGGTACATCGAGAATGATCGGAAGAGGCCAGACGAGTCCATTTGCTAATCTTGTGCGGTCGAGTACGGATTGGAAATCTTCTTTGTTCATGAAACCTTCAATGGGACTATACGTTCCAATGGCGATTTGTTCCACATCTCGTTGGCGGTTTTCGTCAAGGGTGATGGCGGGTAGAGTTTGGAGATATTCGGCGGAGATGGTTTCTTTTGCGATGCTATCAATTAATTTTCCTCCATGTGGTTGGATAAGTGAGGAGAAGATATTGAAATCGAGGAGATAATTCGTTTTTTCTAGTTTTTCTACAAATTTGTCTTCTTTATCTTGAAATTCCTCCACGTTGATGAGCTGGGCATGTTTGATGAGCTTGTTGAGCATATTGATACAGGCCATAGGATATTTTCCTATAGCAGTTTCTGCTGCTAAAGCCAAGCCTTCTGCGCCATCAACGATGGTATTAATCACATCATGCACTTCTGCTCTTGTGGGTTTTTTCTGAGTGATCATGGTTTCGAGTAGGTTAGTGGCGATAAAAACTCCCACACCATATTTTTTAGCTTTGTTAATGATGATTTTTTGGGTGAGAGGAATTTTTTCGATAGGTATTTCTTTACTCAGGTCGCCTCGATCGATGAGAAGATAATCTGATTTACGAATTATATCATTGAGATTTTCCAACGCATCGATACATTCTATTTTAGAAATGATTTTCATGGTATTTTGGGTTACTCTGCGTACTTCATCTACGGCACTACCAGAACGCATGAATGACGCTGCAATATATCCAATCCCATTTTCTAATCCGATGTGAATGGACTGGTGATCTTTTTCGGATAAAGTGGGGAGGGATAGTTTTTTGTTAGAAACGGAATCAATGATGACGGCTTTATTTCTTCCTAGAACTCCACCGGTGATTGCTTTAGTAGTGATGTAGCCTTGTGATAAGGTGGAGGTGTCAGAGATGCGCAGAATGACGGTGTCAAAGTCAACGTGAATAAGATCACCAACTTCTAACTGGCCGATGATGGATAAAGGAGTGAGATTGATGTTTTTGTCATCCCCGGTAATTTTGGTGGAATGGATTTTGATTTCTTCGTTATCTTCCAATTCGATGGTGTTGGTGGATAATTCTCCGGTGCGCACTTGCGATCCTTCGGTATCTATGACAAAGGGAATGTTTACTTTCTTTGCTAGTTGTATTGCTTGGTTGAGGTAATCTAAATTTGAATGTGACATATTTACCCGGACGAAGTCCACGCCTTTGTCTTTTATCTTGCGTAGAGAATCTTCGGATAAAGTGGAAGGACCCAATGTGACTATAACTTTGACTTTAGCGCCACCTGTTTGATTCATGATGTTTTTTTGAAGTAGACTATTTAAAAAGGTTGTGATAGATAGGTGTAGTCAAATTGGCGTTTACTTTTTAATAACTTTTATATAAGGCCCTATTTGTTTTAGAATTATGACTGGTGTACTGCGTCAAAAATTATGGGGGAATAGAGTTTACCGCTATTTTTATTTTCAATGGATGGGTTTATATACTATTTTCTGCACCAAGAATGCGGTTGTTTCTTATCGAAAAAGCGGTCATACGTGGGTGAGGGTAATGCTCGCAAAAGTGCTTTCGTTGGCGTATGGAATTGAGAAATTAGACATGGACCTTGTCAAAATGGCGCGAGGCAGGCCGGATATTCCAAAAATAGCGATAGTGCATTCTTTAGGTTTAGGATGGGGTATTTATCCGATTGATTGGAGAAAATTAAAATTTACGAGTATTTATTCTCGTTCTGAAAAAGTAAAGATTGGACATTTGTTTAATAAAAAGAGAATGGTGTTTTTAGTTCGAGATCCACGAGATGTGGTTGTTTCTCTGTATTTTGAGTTGACGAAACGCCATTCGTTTTATAATGGGTCGTTGGAACAATTTATCAGAGAAAAGTATGCGCTGAAAAAGATAGTTAATTATATGAATTTGTGGTACATAGAAATGCAACGCCGGCCGCAACATTTTATGTTATTGCGCTATGAAGATATGCAAAAAGATACGGCCAGAGAATTACGGCGTGTCGTTGATTTTTTTGGATTGAAAAATGTGTCTGATGACATAATCATGAACGCTGTTGAATTTGGGTCTATAGGAAATATGCGCAAGTTAGAGACGCAGGATGCTTTTACAGATAGTCGTCTTCGCCCTCTCAACAAAAATGATACAGAGTCGTATAAAGTACGTAAAGGGAAAGTAGGAGGATATAAAGATTATTTAGGTGAAGAAGATATACATTATATGGAAGAATATATCACTCTTCATTTACAAAAAGAATTTGGGTATGGTGCTATAGCGAAGGATACAAATAATTATACAACATAGTTATGTCATTCCATATATCTTTTCCATACTTTATCTATTCCTTCTTCAAAAGTGGACATGGTGATACCTTCACCTCTTAATTTATCTATACATAATGTGGCATATTGTGCTCTGGCGGCTTTCCAGGGTAAGTCTTTACGTTGTACGGGATGGATGAGAGATTTATTGAACTGCCATTTTTCTGCGACAATTTGGGCCATGTCGTAGCAGGAGAGGGCTTGGGCGCCAGCAACATGGTAGATACCTTGGCATGATTTTTTGATGAGTTGGAGTGTGGCCTGGGCGAGGTCATCGATGAGAGTTATGGTGACGATGTGATCGGTGGCAACGTTGACGGGGTTGCCTTGAGAGAGGTTTCTAATTAACCATGAAATAAATTTTGGGTTGTCTTTTTGGTCAGTATATTGCATGCATGTTCGGATGATAAGGTGATGAGGGAGTGTTCTTACGATGTTCTCACCTTGGAGTTTTGTTTTGGCATAAAAGTTGATGGGGTCTGTGGGATCGTTTTCGCGGTAGTTCCCCGTTTTACCATCAAAGATGGCGTCAGTGGAATAGAATACCAGCAAGCGATTTTGGCAATGGTGTACGATATTTCTAACGCCCTCGACATTTATTTGTATAGCGAGTTCATGGTCTGACTCACATAAATCCATATTAGCAAGGGCGGCTGTGAGAATAATTATGTGGGGATCGATTTTGTCTATGATTGTTTGTACTTGCTGAGGATTGGTAATATCTAGGGCAATGGTGTTATTGTTTTTTTGAGGAGCGGAATTATGGGTGCCAATCACTTTGTATTGGGGTGATTTGAGGGAGGAAGCAGAGAATACATGCATTAATTTTTGGCCAAGAAAGCCGCTGGCGCCAATGATCAACACTCTTTGTTTCATGTTTTTTATATTTTTCTTTTCATGTTATGTCTATTTTAAACTCTGGGTTCTTTTAAATATAGAAGAGGATATGCCTGATTTTGCGGCAAGGTAGAGGGTGATTACTTTTAGTACGCCAAGGCTGTAGAGGATACTGTTTTTTAAGGTTGAACCGCGTTTCCCCCCAGTGTAGATTGTTTCTACGGGGACTTGGGCGATTTTCAAATGGTGGTACTCGGCCTGAGCGATTATTTCAAAACTAAAGAGGAAGCCATTGGAATTAGCGGTGTAATTGATGTTTTCGAGTAGAGTTTTGCTGTAGACACGAAAGCCCTGGTGGAAGTCTTTGATATCGCTTTTTATGATGAGTTTGGGAAGAAGGTTTAAACCCATCAAAGGGATATATTTCCAGATGTACATGCCACTTTTGAGAGGGGTGCTATTTCCGGCATAGCGATTACCAAGTACTAATTGAGCACCTTGATTTATTTGTTCTAGGGCGAGAGGGATTACAGATGCTTTGTATTCTCCATCGGGGTGGAGGTCAATGATGATATCTGCTCCGTGCTGTAATGCTAAGCCTAGTGCTCGTTTCATATTTCCACCATAGCCGAGGTTGATAGGGTTTTTATAGGAGTGAATGCCTAATTTTTGGGCGAGTTCAAAGGTGTTGTCTTTGGAGGCGTCATCGACGAGGATGATGTCATCCACTAATCCTTTTGGGAAATTGCGATAGAATTCTTCTAGTGTGTTTGCGGCATTGAAAGCAATGAGAATGGCGATGATTTTTCGCGGGGTAGGTTTACTACCTGAGGGGTGATTTATTTCTTTTTGTGTGATTTTTGTACGAGTCATTTTTTTAAAAGAGGATGGTTTCTTTAAATAACTTGCGGGTCGGAGTTAGCACCTCAAAGAGGAAGAAGGAATGGTTGGGTTAATATAGATAACTGCGATGATTCATATACGACATTCCAAACAGTTTACTATAGAGGGTTTTGATTAACCCTATAAAACTCAATGAAAATGGAAAATAACATTTTCAAGAGTAAAAATCACCTCAAGTGTTCAAATAGGCAAGTGATTTTTACTTGTCAAACCCCTCTAAGAAGGATACCAACGGACAGAAATAATAATATCAATAGTTCTGTCCGTTGTATCTACAAAAGTCCTAACTCTCATTATAAGAAATTAGGTCTTTTGGTAGACTTTGAATATTGATGAAATAACGGGTTATTCAAAGTCCTCTATAGTTTATACATTATGTAAATCGCCATCGGCGATAGATTTTAAATAGCTTCCATAGGAGGTGTTATATTTGTTGGCAATTGCGTGGAGCTGTTCTTTGTTGATGAAGCCTTGGCGATAGCTTACTTCTTCTATACAGCCGACTTTGAGGCCTTGACGTTCTTCTACGGTTTTGATGAAGAGGCTGGCATCTATTAAAGAGTTGTGTGTGCCGGTGTCAAGCCAGGCATATCCTCGGCCTAATAATCTTACTTTGAGTTTGCCGCGACGTAGGTATTCTTTGTTGATATCGGTGATTTCGATTTCGCCGCGATGAGAAGGTTTAATGTTGCGGGCGATGTCGAGCACGTCATTATCATAGAAATATAATCCTGTTGCGGCATAATTTGATTTTGGTTTTTGTGGTTTTTCTTCGATGGAGATGACGTTATGATTCTGATCGAATTCGACGACACCGTAGCGTTCGGGATCTTTAACATAGTAGCCAAAGATGGTTGCTCCGTTGTTGTCTTTCACCGTTTCTTGCAGATGGTGAGAGAAGCGATCGCCAAAGAAAATATTATCTCCTAATACTAACGCGACACTATCGCTGCCGACAAAATCTCGGCCAATGATGAAGGCATCGGCGAGGCCGCGGGGAGTATCTTGCTGGGCGTATGCTAAACGGATGCCTAGTTGTTGGCCGTCGCCTAACAATTGTTGGAATAAGGGTAGAGATTGAGGGGTTGAGATGATTAAGATTTCTTGGATGCCGGCGAGCATTAAGACGGAGAGAGGGTAATAAATCATGGGTTTGTCGTAGACGGGGAGAAGTTGTTTACTGACGCTGAGCGTAATAGGATAGAGACGAGTAGCATTGCCACCTGCGAGGATGATACCTTTCATGTTTTATTTTGGTTTTTTCTCTTTTTTTTTCTGTGTGGTTATTTCTGTTTTTAATGATTTTGGTTTTAGAGAGGTGGTTTTTCTTTATATGGTTTTCTTTATAGATCTATGATTTTTCGGTGAATGTTGCATTTTTTAAACTGCCAACATAGATTTTTAAATTATCTTTTCGATTGATTTTTTCTATAGTTTGATAAAACACTTTTTCAGGAAGAAGGGAGAGCATTGTTGCGGCACCATCTCCACAGAAATTCCGGTTGCCTGGGCCAGTATGTTCGATGATAAATTCTGCGAGGTCTTTTTTATCAATCCCCATTATTTCATGCACTTCTTTTTTATTGAAGATTTGGGTGATGGTATCGTAGGAAAGATTAACATGGGCAAGGGAGCTGACCATGCCACTGTGACACGCGGTAAAATAGCCTTTTGCTGCAGGAATATTGGTTTTTCCTCTGGAGCTGAATACGCTAGTGGGCTTTACTGAATTTATTTTTGTTAGGTCTGTGAGGGATAATTCTCTTGCTAATTTTTCGTATGTTTGGGATTGCCAATCTAATTTTTGGGTTGAGGGGGTATATACCATCATGCCTGCGGCGGCGGAATCAAGCATGCCACCAGAAATGAGGCCTTCTTTTCTGCGTTGGATGATGATTTTTTGATCTATTGTTTCAACGGCACAACCAATGGCGGAGGCGCGCATGGAATTTCGAAGTTGCGATGATAGTTTTTCTTCGGTATCAGATAGGGCGGGAAAAGCGAGGCTGGAATATACTTTGTATTCAGTTAAAATATAGTTTAGTTTGGTTTCTCGGGTGCGTGGATTGTAGCAAACGTTGAGAAGTGTTCCGAGGGGGGAAGAGCGGGTATAGCCACGTTCTTGCCAATCTTTGTCTATTTGCTGCTGATCTCTTGAGGAGATGGAAAGAGATTGAGCGGGGTTAAAGTCTATTGATAGGGTTAATTGTTCGATGCCGTTTTTGGGTGGGGTATAAAATTCAATGGTTTCCATGGTATATTTACGATTTAGTTGAAAATTGGAGTTTATGTTTTATATCTGATAAATATCTAATAAAAATATGCTTGAAATTGCTTTATAGTAATGGTGAATAATTTTCGAATTCGAGTCACTGCGGTTCGTGATAAAGTCACTAGCGTTCCTCAAGTCACTGACGTTCGTGACTTGCTTATCAGCAAGTAATGTTGCTGATGCAACACTTTGCTGAAGCAAAGCTTTGTTCACCATTACTAATACAAGAAAATGAGTAATGACTCATTTTCCACAAGACAAAACAGCGATTTTGTCTGTGCACAAATAGGATAGTTTTCCTATTTTGTGTGTACAGAAATGTGATAGCTTTCACATTTCTTGTAAGTAAATGTGTAGGTTAATATTCGATTATTTCACACATTTACTATATAAACTATATGAATTACTGATTCTCACTTCAAATCATAAGATTTTTCTATCTTAAAGTTTATAAATGGGTCCTATAACTTATCCTGTGATTATGACTCATATTAATATATCGGAAAAAGAGGGGGAAGTGATTGCGGTACAAACACCTTTGCAGGGAGTCTATTATAAGATACTAAAAGTGAATGCGGATTCTCGAGGGTATTTTATGGAAGTACTGCGAGATGATTGGGATGTGCTAGATAAGATGGAGCAGGTGTCGGTGTCGATTACGATGCCGGGGGTTATCAAAGCGTTTCATGTGCATGAGGAGCAAGATGAGATTTTACATATTTTAGATGGGATGGCACGGTTAGTGTTGTATGATTTGAGGCAGAATTCTTCAACAAAAGGTAAACTGTTTGAAAAAGTTATCGGGCGTGATGTGGGTAAAGAGTTTATCTTCATTCCCAGAGGAGTGGCGCATGCTTATCAAGTATTGGGAACTGAGCCATTACGCTCGCTCTATGTTGCTAATAAGGTGTATAATAAAGATAAGCCTGATCAAAAAAGTATACCCTATGATGATCCCACAATAGGGTTTGATTGGACGATAAAATCGTGATATGAAAAAAGATAGGGGGAAATGAGTTAACAATGGCAGATGAAGAAAAGTGGGTTTATAAGAAAAGTTGTCGGATTTGTGATTCAACTGATTTAGTGAAATATTTTGACTTTGGACGTATGCCGCTTGTTGATTCTTTTATTGGAGCAGGAGAGCCAGGAGATATTCGAGTGCCACTCGAAGTGATGTTTTGCCAGAACTGTTTTCATTCGCAGTTAAGTGTCGTGGTTGATCCCAAAGTGCTTTTTTTTAATTATTTATATCATTCTTCTGTGTCTACTACGTATAGCTTGCATTGCGCGGCGATGGCGAGAGAATTAAAGAGTTTGTTTAGGAACAGAGCAAATAGAGAAAAATTGAAGAGTTTGGATATTGCGAGTAATGATGGCTGTTTGTTAAAGGAATTCAAAAAAGAGGGATACACGGTTATTGGAGTTGATCCGGCGGAAAATTTGTGCAAGATTGCGGAGGAAAATGGAATTGCGAGCATTGCTGATTTCTGGGGTCTTGATGCTGCGAAGAAGGCGGTGGCAAGAGTGGGAAAGTTAGATGTGATTACGGGGACAAATGTATTTGCGCATGTCGATGATTTACATGTTTTTTTAGATGCGGTATATTATGCGCTCTCTGATGAGGGAGTGCTGGTTATTGAATTTCCTTACCTTCGGAATTTGATACAGGATACTGAATTTGATACAATTTATCATGAACATCTTTCTTATTTTTTGGTGAAGCCTTTATTAACGTTGTTCTCTGGGCATAAGATGCATATTACGCATTTGTCTGATATGGATATTCATGGAGGGACAATTCGAGTGTATGCAGTGAAAGATGGCAATACAACGATTCCTATTGATGTAACGTTACTGCAGAAGTATGTGGATAGAGAAGAAAAAGAGGGATTACATACGCTTACACCATATTTTAATTTGGAGAAAAATGCGCAACGCGTTAGAACAGACTTTTTGGAGAAATTGCGAGAGTTAGAAGTGCAAGGAAAGAAGGTGGCAGGATACGGCGCATCAGCGAAGGGGAATACGTTTATTAATTATTGTCATTTGGATAAAAGTGCTATTTCGTTCATTGTTGATGATACGCCGCATAAGCAAGGTAGATTGTATGCGGGTACGAGAATTCCTATTGTTTCGAGAGAGTGGTTGAAGAAGGAGAGGCCAGATTATGTGGTAATTCTGCCGTGGAATTTTAAAAAAGAAATCATGAGACGAAATGAAGAGTATATTTTGGGGGGGGGGAAGTTCATGGTGGCAATTCCAAAACTGGAGATACTCTCATTTGATGATAAAATAAAATAGGGATTAGTGCATATGAAATTGATTCGATTCGGAATATTAGGTTGTGCAAATATCGTCAATAGATCTGTTGGTTTTGCTCTGTTGGAGACGTCGTGTTGCAAGCTTGTGGCGATTGCTAGTCGAGATGTACATAAAGCAAAAGAGTTTGCGGTGCGGTTTCATTGTGAATATGAAGAGTCTTATGATGCTCTTTTACGTCGAGAGGATATCGATGCGGTGTATATTCCTCTTCCGGATGGATTACATAAAGAATGGGTGATTAAAGCGGCTCGTGCGGGGAAACATATTATTTGTGAGAAGTCGCTGGCAGAGAGTTATGATGCAGTGAAAGAGATGGTTTTAGTGTGCCGTTCTCAGGGGGTGCATTTGTTTGAGAATTTTATGGTGAATTATCATCCACAGCACCAGAGAGTTTTTTCTTTGATACAGAGTGGTGAGATTGGAAAAATGGTTTTATTTCAAGGGATGTTTGGTTGTCCAGGATTTGATGTAGGAAATATTCGCTATAGTAAATTGTTAGGCGGCGGGGCACTCAATGATATGGGAACATATCCGCTCTTTATGTCGAGAAAGTTGTTTGCGGCAGAGCCGGACGCTGTCACATGTACGTTAGAATTTAAGGGTGGTTCTTGTGAGGAGGGTTCTTGTAATGAGGTGGGAGTTAGTACTGATGCAGGAGTGGATGTGAGTGGGAGTGCGTTATTGGAATTTCCGAATCACAAGACGGCGTTGATTTCGTTTGGGTTTCATCAATTTTATCAGAACAATTATTCGATGTGGGGTAGCGAGGGATTAATTCGAGTGAATCGGGCGTATTCTATTCCGGCGGATATGAAGCCTGATGTTGAGCTGCAAAAGCAGGGGGGGAGTCAGAGAATTGAGGTGGATGCGGCCAATCATTTTGTGCTGTTGATTTCGGCATTTTGTGAGGCGATTGGCTCTGATATGAAACCTGATTATAGTCCTCTATTATTACAGGCAAGAGCAATGGAGGCGTTACGACGGTCGGCTCGAGAAGGCAGAACAGTTAGGTTGAGTGAGATAGAGTGAGTTATGGTCTAGAAAGAGAAGAAGGTTATTATATTTATTCTTTACTTCATTACAATATACGATTGTTCATTTTGATACTCTGGATGAGGGCATCAGATTCGATGAGATGTTTATACCATTCGACGGTTTTGGTGCGTTTGTCATCGGGATTTATTTTGGCGTTTTGCAGTGCGTCAAAGAGTTCGAGAGATGCTTCTTTAGGAGTGTAGTCCGGCTGGAATTTAAGAACGGTTTTAATTTTATCAAAATTGACTTGGTAGCTTCGATTGTCAGTTGAGCCGTACCATTCGTAATTGAATGGAATCTGTAGTGATTTGGCGATGAGTTCGGCGAGGGCAAAGATTTGATAGTTCTGGTCGTTAGATCCGACATTAAATATTTGGCCATTTATGATTTCAGATGGCGCTTCTATGACAGAGATAAAGGCTTTGCTGGTGTCTTTGACATGGACAAAAGGCCGCCATTGGTTGCCATCACGTAGAAGAGGGATTTTGCCCGTTTTGAAAAAGCCGAGGATCATGCCATTTATGGCTAAGTCAAAGCGTGTTCGGGGTGATAAACCATACACGGTTGCTTGTCGTAATACGGTTACACAAAAATTTTTGTCAGCGAGTGGTAAGACGTCATTTTCCCAGAGGATGTTGGCTTTGGCGTAGGTGGTGAGGGGATTTTTATCTGATTGTTCATCGAGCAGACCTTCTTGAAATCCGTAGACGCTACAGGAGGAGGCGAGGATGTATTTTTTCACACCATATTTTTTCCCTAGTTGAGCGATTCTTACGCGACCAAGGTGGTTTATTTCGAGGGTTTTTGATTGATCTAATTCTCCGGCTGGGTCGTTGGAGATGGCGGCCATATCAATGATAACATCAATACCTTGCATGATTGAGGGGTCTACCCATCTGACATCATCTTTAACGATTTCTATTTGCTGTTCTATGTCTTTTAATGATTCTGTGCCAAAGAAAAATCGATCTAGTACTCTTACTTCGTAGTTCTTTTTAAGTAGGGAACGTACCAGAGTAGAACCAATATACCCTGCACCACCTGTTACTAATACTTTCATAGTTAGTTTGTTTGGGACGAAGAGGGATATATAAATGTTGTTGAAGAGAGGTATATATTTGGTAAGCTTTGAATATCGAAGAAATAAGGCGTATTCTAATTTCAATATGAAAAGAATATTATACGGGCGGCACTAATTAATCGAATATACTAAAAGCACGAAATATTCGTATACACAAAATGTGAAGAATATCACATTTGTGCACCAATAAAGTAGTTTCTTTATTGTGTGTTTATTCGTGCTTTTATACACAAAGCAAAGAAACTACTTTGCTTGTGCACAAATGGAATTGCTATTCCATTTTGTGTATACAAAGGCACTAACTATTTCGTATGATTAATTAGTGCCTTTGGTATATTTTGTTAGTGCCGCCCTATATAAATACGGCTTTTATATGTTCGATAATTTACTGCCGTATCTATAAAACGAAAATTATATAAGTTTGGTCTTAAAATTTAAGATCCATGACCGTTTTTGATGAGATTATTGGAGTGTTGCGTAAGAATGGATATGATGTGAATGCTGATACAGATGTCAGAGTAAGACAACTGTTGGAATGCTTGAGAGATGAGAATAGTTTTCATACTCTTTCTGAAGTTCAGACTTGGTTTGATGAACAACGACGAAATTGTAAGATGGAAGTATCTGAGATGCCTATTAATAAATTACAAAAATGGGTTGTTGATCCAGAAACGGGCAATATAAGACATGAGACAGGGGAATTTTTTAGTGTGGTGGGTGTCAATATTGCTAATACGGTGAATCGAGAAGTAGTTAGTGGTTGGACGCAACCGATTATTAAACAAGTGGAAGGAATACTTGGTATTTTATGTACAGATTTTAATGGCGTGCGGCATTATTTGATTGATGCGAAAGCGGAACCAGGAAATATTCATAAGTTGCAGCTTTCTCCGACGCTTCAGTCAACGGTGAGTAATTTACGGCAGGCGCATGGGGGCAAGAAACCAAAGTTTGCGGAATATTTTGAACATATTGATGACAAGGCGGTTGGTGAGGTGATTACTCCTGCAGGCAAAAAAGTAAAGGTATTGTATTCTCACTGGCTGGCGGAAGATGGGGGAAGGTTTTATCTTAAAGTGAATAAAAATATGCTGGTGCAGGTTGATGAATCGGAAGAGATTGTGGTTCCTACTAATTTTGTGTGGTTAACGATGTATCAGATTAAGCAACTGCTCAAGTATGATAATTTAGTGAGTCCGCATGTGAGAAGCATTATTGCGCATTTGTAACATGGAATTAATCTAAAATATCAGAAAATCACAAATTATAAAAAGCAAACTCTCATTTCTATATCAATGAAACCACCGATGCTTGTTACGGGAGCGATAATTATCAATTTAGATAAAGTGTTATTGGTGAAGAGAGCTCGAGAGCCATTCAAAGGATATTGGAGTTTGATTGGGGGTGTAGGTGCGTTTGAAGAAACTTCTGATCCTCAAGAGGCGATTAAACTGGAAGTGTATGCAGATATTAAATGTGCTTTTAATCCTCAATTTTTCAAGTATAAAGCAGAAACATATTCGGAGTTTGATTTAAGGACAGTTGTTTTGTATTTTTATGGAAATATAAAAAGTAGTCCCCTCATAAATCAAGAATATGTTTTAGAGTATAAATGGGTTCCTCTTCCAGAAGCAGTTAAGATGAAGTTAGGGTTTGATCATCAAGATATTTTGAATGAGTTTTTAAAAAGTGGATTGAAATTGTAGTTAAGTTCAATTTGAGAGCCCTCGCAAAAAGAGGTGTCCCCCAGTTGCTTCGCAACAGGTAGTCTAGACTTTGCCCAGAAATAAATTAAAGAAATTTTATTTTTTATATTTAGCTAGAGTAGTCCTAATGAATTCTAGAGCTGCAACATAATCTTTTTTAAATCCAGCTTCTGTTTCACTGAACCATTTTTCATCTGCTTTTTTTGTAGCTCTTAAGGAAATAAAACAATCCCTTTCTTTATCCCAATCAATTTCTTCCCCCCATTTGCTACCTATCTTTTTTTCTTTCCATCCTTGTCTAAGAGCATCAGAACTCCAATCATATGGGGGTCTATTATCTTGTCTACACATTTCTTCAGGAGATATAGATTCATCTCGAACTCTTTGTATAGTTTCAGTTAATGTACCATAATCTCCATATGGTGCAAAACTTAAGAAAGAACCAATTTTTTCTCTAACACTTCCATCTAATTCTTGTGATCTTCCAAGTAAAATTGCATAATTAATTGCAGCATTCCATTGTTTTGAATCTTTTTCGGCATTTGAATCTTCAGGATATGCTTCAATCATTTTCCCAGATCCAAATCCATAATTATTCCAAATTTTTCTTGATAAATCTAAAAATTGAGCATATGCTCCGCCATGATGATTTCCAGAAGTGTTATAGACAAATGGAATTCCTTGTGCATCTACCATCTTTGCAAAATTTAATCCTGAATCAGAACTTGGTTCCTCACCTTCTTGAGCTGGAAAAAATACATCCGTAACTACAGCATCATATCTATTTTGCCTCACTAAATTCTCTGCTTTTTGTAATGTACTAGCAAATGTAAAATTAATATTGACGTATTGTTCGCTAACTGATCTAGCATTTGCTAGATGTTTTACATTATCTTCCGTTATTAATATCTCTAATTTTTGTGTCATAAGATATTGTAAAATCTACTCATTTATAAAGATTTCTATCATTTTACTATTACTAAATGAGTATAAAATAAAAATAAAAGAGTACCCCCCTAAAGTATTGTTTGCTTTGCAGTATTGATAATAAGATCGGGCTCTCAAACTTTGATTTTTTGCATTCGGCACAAGAAAATAAGCAAAGACTTATTTTTTGTGCAGAAATGAAATGGATTTTTCATTTCTTGCATCTTTGCACTAAAAATCAATTGCTGATGGGAGAAACTAACAGGAATTTCCATACGTTTCCCCCCTCATTCTTCTCGTTCATGCTTTATCTTTTTTTAAGCTGATGAATGCTGGACCAGTATAATTATACGCGGCTTGGGCAAATTGTTCGGTTTCTTTGCCGTCTTTGGGGAAGAAAGAATGGGTATTTTTGAGCAGGCCCATGAGGACTTTGCCGTTTAATTCTGAGTGGGTTGGTCCTTGGGTAGGATAATCGGCGTAGCCAACTAATTTTACGTTGACGTTTTGCTGGTCGATATCTAATTTTACTTGTTCGAATGGCCGTTCAATGAGAAAAGGAGTTATGGTATAAACCCAAGGTTTAAGGCCTTCGAGAGCCATTCCTGCGGCGACACCAATCATACTTTGTTCGCAGATGCCTATGTTGATGAACCGCTCGGGAAATTTTGCTCTATATGTGTCAAAGACTTTATACCCTATGTCTCCGACTAAGAGATAAATATCTTTATCTTGTTCTGCAAGTTGGGCAATGACTTCTCCAAATTTTTTTCTCATGGTTTGTTCTCTTTAAATTAGGTTTTAATGTTGGTTCTGTTTTTTTATTAATTTTGTTGTAATTCTGTATAGGCCATTGCTATTTCTTCATTTTTTGGCAGGCGGGAGTGCCATTTTGGGTCGTTTTCAAAGCAGCTGATACCTTTACCTTTGGTGGTGTGAGCGAGAATAACGGAGGGTTTTTCTGAGGAGGTGTTGTTTAAAGCGTGAGTGAGTTCGGAAAAGGAATGGCCGTTTACTTCTTGGACGTGCCAGTTAAATGCCTGCCATTTTTGAGCGAGGTTGTGAAGGGAGAGAGCGTCATCGATTCTGCTGAGGGCTTGAATTTTGTTATAGTCTATGATGACGACGAGATTATTTAATTGATGATGTGCGGCGATGAGCATACTTTCCCATGTTGTGCCTTCTTGACATTCGCCATCAGACATGAGGACATAAATTTTTCCAGGGGTGTGTTTGATTTTTCTGGCGAGAGCCATACCAGTGGAAATAGGCAGGCCGTGGCCTAAACTTCCAGTAGTGCAGTGGATGCCATTTTTTGGATCGATTTCAGGATGGGTTCCAATATGGGGATTGTAGCCTTTTTCACGTAATACTAAATAGTAGGGGAATGAGGAGTGTCCTTTACTTAAGACGAATTTATCTTCGGGTTTAAGAATTACTTCATAGATGGTGAGAAGGATTTCAATTAAAGAGAGGCTTCCACCAATGTGGGCTTCTTTATGTTCGAGACAGAGATCTACGAATTCTTTGCGCAGTTTTTTTGCTTTTTTTTCCAGATGGTCGTATTGATTGCTGTTCATGTTATATTTGATTACTCTCACTTTTAGTTAAAATGTTTGCTTTATATAATTTATGTAAGAGTTATTACTCTATGTGTTAGTGTATATCTGCGGATTACATTCTTGAATGTGGTTGAGCATTTGTTGTGCTTTTTCAAGCTGGATTTCTTTTGTTTTTTCTTCTGCGGGGTGATTTGCGAAATTGCGTCTTGATTGATGCTCGGGTACGAATTCGTTGAGGATGATGAGGCACCAGATCAATCCTACAAGCGGGTAGATGATTTGGAGTCGTTGGTTTGTTTTGGGGTTGTTGAGATGGGAGAGGATATTTGTGGAAAATATTTTTTTGTTTGTTTCATTTAATTGCATGGCAGGATGGAGCAGAAAATCAGAAATAGTTTTCAGAGGGTCATCGATGCCAAAATATTCAAAATCGAGAAAGATCATGGGTTCTTGTTTTGTTTGAGAATTGCCGGTGTGTAGATTGAGGGTGCGTAGCGCGTTGTGGAAACCAAAATCACAGGGACTGAGGATTTTTTCTGGACATGGTGTGTTGAGGGTTAGTTGTTGTTCTGTGAGGAGACTTTTTGTTTTGGTGAGGGTTTTCTCTAGCTGGGGCAGAAATTGATGTGTGAGGAAGTGATGGAGTTTGTGTTGAATTGCGGTGTGGTTAGGGGTTTGGTTGAGGTGCTGCAATCGGCGATGAATTATGTTGATGTAGTCTTGTGTGGTGAAACAGGCATCAGAGGCGTTGGTGAATGGTGTAGGTGAGGATTGTCTTGTTTTATTTATCTGTTTGAGAAAAGAGGCGGCAGCATCTATGTCGCTTTCGGTTATTTCTTCTGGGGTGATTTTTGTTCCTTCAATGAATGTGTAGAGAGCGATTTTGGGCTGGTTGGTTGTTACGGGAGAAGATTTAATGATTGGTTTGGGAATTGTTCTGATGCCTTGTTCCCAGAGATAGGAGAGGGAGGTGAATTCGGTTTCAAGGCGATTACGTTGATCGTTTGGGTGTGAGTAATACACTTTTAGGAGATATTTTTGAGGTTTGGTATTTCTGTTTTTTGTGGTTAAGAGATAGACTTGGTTGTTTTTTCCTCCTTCGATTCTGTTGAGGGTGATGGTTTCTTGGGGTATTTCTGTTTTGTTTAATAGTTCTTGAGCAGATTTTTTGATATGATCTTCTTTTTTTCTTTCTTCTTTTTCCTGCTCTATTCCTGCGGTTATTATTTCTGAGATTTCTTGGAAAGAGGATGCAATATGTAGGTTGTTGAGAGGATTAGGCATACTCTTTGTGTTATTGTGTTTAGGCGTATTCTCTGTGTTATTATTTTTATTTTGGGGATTTTTATTAAAATGGGGGTTGTAGAGGATTTTTTTTGTTTCTTTTGGGAAGGTAGGGAATTGGAAGGTTTCTTCTAGGTCGTCTATAAAGTGGGTGCAGTTGAGGATCTTGATGCGGGCAATTTTTTGTTCTTGTGTTGGTTCAAAGTAAATTTGTTGTGTGGTTAGTCCTGTTTGTGTGTTGAATAGTTTTTGTTCTGCCATCCAGTTTAAAGCAGCTTTTTGGAGATCTGTTCCTGTTTTGTATAAGTTGGAGTATTTTGTTTTATGGCTGATGATGTAATAGGGAATGTTTTGTTGATGGCAGAGTTGGAAGAATTCTTGTATGCCTGGGTTAAGTATGGCGTGAGAAATGAAGTCGCCGTAGGCTTGTGCTTGGATTTCTTGCCATTTGAGATCGCCATTAGGGAGTTTGCGGATGGTATCTCTGATGTCTTTTTTGTTTTGGTTAGTTGCGGGGGGGATGAATGATTTTTGAAGAGCGAGAGAATAGATTAGTTGGTCGTAGTTGATGATGGTGTTGTCGAAGTCGATGCCGATTATCATGTTTTTTATTATTTCTTTTCTGTTTCTTTTTTGGTTGATTTATTTTTTTTTGAATGCGGGATGTTGCTTTATAGATAATTCTGTGGGTTATACTACATTTTGTACAGAATTATCTAATAAGACAATTCTGAATAGTTGTCATATCAGTAACAGAATTGTCTATATAAACATTGTCGAACGGTGTTAGGGGGTTCTTTCTCTATACGTGCGGCACTAATTAATCAAATATTTTGTTAGTGCCGCCCTATATATATACGGCTTTTATATGTTCGATAATTTACTGCCGTATCTATAAATAGGAAGGTATTTTTAATAAGCTTTAAATAGGGCGGTTTTGTGTGGAAAATGTATGAATAAAGCAATTGTGACAGGGGGAGCGGGGTTTATTGGTTCGCATATGGTGGAGTTATTGCTTGAGCAGGGATTTGAGGTTATTGTGCTTGATGATTTGTCCAATGGGCAGTTAGATAATGTGGAACTGTTTAAGGATAATTCTAATTATAAGTTTTATCAGGTTGATTTGGCGCAGCCGTTTGATGATGCGATGTTTGCGGGTGTTACGTATGTGTTTCACATGGCGGCGTTGGCGGATATTGTGCCATCCATTGAAGAACCGGTGAAGTATCATACTGCAAATGTGACGGGAACGATTCGGGTTTTGGAGGCGTGTCGGAAGTATGGGGTGAAGAAGTTGGTCTATAGTGCGTCTTCATCATGTTATGGGATTCCGGAGAGGTATCCAACGGATGAGAATGCGGATATACGGCCAGAATATCCGTATGCGTTTGCGAAATATGTGGCGGAAGAGTATGTTCTGTTTTGGCACAAGTTGTATAAGCTGCCGGTTATCTGTTTGAGGTATTTTAATGTGTATGGAACGAGAGCGCGAACAAATGGAACATATGGGGCGGTGTTTAAAGTATTTTTATCACAGAAGTTACATGGCAAGCCGTTGACGATTGTGGGTGATGGTGAACAGACGAGGGATTTTACGTATGTGACAGATGTTGCTCGAGCGAATTTGATGGCGGCGGAGTCGGTATTGAATGGGGAGATACTTAATGTTGGGACGGGGAGACCACAGTCGGTAAATTATTTGGCGGAGTTGATTGTGGGAAAAGATGGCGCAAAAGTGTATATCCCAAAACGACCTGGGGAACCGGATTCGACGCATGCGGATATCACACGAGCACGAAAGTTGCTGAATTGGGAACCAAGAGTTTCGTTTGAAGAGGGTGTTAGAATAATGCTTAAGAATATTGACTATTGGGAGAGCGCACCGGTGTGGGATAAGGAGTCAATTGAGAAAGCAACTAAATCGTGGTTTACGTATTTATCAAAGTGAACAGTTTAGGAGGATGTGAGTATGATGACAGAGATTAAATTTAATAAAGATATCAAGAGAATACTGGTTACAGGAGGAGCAGGATATGTTGGTTCGGTACTTGTGCCAAATTTAGTGCGGGCGGGTTATGCGGTAACGGTACTTGATATGTTTTGGTTTTGGAATTCTGTGGAAGAGTATGCAACAACATTGGGGATTGAGAGTAATACGCAGTTGATTCTTGTTAAAGGAGATTTGCGTAATACGAGTGATGTGTTACGGGCGCTGCAGGGTGTGGATACGGTGATTCATTTGGCGTGTATTTCAAATGATCCGAGTTCGGATTTGAATCGTGATTTTACGCATGCGGTTAATTATGATGGGTCGTTGAATGTGATTGATTTATCAAAAGCGTATGGGGTGACGCGATTTATTTATGCATCTTCGAGCAGTGTGTATGGGGTGAAGAGTGAGCCAAAAGTAACAGAGGATTTGGTGCTTGAACCTTTGACGCAGTATTCCCAATTAAAAGTAGAGATTGAACATTATTTATTGCATCGATTGGATGATACTTTTCAAGGGGTTATTATACGTCCTTCGACGGTATGTGGCTATTCACCGCGTCAACGATTAGATGTGGTGGTAAATATCTTGACAAATTTGGCGTTTAATAAAGGGAAGATTACGCTCTTTGGCGGGGATCAGCTGAGACCAAATATTCATATTACGGATATGGTGAATTTATATGAGTTTTTATTGCAGGTGCCTATTGAGAATATTAATCGTAGAGTGTATAATGTTGGGGATGAAAATTTGACGGTTACGCAGATTGCAGAACTTGTGCGAGAGGTTGTGGGAAAAGTGGATGTGGAAGTAAAAGAAACGAATGATCCTCGTTCATATCGGGTGTGTTCGGATAAAATTAAAGAGGAGATTGGTTTTATGTCAACACATACTGTTCGAGAAGCGATTGTTGATTTGGTGAAGGCTTTTAAAGAGGGAAAATTGCCTACGGTTGATGAGGAGAAGTATGTTAATATGAAGAGGATGAAAAGGTTATTGGAGAGAGGGGATGCGTAGGTCCATTCTTATGTTTTTGTTGTTGATATTTTTTTGATTTTGCTTTTTCTTATTGTTACTTAGGTTAATTTTTCTTTAATGTTTGTTCATACCATTTGTCGTTGTAATAGATTGAATTAGTGTAATTGTCATAGTTTCCTTGCTGTAGGGAGGTGGCAATTTCAGTGATGCCGTCTTGGAGGGTGAGAGAGGGGAGGAAGGCAAGCTGAGTGTTAATTTTTGAGAAGTCGACTTTGTAGTTGCGTTTATCAATATTTTTTTCTTGGATGACAACGTCTGATGCGGGGTAGAGTGTTTTAATGTGCTCACCAATATGGTTAATGGTGTAGTTGTGCTGATTGCCACCTACGTTGAATATTTCACATTTGACTTTTTCTAGTGGCGCTTCGATGATGGCGGTGATGGCACGGGAGAGATCCGCGACGTGAATTAATGGACGCCATTGATCGCCACCAAAGATGGTTATTTTTCCCTCTTTTATGGCTTTTAGAGTGAGGGTATTGACGACGAGATCAAAGCGCATTCGGGGTGATTGGCCAAAGACGGTGGCGAAGCGTAGGATAGTGGGGGAGAAGATGCCATCGGCGAGTCCGAGGATGGTGCGTTCTGATTCTAGTTTCATACGGGCATATAACGATAATGGGTTGGTGGTTGATTTTTCATGGAGAAGTTCTTCATCTATGGTGGAACCGTAGACGCTGCAAGATGAGGCGTAGATGAAGCGATTTATTTGAAAATGTTTACAGGCAGTGGCAATGATGGATGTTGAGAGGTAATTGATTTGTTGAGTGGCGGCGGGATCTATGGCACAGGCGGGATCACCAACGATTTCGGCGAGGTGCACAACAGTGTCAACTTGTTGGATGGCTTTGATGATGTCTTCTACATGGCTGACATCCCCTGGGATGATTGTGAGGTGAGGATTAGTTTTGATGGATTCAAGGGGTGAGGGGCCGAATATGAATTTGTCAAGTACGGTTACATTATAGCCTTTCTCTAGCAGTTGTCTTGTAAGAACGGAACCGATATAGCCCGCGCCGCCAGTTATGAGAATGCGTTTTTGTTTCATGCTTAATTCGATTTTTTGTTGAGATGTTTCTATTTTTGAGAAAAGAGAGGAAGTGTTTCTTGTGATATTCATGATTTCTTCTTTCAAGAGGATGTCTTGGATTTTTTTTTCTTCGTCTAGTACAGGGAGATGGTTGAGGTTAGGTTTTTGTGTTATGATGTCTGTGACGTTTTGGGGTGTGTAATTTGTGTTGAGGGTGGTGGGATTTTTGTTCATGAGCTCTTCTATGCTTGTTGTGAGGCTGATACCTTTGATGATGGCGCGGCGGATATCTCCATCTGTCACTAATCCCATGAATTTTTTTTGAGAATCAACGACTAGAGCAATGCCATGGCCGTTGTGGTCTATTTTTTGCATGACTTGTTTGAGTGAGTCATTTTGATGTACGAGGAAGAGTTCTATATTTTTTTTCATAGGTTTATGTTTTATGTTTAGAGGAGTTTGAATAACTATATCTAATTTGTCAAACTCCTCTAAGAAGAACTTTGAAATTGATGAAATAATGGATTATTCAAAGTTCTCTTTAGATTTATTTTTTTATTTTAGTTCTTTTTTGATGTTTGTGCTTTTGGTAGACTTTGAATATTGATTATTATATGACTTATTCAAAGTCCTCTATATTATTTTATTTTTTTTATTTCTCTGTTGCAAAAAATTCTTGGATACTATGCGTGAGATATTCTAATTCTTCTGAACTCAGGGAGGGGTACAGAGGGATATTGAGCACTCTATCTGAGAGTGATTCGGTTTTAGGAAGATCACCTTGTTTGTACTGATATGCTTTTCGATAGATGGTTTTGAGGTGGACGGGGTTGAAGTAGACTTTACTCATGATCTGCTTTTGAGTGAGATAGGTTTGCAGTTGGTCTCTGAGGATTTTATTAGGCAGGGTAAGGGTGTACATTTGGTAGACGGAGTAATGGTTGGGCAATTCGGTTGGGAGATGAAGTTCTTTTATGTGGGAGAGTTTTTCTGTGATGAATTTAGCGTGCTTTCTTCTGAGATTTATTACGAGGGGCATTTTTTCTAGTTGGGATAATCCGAGAGCGGCAATAATTGTGGGCATACGGAAGTTGTAGCCCACTTGGATATAATCGTTATCTCCGACATGGGAGAAGTAATCTTGTGTTTCTTCGACTCGGCCATGCGAACGAATGAGTTTAGATTTTTCGTAGATCTCTTGTGAGTCTGTGACGATAATGCCGCCTTCGCCGGTGGCGAGGACTTTGTTTTGACAGAAGCTGAACATGGCGGCGTGGCCATATGAGCCGATGGGTTTATTATTTATTTTTGAGCCTAAAGATTCGGCAGCGTCATCGATTAAGAAGAGGTTATGTTTGTCTGCAATAGCGCGTAATTTTTCGATGTCGCGTGAGGGAAAGCCACCGTAATGCAGGGGGATGATGGCAATGGTTTTGGGGGTGATGCGAGATTCTACATCTTGCGCGTCAAGACCGAACGTATCTGGTTCGGATTCGGCGAAAATGGGAATACCACCGGCGAGAACAACGGCGTTGGCGGTTGCAATAAATGTGAATGAGGGGATGATGACTTCTCTGTCTTTTATGTTGTATGCGAGTAGAAGGCTGTGTAAGGCTGATGTGCCTGAGTTAAAGGCGAGGGCAAATTTTGTGTTGACGAGTTTGGCGATGGCTTGTTCGAATTGTTCGATCTCAGGTCCGAGAGCCCAATAGGTTCCACGGCGAAGAACTTTGGCAACGGCTTCTACATCTGCTTCGTCAGAATAGGTTTTGAATAATGAGATTTTCCAGGGATTTTTTTGGTTTTGTGATTTTTGGTCTTGTGATTCTTGTGATGTTTGTTCGAGGTGTTTTTCTGAGAATACGGGGGTTAGTTTTTTTATTTCTGTTTTTATTTCTAATTTTATTTTAGCAGGATTACCGGAGGCAATGGAGTTATCTGGGATGTTGGTGTTTACACATGAATATGGTTCGATGATGGCATTTTCACCGATGATAACTCCGGGCATAATGGTGCAATGGCTTCCTATATACGCATTTTTTTTGATGAGGACTTTGCCTTTTTGTTCTGTGTCTTGAAGGGTGTGGTACGAATAAATAGAACAGTGGCTATCAATTTGCACCTGTTCTTGAATCTCTACTTCGTGTTTGGCGTTGATGTAGGTGAATGCGCCGATGCTGGTGTTGGGCTTGAGAATTATGTTTTGGGGATGATGTATCATCCAATTCCATTTGGTCAATTTTCCGTTCTCTAGTAGAGGGGGTTGCCACGTCTCAAATCCAGCCATTTTTATCAGATGATGGCTGAATTGATGGTTTTTAAAGGTTGTTAATTTTGGTTCTGGAGATAAAAATGCTGCTATAGTGAAATTCGCAAGAAATTGAACAAAATGTTGCGAATTTCAATATATAAATGAGTTTGAATAACTATAGAGGGGTTTGATTAACCATCTAAAATTTCTCAAACCCCTCTAAGAAGTACTTTGAATAATTGATCAAATTAGGGTTATTCAAAGTCCTCTATATTCGATTCAATGAAAATGCAAAAACCATTTTCAAGAGTAAAAATCACATCAAGTGTTCAAATAGGCAAGTGATTTTTACTTGTCAAACTCATTTAAGAAGAACTTTGAATTGATAAAATAAAATGTTATTCAAAGTTCTCTATAAAAATTGCTAAGAATGTTCGATTTCTATGGCAATTTACTATATGAAGATTTACTCTTGTAGTACAAATTTTTTTCCACCAATCTCTATGAATGGCTGATCTTTTGCTCCAGGGAAATAGGTGGCTTGAATTCGAAGGGAGATTTCTTCTTGGCTCATGTTTTTGTCGATTCGACAGAGTTCAACTAAATCTTTTCTTTTGTAGGGTTGTCTGAGCCAATGGAGGTCTGATACGGGAAGAGGTTGATTATTTTTGATAAGATTCGTGATTTCGTAGAATAATTGGATCATGTTGTCCATGGTGCGATTTTTGAGTGTGTATACGGTATCTTGAGGGTACAGGGGGAAGAATTTTACATCAATGATATTGCCTGTGTCTACTTTAGTGGCCATATGGTGGCAGGTGGCGCCGTATTGGGTTTGTTTGTCGTAAATGGCGAAGTTATAACAGCCGGTGCCGGGATATTTTGGGGGGGCGGGGTGGAAGTTGATGGCGTATTTTGCTTTGGTTAAGATGCTCTCAGGGATTATCCACGGAGAGAGAAAAGAGATGAGGTAATCACAGCTGTCTTCTATATTTGGCAAGGGGTCGGTATTTTCTCCTTCTATGATTTGGTAGTTGGTGAAGTTTGCTTTGATGTGGTCTTGGGCAAGTTTGCAGTAATCCGTTTTTTTGGAGAGTAGTACGATTTTCATGGGATGATTAGTTGCGTTTTGGCTATTTAAATATTGTTAATGGTGATTCTTTTTGGTTTGTTTTGGTGATTTTGTTCTTTTTTTTTGATTTTTTTGATTTATAGTACTTTATTATGATTGCAGAATATTTATAAAGCGTTTTTTGATGAGGTGTTGTATGTTGGATGTGAAGCAGAAGTTGGATGAGAAGAGTATGTTTGGTGAGAAAAAAGAGTTGAGGGAGAGATTTTTGAAAAAGAGAGATTCTTTAGAAAATGATGAAGTGGTTACAATGAGTGCTAAAGTGTTTAATAATTTGATGCATTCTTCTGAGTTTATTTCGGCTAACACTATTTTGTTTTATTATGCTCATAAAAATGAGGTTGATCTTCTGAGAGGAATACGATTTGCATTAGCTCATAATCAAAGAGTATTATTGCCCAGAATTGATGACCGAGATGAAAAAATTAAATTATATTTGCATGAAGTTAGAAATTTGGAATATGAGCTGGAGAGAGGCCGCTATGGAATTATGCAACCCAGAGAAGAATGTGCAGAGGTTTCTGTGGATGAGGTGGATGTTTTTCTGATTCCGGGAATTGTGTTTGATGTTTCTGGCAGGCGATTAGGATATGGTTATGGATATTATGATCGGCTTTTAGCACGTGTTGCGAGGGGGAAACAGTGTGTTATTGGTGTTGCGTATCAGTGGCAGGTGTTGGAGAAGATTCATGGTGAGGAACATGATGTGCAAGTTGATTTTATTCTCACGGAAAAGGGATTGATGAAGTGCGGGGTGTGATTAAATGGTTTATGCTATGCAAAAGACTATCGGTTTACAAGGAGATGCGCAGATGCAGGCGTTATTGGTAAGAGAGCTGCGTCGTCAACAGCAGACGTTACAGATGATTCCTTCAGAGAATTATGCGAGTGCAGATGTGTTGCGAGCGAATGGCTCGGTTTTGAGTAATAAGTATGCTGAGGGGTATGCAGGTAAGAGGTATTATCAAGGAAATGAGGTTGTTGATGAGATTGAGGAAGTGGCGATTGCTCGTGCGAAAAAATTGTTTGGTGCGCAGCATGTGAATGTGCAGCCGTATTCGGGAAGCCCGGCAAATATGGCGGTGTATCATGCGTTATTGAAACCGGGTGAGAAGATTTTAGGGATGAAGTTGAGTATGGGTGGGCATTTGACGCATGGGCATGGTGTAAATTTTTCTTCCAGATATTTTAAAGCAGTGCAGTATGATGTAGATGAGAAAACAGGATTACTTGATTTTGAGGCACTTAGGAAAATTGCACTTAAAGAGAAACCACAAATCATAGTATCTGGGGCGACGGCGTATCCGCGAATGATTGATTTTAAAGCGTTTGATGAGATTGCGCAAGAAGTGGGGGCTTATTCTTTTGCGGATATATCACACATTGCGGGATTGGTTGTGGGCGGGGTGCATAAAAGTCCGCTGCCGTTTACGGATGTGGTGATGTCAACAACACATAAGACGTTACGCGGGCCACGGGGAGCGATGTTGATGTGTAAGAATGAAGATGGAGTGGTGGTTATTCCTGAGGGAGTGGATGAGAAAGAGAGGTTTAAGTTGAAAGATTTAGCGCGTAAGATTGATTCGGCGGTTTTTCCGGGATTACAAGGAGGGCCGCATATGCAATCTATTGCGGCGAAAGCGGTGGCGTTTCACGAAGCACTGCAGCCGGAGTTTAAGAGTTATGCAATCCAAGTTGTGCGTAATGCGAAAGTGTTGGCATTGGTGTTAATGGAACATGGTATCAAAGTTGTGACAGAGGGAACGGATACTCATTTAGTATTGGTGGATCTTAGACCACAGGGGAAGAGTGTAGGTCGAGAGGCGGCGGTTGCTTTAGAACGAGCAGGGATTGTTGCTAATGCGAATACGGTGCCTTTTGATACCGCGTCACCGTTTATGCCTTCAGGATTGCGTTTAGGAACGCCCGCGCTTACGACTAGAGGGATGAGAGAGAGTGAGATGAAAGAGATCGGCGGATGGATTTCTGCGATTCTTTTAGATCTGAAGAATACAGAGTTGCAGTTGAGAGTGAGAGCTTGTGTGGAAGAGTTATGTGCACGATTTCCGATTTACACAGAATTGGAAGAGTGAAGCATTAACAGTATTACTAGGATAAACTATTTATCACATTGATAAAATATTAATCAAATGAAATCGGTTGAATTACCTACAGAAAAGTTACTTGATGGGAAAAATGTAGCGGATGCTCTTTTGTTAGACTTGGCGAAGAAAGTTAAGAAGTTGGGATGTTCACCTGTTTTATCTATTGTTCTGTGTGGTGATGATGCGGCATCGAAGATGTATGTTACGATGAAGCAGAAACGGGCGAAGGAAATTGGGGTTATTGCGGAGGTTTATGAATTTCCCGCTGATGTTTTAGAATCTGATTTATTGGCAAAAATACAGTGGCTGAATGGGCATGCTGATGGGATTATTGTACAACTGCCGTTGCCAAAACATCTTGATGTACAAAAAGTGCTGGATAGTATTTCTCCAGATAAAGATGTTGATGGGTTAACTTCGTTTAATTTAGGAAAAATTGCTCGGGGAAATGAATTGTGCGCTCCCGCGACGCCAAAAGGGATTATACGGTTACTTGAGCATTATAGAGTTGCGTTTTCTGGTGCGAGAATTGTGATTGTAAATCATAGTCCGTTGATTGGCAAACCACTTTCTTGGATGTTGTTGAATCGAGGGGCGACGGTGATTGTCTGTAATGAGTTTACACGAAATTTGTCTGAGCATACTCTTTCTGCAGATATTGTGGTTAGTGCAGTAGGACGTGCGGGGTTGATTGATGGTTCTATGCTTTCCGAAGGAGTTGTGGTGGTGGATGCGGGAATTACCAAAGTGGATGGCAAAGTGAGAGGGGATGTTGAGGTGGATTCAGTTTTGGAGAAGGCGAGGTTTATCACGCCGGTTCCGGGTGGAGTTGGGCCAATGACGATTGCGATGCTGTTGGAAACGCTCGTTGAGTTGAAGATACAACAGATGAGAGAAAGATAGTTTTGTTCTTCCATAATGCTTATAAATGGTTACAGGGACTAGAAGAAAGGGATTTATAGTCGATATTATAGGGGGTTATTCAAAGTCCCCTATAGCTATTTACTCTATTTGAGGTTTTGGTTATGACAATTACGGTTACGGGAAAAGGAGATTTCGCACGTTTGCAGCGTTTTTCAAATGGGGATTTTACAAGTTATGAGTTATATATCCCGGCTATTGATGAGTTGGTTTTTCAGAGTGCGCGAACTCTGCCTGATTCTGTGAACATTGTGTCGATTCATACGCCGAGTTTGATTTTAGTGAATGGAAAATCATATCCTTTTGATTTGGGGCAGGTTGATCCGATTGGTAGTGTTGCGGTTGAGGCACTACGACAGACAATTGAGCTGGCAAAACAGGTAGGAGCAAGAGTGGTTGTGGTGCATGGAGCAAGTCATAATACGTTTTTGGAGTCAAGTGAAGAGGGTTTGCAGCGCGTGGCACATCGTGTTCGTTCGCTTATTGATTTGGCGAGTAAGCAGGGGGTTACTCTTTGTTTTGAGACGGATGTGCTGTGGCATAATTTGTTTTACAGCAGACGAGCGTTGTTGGCACGCAGAGAAGATTTTGTGTATTTTAAGAAGCTGCTGCCGCAAGTTAAGATTACGGCGGATTTTGAACATTTGAGTTTGACATATCATTTTGAACAGTTTGTGGCGCATTGCGGAGGAGAGGGGGAGTTTTTGAAGATGTATTCGGAGGTTGCACAGCGTAAGTTTGAAGTTGATTGTCAAGAGTATATCAAGAAGAATTTCTCGTTGTTGCAACAGGGGTTTAAAGAGTATTTGTCGTTATTTTTTGATACGTTTCGAGATTGTATTGAACATATTCATATTAATGGATCGGATCCGTGCAATTATTTATTTAATCCGAAAACATCACTGCCTTTTTTAGGTGAACATTTGGCGCTGGGGTTAGTTGAGGGAGAGATTTCAGATAAGTTTGATTATACGCATATCTGTTCTTTATTGAATTCTTTGCCGGTGGAGAAACAGATTTATGCGGTACTGGAGATTTGGTGTCTGGATAAGGATGTTTTTCTTAGAAAGTCTTTGGATTCAAAGCGTTTTTTGGAACATACTCTTAGCACCACTTCACATAAAATAAATGAACAAGAGGGAAATATTATGAATACGTTAACAAATACTACAAATAATAAAAATACTACGCATTCAACAAATACTAATGATAGTTTAACAGCTCATTCTATTTTTATTCGAGGCAGAGAAATTAAAGATTTTGGACGGCCATTTATTATTGCGGAAATTGGTATGAATCACAATGGAGATGTGGCGCTGGCAAAGAACATAATTGATGCGGCAAAAGAGGCAGGGGCGGATTGCGCGAAGTTTCAATCTTGGACGAAATCTAGTTTATTTTCACGTAAGGTGTATGAAGGGAATGCGGGACTGGAGAAAGATATTGATGTATATAGTTTTGGCGCAGGTAATGTACTTGAGACGTATAGAGAACTTAAACGTTATTGTGACCAGATTGGAATTATTTTTTCAACGAGTGTGTTTAATGAGGTGGAAGCGGATTTTTTTTTGGATGAGTTGAATATGGATTTTGTGAAAATTGCGTCGATGGATTTGAATAATTTTCCCTTCTTGGAATATGTGGCAAAGAAGAATAAGCCGATGATTTTATCTACGGGATTGTCAACATTACCAGAGATTGCGGAAGCGGTGCAGGTGATTACAAAATATAATACGCAATTGGTGATTTTACATTGTTTATCTGTCTATCCGGATGCGGCGCAGGGATTGGGTGCGGGAGTTGCAGGTGAGGAAAAAGGTGTGGGTATTAATTTGAATAATATTGAGATGTTACGCACTAATTTTGGTTGTCCGGTAGGTTTTTCGGATAATGCGCCAGGGGTTTATATGCCACTAGGTGCGGCGGCAAAAGGGGCGTGTGTGATTGAGAAGCATTTTACAATTGATAAGAATATGGCGGGATGGGATCATACGATTTCTGCCGATGTAGAAGATATGAAGATAATTGTGGAAGGGTCGCGATTGATTAGTGCGGGGTTAGGAAGGCATCAGCGCGTGCTATCACAGAAAGAGATGAATATGCGTTCTGTGTTTCGACGCAGTGTTGTGCTGCGTCATGATTTGCCGGCAGGACAGGTGTTGAAACGAGAAGATTTAGATTTTAAACGTCCGGGTACGGGAATTGAGCCAAAGCATTGGACGTTTTTAGTGGGCAGGGCGCTGAGAGTTAATTTGAAGAAAGATGATATGCTAAAAGTTGAGGATTTGGTTTGATACCTATGAAGAGGTTTCTTTTTTCATTATGATTCAAGGTAGGCGAGTTTTAGTGTACATTCCGGCGCGAAGCGGGTCTAAGGGGATTATTGATAAGAATATTGTTGATGTGGCGGGAAAGCCGTTGATGGCGTATACGATTGAGGCGGCGCGAGGAAGTGCGTATGTTGATGAGGTTATTGTTTCTACTGATTCTGCGTTGTATGCAGATATTGCAAAGCGGTATGGGGCGGATGTGCCTTTTTTACGTCCCGCAGAATTGGCAACGGATACTTCTCCAGAAATGGATACGACGATGCATTTGATGAGTTGGCTTGAGGGGGAAGGTTGTGCGAAATATGGACTGTTTGATATTATTATACGTTTACAGGTGACTTCACCGTTGCGTACGACAGCGGATATTGATGGGGCGTTGGAATTATTTATCGAAAAAGGGGCGGATTCGGTGATTAGTGTGTTTGAGTGTCCGGTGACGCCGTTGTGGATGAATACGTTGCCTGAGAATAGATGTATGAAGAATTTTATTTCGGCAGAGATTAGACAGAAAAATAGGCAGGAATTGCCACAATATTATCAATTGAATGGGGCGATTTTTGCGGCTGATTGGAATTTTATGAAATCTACAAGAGGATGGTATGGGGAGAAGACGTATGCGTATATTATGTCTAAAGAACATTCGGTTGATGTGGATGATATGTTGGATTTGGAATTTGCGCGGTTTTTGATGGAGAAGAGTGAGTGAGGTTAATTTTGGTTTTTATTTTGATTATTATTCTTTTTTTTATTATTTTTACTTTAATTTTTTATCATTTAGTTGTTTATTTTTCTTATCTATTGTTTCTATCTCTTTATAGATATATCTCACAATTCTCTCTGATGCTTTTCCGTCTATTTTGTAACATAATTCTTTGATAAATGCGTTGGCTTGTTGTTGTTTTGGATCTTGTATGAGGAGATTTTGGATGAGGGGGGCGAGAGGTTGGTTATATTTGACAATGGTTGTGGCGCCGCTGTTGATGATGAGGCCGTTGGTGGGGTTATGCTTGTCAAATAAATCGATGGTGAGAGTGGGTTTACCCATAATCATTGCTTCTAAGGCAACGGTTGAGCCAAAGGTGATTACTAAGTTACAGTTGCGTATGAGTTGGTAATGAGTATGGCGATCGGTATCACAGCTGATGATGCTTGTGAGTTGGAGCTGTTGTATGATTTTTTGATATTCTTCTAGATTTCTTTCGCGGGGGTGGAGTTTGAGGTTGATTTTTTTGGTTATGGTTTTGAGTTGGGTTAGGATAGATGTTACACGTTCGAAATATTGGTCTTTGGTGAGAAAGCGGTCTTCGATGAAGGGGGAGGTGGCGAGAAGGATGGTTTTTGATTCATAGGGCTCAAGAGGTTGATTTGATTTTTCGTTATTAATTGAGTTGTTATTCGAATTATTTGTGTAGTTTGAGATAGGGTCTGTGTATTTTGCAATTTCATCAAAGATGATGGGCCCGGTTATGTTGATGTTTTTTTTGTTAACGCCTAGATTTGTGAGTTCTGTGATATATTTTTTTCCAAAGATGGCAAATTTGACGTTATCAGGGGTGTCAATGGTTGGCAGTGTGCCTAAACCGATGCCATGTTGGATGATGAATACAGGAATATTTTGGGATTTCGCGGCGGCGATGAGGCATTTTTCAAAGATGTTATTTTGGGAGGTGAGAACAATAGATCTTATTTGTTCTTGCAGGATGATTTTTTTATAGGTGAAGTACCATTTTGCAACAAGGTAGATGAATTCTTGCGAGTAGAGTAAATTTAGGTGGTATTTAATCTGAGGATAATACTCTATGTTATTGCCACTTTTATTATTTATTTCTGTATAATTGGTGAGGGCTTGTTCTTTTTGTTGCGGAGTGATGGTTTGCCAGTGCTGGGCAAGTGAGAGGGAGATATCTTTTGCTTTCTGATGGATCTGTGGATCATAGTAGCTGTAGATGGTGTTATTTTTTTGATATATTTTTTTGATTGATAGACGAGAGATTGGATCGACCACGAGAAGAAAAGGGCGGTATTTCTGGTCTTTTTTTATTTTTTGAACGATTTGGTTTATACGAAATATGTTGTTATCCTCACCGAGGTGATTGGTGAAGGTGAGGAAGAGAACTTTTGATGCGTTTTCGTTTTGTATTTTGTTTTGTGGTTGAGTTTGTAGTTGGTTTTGTAATTGCTCTTGTTGTTGAGGTGTGTTTTCTATTGGGGGTGTATTTTCTTTCTCTTTATTTTTTTTGGTTATTTTTTCTTTGAGTTTGTCGTTAAGCAGGAGGTATTTTTTAAATGAGGCAAGAGCGATGGTGATTTTTTTTTGGTTTATGATTTTTTTTTGATGAATGTCGTTTATGGTTAGGAATGGTTGAGGGAGGAGGCTACTATAAATTATGGGGCGATAAAACCAACTCAGAGGATTATTTTCGATTTGGAATATGGCATCTAAGGGAGAGGTGTTTTGTACTCTTTGGGACCAGTCGCAGAGAAATAGTTTTAGTCCTTCTAATGTTGCCTCTTTTTTCCCGGTGATTTCTTGATTTCTATTTTGATTTATCTTGATTTTTATTATTTTTATTTTATTTTGTTTTATTTTCTTCATACTAACTTTCTCCATGTGTCTTGAATTATGTTTTTTGTGCAGATTGTTATGTCTTGGTTTGTGTCTATGATTTTACATCTAAGAAAATTGGAGAGGGCGTGGTAATTCTTTCTTTGTTGTTGTACATATTCTAGTGGCAAGAGAGTTCGTTCTATTGATGAGATTTGGCTATGATTTTTGTCTGTTTTTGTTCTTGTTTGGAGGGATTTTTCGTCAACGTCTAGCACATAGGTGAAATGGGGTTTGGGAAAGAGTTTGAGTAATGGTTTTATTATGATGCTATTTTTGGCATAGGGATATTGCCCGTAGATGTCATAAAAATAGCGATCGCAGATGACGAGCTGGTTCTTTTTTATTAGAGGAAGAATTTCTGTTCTGTAGCGATAGTAGAATTCAAAGAAGAGGTAGATAAAGAGGATTTCTTGTGTGAGACTGAATAAGGGGATTTTTTTTTGATGGAGGTTTATTGCTTGAAATGTTTTGGTGTTGTTTTTTTTGAGCAGATGAGAGAGGAGTGAGGTGAGGGGGAAGGTTGGTTTCCAGCCAAAATAGTAGTAGGATTGTTTGATTCCAAGGTGGGAGGTGGAAGGTTGATAGTGTTCAAGTAGTTTACGAGTGAGCGTACTTTTGCCTGAGCCATTGACGCCAATTAAAGCTATTAGGAGGCCTTTTTGGTTGAATGTGAGTGGGCGAAGCGCTCTTTTTATTAGTTTTGTAGTAAAGTACACTGCGGTTTTTGGTTCGTTGAGCAGTTTATTTGTCCAGAGGGCGATAATTTGAATAAGGTTTAGAGGATGTTTTTTTTCTCTGTTTTGGATAATTGTTTCAAATGCTTTTCTCCAGTGGTTTTTTTTGATTTGTTGGTTGATGTAGTTATGATTTAATTTTGGGCTGGTTATTTGGTCTAAGTATATTTTTTCTTTTTCTGTGATTTTGAAGTTTTCAAAGAGTATATGGGCGGAGTGGATAAGAATGCTGTCTTCAATACGGGGGATTATAATTAATGGATTTACTTTTTTGGCATTTTGAAATAGTGGGTGTTTGTTGAGCGCAATTAGGCCGTGCCAGGCGACTTCGCGATGAAGATGGATGGAGTAGAGGATGTTGTTGTAAAAACCGCAGTACATGGTTTTGTATTTTTCGATGGATTCAGGGAGGCGGAGGACGAAATCATGTTGCTTGAGGAGTTGGGCGGCGGTATGGTACTCTTGGTCTGTTTCAAAGAGGATGTCGAGATTTTTGTTTTGGCCTTGGAAAATGTGATCGCACTTAAAGAGGAGGTAGTGGAGATTATGATTGTGAAATAGTTGCAAGATGTACATTATCCCGTCTGGGGTTTGCTGGTAGGATGGTTGAAGGGTCATGTTTTTTTTCATTCTGAAATCTCTTGGTATATCTTTTCATATTTTTGGAGGAATATTTCTTGGGAGAAGAGGGATTGGGCGGTAGGTTGACAATTTTTTTGCAGTGCGGGGTATTTTTTTTGCAGGAGGGCTATGGCATAACTGAGGTGTTGCGGTGAAGGATCAAATGAGAGGCCAGAGGGTTTTTTGGGTGAGGAGATTAGACTTGCGATTTCGGTTTTGGTTGAGGTGAGTACGGGTTTTCCGGCGGCAAGTGATTCGATTGCGGAGTTTGGTATCATTTTGAGGAAGTCGTCTTGTATGGTGTAGGGGATGATTGTGCAATGAACTTTGGCATAGAGGGCATTCATGTCAGTGAGGATTTCGTTGTGGAGGATGATGTTTGTGATATGATTTTTTTGCAGAAGAGATTGCATGTGGTGGTAGACTTCATTGCTGCTACGCCAGGCGAGCAGGAATTGGATGTGAGGAAGTTGTTTTGCGGTTTCCATTAAGAGGTTGATGCCGCGTTTTTCAAAGTCGGTGGTGCGGGTGGGACAACTAGCGTAGAGAATGGTGAAGGGCTGATGTTTTGGAGGAGATTGGTAGGTGAAGGAGTTGAGGTTGACGGGTGGGTAGATGAGTTCGATGTGTTGTTCTGGGATGTTGAGTGAGAGGAGTTGTTGTTTTTGGTGGTTGGTTTCAACGATTATTTTTTTTATTTTTTTGAGTTGTGTGAGGCGGGTTTTTATTTTTTTGAGGTTGCAGGATGCGGCGGCGGTGAGAAGGGTGTTTGATTTGGGAAGGAGAGTAAGATAGGGGAGATCGCCGAGCGAGGTGTAGATATGATTGATTTTGCTTTTTTTACTTTGGTTGTAGGCGAGGGGGAAGAGGAGAGGGTAGAGAGCGAAGTGGTGTGAGGTTATTTGTTGGTTTTTTTGGATGTTGCGCAGGCCATCGAGATGGAGGTCGTAGATGTGGGTTGTGTAATGTGGTTGTTGTGCAAAGTGAGTTGCGAGGAGTTGGACTTCTTTGGAGATGGCTTCATAGGTTGGGCGGTAGCGTTGGACGTAGTAGGTGATGGTTAGGTTTGGTGAGGGGATGGTATTTGTAGATTTGTTTGTTTGATTCATTTTTTTATTTTCTTTTTTTAATCTGTTTTTAAGGATATTTTTGTTATTTTTTTTGGGCGAGGACGATCCATTCGTAGGGTTGAGTGGTGGGGATTTTTTCG
>JAHFQW010000046.1 GCA_023259115.1 archaeon
TTTAGAACGATGGTTGGTGCAACAACCAAACCAGTGACGGTGAAGATTCGATCGGGTGTACATAAACCAGATAAATGGCGAGAGATTGCAAAGATTGCAGAAGAGGAAGGCTTATCGATGATTACGTTTCATCCACGAACAGTCAAACAAGGATATTCGGGAAAAGCGGATTGGAGTTTGATTACAGAGTTAAAGCGGATGGTGAGGATTCCGGTGGTGGGAAATGGGGATATTAATAGTCCGGAAGATGCACTACGTATGCTGCAAGAGACGGGATGTGATTATGTGATGCTGGGGCGAGCGGCGATGAAGAATCCGTTTCTGTTTCAACAGATTAATTCGTACTTGGAAACAGGCAAGTATAATGAGGTGAGTGATGTTGTGAGGATGAATGCTTTTTTTAGGTATCTAGAATATGCGAAGTTGTATCCGACTATTTCATTTGCGAGTATTAAATTACAGGCGATGCATTTTACGAAAGGGATGATTGGGAGTAAAGATCTGCGTTGTGAGATTGGGCGAGTGAAGAGTGTAGAGGAGTTGAGGGAGATGATGGAAAAATTTAAATCTAATTGAATTAAGAGGTATTCATTTTTTTTATTATCTCTTCTACTGCTTTTTCTTCGTTGTCACTATTTATCTCAAATGCGAATTGAAAGCGATGGAGCATGTGCTGATAGAGAGGGTCGTAGTATTCTTGCAGGAGTATTTTAGCAGCTTCTAGTAAATTATTATCCTCTAATAATTGAACTATTTCTTGTTTGCGTTTGTTGCTCAAGAGGTTATGGGGAAGATTGAGGGTGATTTGTTTTATTTCATCGAGATTGTTGACGGTTTTGAAGTATTCATCGATCGCTGTTTGCGCGCGTTTTTCTATGGATCGCGTGATTAAGATGTGAGTTGCGTTCATCATGGCGTGCCAGAGGGTATCAGGGATCATTAGGTCGCCGATGCGATGGGATTCACCTTCAATGATGATGTAGGATTGATTGTTGAGTTCTTGAAGGCGAGAGTAGAGGCGTGTTTCAAAAGATTTTTGTGAACTGGGGGTTAAGCCAACAGCGCCGTACATGGAGCCGCGATGTTGGGCGCAGCCTTCGAGGTCGAGGGAGTTAGGAAGGGCTTTTATTAAAGAGGTTTTGCCGGTGCAGGTGACCCCCCAGAGAACAAATATTTGGGGTTTGATTTGGAAGTTGTAGAGGTTTGTTCTGATATATTCACGATAGGATTTATAACCGCCTTCAAGTTGAAGAACGTTGAATTTAAGTGATTCGAGGAGGGCAACGATCGTTTTGGAACGCATGCCGCCACGCCAGCAGTTGATGATGAGAGTCTTGTCTTTGTGTTTGGTTACTTCTTTGAGGAAATCTGGGAGTCTGGCTGAGAAAAATTCAACACCTCTCTGTATAGCGTCTTGTTGGGAGACTTGTTTGTATATTGTGCCAACGATGGCGCGTTCATCGTTACTTAGAATAGGAAGGTTGAGTGCACCAGGGATATGGTCCTCTTGGAATTCTTTAGGAGTTCTGGTGTCTATGAAGAGAGTGTTGGGGAGTTTGAGTGCTGGTTGGATGGTGATGGTTGAGGACATGAGGGGAGATTATTGTTTTGGTCTGACTAATTTTTCAAATCCGAGAGTGCGTAGAGTGTTATAGAGTGTTTGGGGAGTGAGAGGATAACAAATTGCGGCATCTGCACCAGATGATTTTAATTGATCTTCTAAAGTAGTATCTGGATTTAATGGAGAGAGGTAGACGGCAATGAGAGGGATGGCTTTGATTCTTTTTAAACTATCAAATATTTTCTGAGGTGCTGCTAATTGAGAATCTAGCGAAATACGTTCGGTTGGCAATTCTACTTTATATATTGCGGCTTTTAGAGATTTTCCACAAGAATGATATTGATCCATTAACGCAGAGTAAGATGAAACACCAACAGGAGTTAAGCCAAGTTGATAGATTAGGGATTCAATATTTTCGCGAATGGTGAAGCTCTGGCATTTAATGGCGATAATACGTCGTTCTTTTTCTTCTGTTCTGAACATGGGGAACACTTTTGGATGGTTTATGGTTGATGATTTAATGCTTTGAAATAGGTTGGACAATCAAGCGGTCCACCAGCAGAACGAGAGAGAATTTCGGGTGTGATATTTTGATTGGTTCCAAATTTGAAAAAGTGACCTTGGTATTCCGCACAGATTATATCTGCATTGTCATAATGTACTTGACATGATTGGATGTTGCCTTTGAATTCAATTTGGTAGTTCAGAATTTTTTCCCACGTGTCAAGAGGATTAAATGGTTTATCATGGCGTACAATTATAATATTATTATTTTGAGGGTTGTAGTGGGTAGATTCTTTGATGAGGGTGCGATGGTACGATTCCATGGCGCTAAGCAGATCAGGAGTGGGGGGTTGAGATGGAGGGAGTTGTGGAGCGGAGCAACTTGAGAGTGTGAGAAGGAGGGCAGTTAGATTTTGTGTACAAGACATAGGATTAGCTTACACAGAGAATGGTTTATAAATCTTTCGTTTTTATTGTTACTTTAAAGTTATAACTCAATACTGCGAGAGGTTTATTTACGCTTTGAGCCTTCACGATACGGCACATGTTGTTTTGATTGGGTATAACTAAATGCGTCTTCTTTGGTGATGGGGTGAAAATAGTCGGCTTCTTCGATGAGAATTCGGGCAGTGGTTTGTTCTACGGCGGCGATTTCAACTCTTACGCCTTCTGATTTTAAGTGAAGCACTAATTCTACGTAATCGGAGTCACCAGACATGATGATGATGGTGTCAACTTTGGAGGCTAATTGAGTAGCTTTAATGGAGAGAGGAATGTCAGCGGATTTATGGCAGGGGATGACGGAGCCGTAGTAGAGATTATGAAGACGTTCGGCTAATTTGGAGGAGATGGCTTGGCCTTCACGAAAATAAATTAATCGGTTTAAGCCGCGATCTTGGAGAAGTCTTGGGATGAGTGTGTCAAAGTTGACCATACTAGAGGGGTTATTGGTTAATTCGTGCAAACTGCGCTCGATGTTGTTGCCATCACAGAGAATGGCAACGGTTTGATTGATTTGAATTTTAGGAGGATTCATGGTATCACCTGTTTTTGTGTTTCTGATGGTAGAGAAGAGGAAGGGTTATTTAAATGTGTTGGGAAAGCGGTGTTTTTGAGTACTAGGGGGTATATTAAATCGGTTTCTTTTCTTAGAGGTGAAATAGTGATATGAAAGAGAATTTTTCACAAAATAAAATGAATGTCCCGAGGATTGATAAAAGATATTTTCTATCAAAGAATAAAGAAGAGTATAAATTAGGTGAAAGCAGGAGAATAGATTAATTATTTGGGGAGAGTGTTGATGTTGGATTTTTCGGAAAAGAGGTGAAAACAGAAAAGTATTTATGATACAGTAGTAACAATAGGAAGATTTATAAAGGAAGCGTGTTTTTAAACAATTATGGTAACATCAAACTTAAGAAAAATATTGAGATTTAATGATTCATTAGAAGAGGTTGCCTCTGCTGCAAAAACACTTGCACAATGTGGAGATATGTCAGAATTATATTGTATGGCTTCAGGAGGATATAGAAGAGGTCTTTCTTGGTACAATCCTACTTATATGGTTATTGCAATGGAAGCTTTGATTGAAAGTGGTTTACCTGAATCAAAAATATTTTTGAAACATTTATTGAAGACGGGGTTTGATCATTTAGTTTCGAGTGAAAAAAAATATGGTGATTATTATAGAGAGGAATATGATGTACGACCTAACTTACCTGCTAAGTTTAATAAAGCGGTTAAATTTGATGAAGGATTGAATGAAAGAGTGAGGAATGTATATAGGTCTATTCAAGAATAAAAAATCTCAATCGCCGGCAGAGCTGCGGGGTATCAGACCCAGTTAAGAAATGAAGTAATGAACGAGAGCATGAAATGTTAATTTGTGAATACCTATTTCGCTGTTGATTTTGTGATTATGGAATGCTAATAAAGCAGTAGCTTGGAAAAACATAGCATAATATGAAGTGTTGATGACCCAGAGGTGAGTGTCGATCTTCTCTTGCTCATAGAGTGTTAATAATCTCTGGGCTACGAGCAGAGTTTTATGGCTCTGATTGAGAAAGAAGTCTGCTTGGCCTATTTTTGGCTTAATGATTTTCCCTTCGGCAATTAATTCCCGAATAATTTTACTGCTTTGCTCTATTCTCTGTTCATCCAACATAGTGAATCCTCAAGAGGTTTAAGAAGTGCTCTGCTCCGTATAAAATGATATGTTTCTTTAAGATTTCATTGCCAATATTTAATTTTTGAGGATTTGACCACATTTCATGCAAACTGCTTTCGGGGACTATAGTTATATCACTGTTTGTGGCAATTAACGTGTGACGAATGGTTCTCTCAAATTCGCCATAATCATATTCTTTAGGGATGATGAAAAGTAAATCTATATCAGAGTGGGGGTTGGGTTTGCTGGTTTGACTGCCAAATAAGATGCAGATTAAATTTTTACCTATAGTTTGGATGTTTTTTCTGACAACGGCTACCGCTGTATTTTTTTTGCAGATATACTGTGCTCTCTCCATCTCTGCAAGAATGTAAGAAGAATTGTTTCTGGTGAGATTGAGTTTTACGATCTTGCTTTTGCCGATATTTTTAAGAAGAACGTTATGGGATCTGACTAAACTATATATTGTTCGGTGGGTTTGCACATATTTTTGCTTGAGCCGGTTGGCGATATCCATTATGGTGAGATCTATGGTTAAATCTTCAAACAATAGAGTTAATACTTTTAATTCGTCTTTTTTGAGCATTTTATGATAATTTTGTTATAGGTATATAATATTATTGTTATATATAAATGTTTTGGGAAACTCATAAAGGTATGGAATACTTAGATGGGCATGTCCTTTGAAGTGTTATGCTCCACTGTTTTATACCCCATTTATGATGCTGGGACCTTACTTAGAAAAAGTATGCCCTGGCCGGGACGGTCAAGCTGACGCTTTTGGTCGCTGCCTTGTCGTCAACTATTTGAACCCGGGTCACTGCCTCTCTTTGACAGATGTCTCGAAAGGGCAGTATGATAGTTTACCCACAGCTTTTTTGGAAAAAAGCTTGACCAAAAAGCTATACCGGGCTACACTACCAGGGCATTTACTGTGAAAAAAGAGGGCTAATTTAAAAACGTTTGGATTTTTATTCAAGAGATGATACCTAATAGAGATAGGGGTAATTTACTCTAAATGGTGAAATTGCAGTGGTTGGATTGTACCTTCATGCATATCATTTACGTCAAACATGGTGCAGTAGAGGGGGTTTGCGGCAAGACAAGAGTCATTCTCAAGCGTAAGACCACCGTTGAGGCCCCAGACGGCGTTGTTGTAGAGCTGAAGAATGGTTTGCATGGCACTATATGATGGATTTGATTGATCAAACGTTTTGCTGTGTTTAAGACCAGGGCTGACAATACTTTTGATGAGTTGCGGTCCAAGAAATGTGCCGGGAGCAATCATGGCCTCAACGGAATCAAATAGAATTTTTTTCATTAATTTTTTGCCGGAAAATGCAGAGCGACAGCCAATATACTGAGAAAGTTCTTCTGGAGAGGTATAGCTGAATGCTTCAAGGTTATAGTTTGCTCCCATTTTTTTAATGATTTCGTACACGGTTTTTTGTGTTTTGCCTTGGAAAAAATAGTTTCTTTCACTATTTTCGGGAAATGCGATTATGGTCCAATCTTTTTTTTTAGGATGAGGAATAGCAAGCGCGAGGTTGGTGTATGTTGTATCAGCGAGTGTGCCGTTAGGGGTGAAATAGGCGAGATCATTTATGCCACGTTCTGTCATTTGGGGGTTATC
>JAHFQW010000020.1 GCA_023259115.1 archaeon
CATTAAGACGTTCAAAGAGTTCTTTAAGTTTCTGGGAGATAAAAGCGACGTGGATTTGTTTGTTGTTCATCGTATGATTAAATCCTCTCTTACTAATCTCTTTATTCTTTCTGGATTGAACGTCCAAATAACGCAACCATCTTGATCTATGATTATCTTCCCGGATTGTTCTAGGTAGTCTAAAATCACTTGGAAAGTCTGGTACATCATTTTTTTAGGAAGCTTTTTCCAGAGCTGGTATTTACCACACTCCTGGCTGTATTTTTGGATAGTTTCCTCTACCATAAAGACCGACCCTAGTGTTGGGCTGTGTAAGATTGTTGCTTCTTCCATGTTATATAAGTACATATAAGTATTTCTATTTAAAACTTTCTGTGTTTAAGTGCATTCACCCGCAGGTCTTACGCTAAATAGTAGAAAGCTCCAAACCTGCCGTACTCTGCGCACAGAAAAGTAAAACAAAATAGAAGCGAAAATAAAAAGAACTCCCCTCACAGCGAACCAATAAACTTCAATACCGCACTCACCACCTCTCCAGCATATGTTCTCTTTGAGTAACTATGATCCGCTTCTCTCACAATCATCAGTTTCTTTCGCCCTCGCATCATCCTAAACACTTCACATGCATTAAATACCGGCACACCCTCATCTTTCTCACCATGCACAATCAACACCGGCTTACGAAACTTCTTCAATGCATTAGGTAAATCTAACGTAAAAAATTCATCATAAAACGCTTTTCTCAACTTCTTCCCATCCGCCCAATGACCACGCCTAGAATACCTAATCCATCCACGCTCCCAAAACTGCCGCACCTCAACATCACTAAAATCATAATGCACCGCATGCAATAAATCAGATACACAACCAGACAACACCAATCCATTAATCCGTTTATCAGTAGGGGCATACAATCCTGCATCAATTGCTCCTGTCGAATGCCCCATCAACACTAACTTCTGGAACCCATACTCATTCTGTAGAAAATCAATCGCACGCCCAACCTCTTTTACCTCTTTACTCATCAGCTTCTCCTCAAACTTCCCCTCTGACGTATTCGTACCCGAAAACTCAAAACGTAAACACAAAAAACCCTTCTTCGCTAACGGCGTCAACACCCGTTTAGCCGTCCCAAACATACTCCCCGGAAACCCATGCAAAAACACAACTGCCACTCCTCTGGAAGAATCATATCCTGCCGGCACATGCACAAACCCTCTCAGTAACTCACCCTGATGATTGCGAAACGTGACAGGAAGCACTTTGACCATCAAAAGATAAAAACAAGAAACTATTTAATGATTGCGAAAAATTATTTTGTGCACTTTGCCAATAAATTAGAAACCGCTTCTTTAGTCAATACATAATCCGCGCAGCCAGGAGGAAGTGGATTTTGTTCAGTATCGAGAACTTTTAATGAATTCAAACTGTTCAATGCGCTAATATTACTTAGTTTATTATCAAAAAGAAAGAGGCTATCTAGATTTTGTAGCCCACTCAATACACTAATATCACTAATATTATTGGAATTAAGAAATAGCGCTTGCAAGATTTTCAGTTCTTTCAAAGCGCTAATATCGCTAAGCTTATTAGAAGAAAGGTAAAGACGCTCTAGTTTTGTCAGATTTTTTAGCGCACTAATATCACTCAGCGTATTAGAATCCAAATCCAATATATCCAAATTGAGCAGTCCACTCAGTGGAGTAACATCACTTATTTGATTAAACTCAAGAGATAAATAGTGCAAATTTGTCGACCCACTCAGAGCACCAATATTATTAATGTTGTTATAACCAAGACCAAGATCTTTAAGCTCTTTGGACTCTTTTAAAGCACTAACATCCACTATTTGATTGTGATATAAATAAACCTGCTCCAGTTTATTTGATTTTTGTAAACTAGTGATATCTTTTATCTTATTATACCCTGCATGTAAATTCGCTAACTCAGTCATCCCAGTTAATGCATCAAAATTAACGATTTGATTAAAATCTAAATTAAGTACAACCATATTTTTCCCATTCAGAGGACTCACATCAATTATACTATTGTGATGCGCACTAAAAGACAGTAAATTTAAGTCCTTCAAAGCGCTAATATCCTTGATTTGGTTAAGAGAAATAACTAAATTTTGCAAATTCGTCAGACCTTTTAAGGGACTAACATCACTAATCTGATTAGAACCAAGAATAAGAACAGTAAGACTTTTCAATCCCGCCAATGGAGCTATATCTTTTATTTTATTAAAATTCAATTCCAGCGACGACAAATTAGTTAGTCCTTTCAGTGCCGTAATATCGCTAATCTGATTAGAATTAAGCTCAAGAAATTGAAGACTTGTAAGTCCTTTTAACGCAGCTAAATCCGCAACCTGATTATTATCTAAATCAAGCACAACAAGATTCTTCAAACATCCTAGTGGCGAAATATCTGAAATGAAATTATTATCTAGCTTAAGCTCTTTTAAATTTGGGAAATACTCTAAACCTTGTAGCTCTTGAATATTCTTAGCTGATAAATTAAAGAAGATTATTTTTTTTGCACCCCCAACCATCACAGGCTTATTCTGTGCAATCCCCATTTGCTCCTTCACTGCTTTTTCCAACATCGCATCTTTAAATGAAATTTGAATATCATCCGCCGCCTGTCCCGCAATAAAACACTGCCCCGGCACACATTTACCGCCAATACATGTAAACTTGCCTGCCGGTTCCAAATCACCTGCCTCACTATAGCCTCCTTCTTCACATCTCTTTTGAACATAATGCCACGGGTCGCCACTTTTCTCTTTACTGCAGACCCCCTCAAAAAGATAGATACTTCCACTAGGGGATGTGTAACAATAATCTTCTCCCACCACTTTTTGTTTCTTGCCAAAAGGAGTATCCACTTCAAACGCCACATTACCTTTTACAACATAATTCTGACCTTTATCTGATTCTACACACTTCGCATTCCCATCACTCTCTGAAGTACAAAAACAATCTACACTCGTCTGCTTCCATCCAGAATCAGTACATTGCCAATTTTTAAAATCAGTACCGCAAACAATCTGCCCCGCAACTCCCGTAACTGACTTCCCCATACACGTTGTTCCCCCAGGACAACTTATTTTCTTAGAACAAGTGCATGTCTCTTTTTGCGCTATCCATCCTTTCTGAGTACACACCCAATAATGAGATATGCCCTTTGTATCTGCCGTTCCACATACCGCTTGACCTTTTTGCCCAGTGATCGACGTACCATCACACGATACGCCATTTGGACAAAAGACAATATTAGCCGCCTCTCCCAAACGTATTCCACAACTAGCAACAAGAATCACACTAAATAGTAACAATGCAACTAAAATTATTTTTCTCATCCATCACACATCCTTTTTAACAGATAGAGAGAGGTGTAAAGTATATATAAAACTTTGCTCAACAAAAAGAAGAATTATTTATTTGGTGTACAATTTTTCCTTTTAGTTCCAAACTTACCGCCTTCAACATAGGCAATCTTTGTTGCACACCACTTCTCACCCGCAATTGTTGCACATCCTTTATACCATTTCGCATTCTTAGTAAGATCACTCACATATCCCCACGTTTTCTGACAGGGAAGAATTTTCCCCCATCCTGAATTAGAGGCGTACGGATCCGTTTTTTGAGTAGTATCATCCAGACAGCCTGCTGCTTTTTTCTCTACCTCAGTTAAACCACTACAATATTCCCACTTACCGCTTGTATCAGAAGTATAAGATGATTTTGTTTTAGTAGGACACCAAGAGGGAAGATCAGTAATTATTTTCTCTTTTTCATCTATAGATAATCCTGAATACCACTTCAAATATTCAATCTCACTAGAAAATCCGGTGGGAAGCGTTACACATTTAGCTTGGAAATACGCAATCAGCTTATCAATATCATCACCACAAGGCAACCAATCTGTTCCGTACTTCTCACCCGTCACATACACTCCTCGGGTAGCACACCAAGGTTGACCATTCTTATCTACATCTTCGCATCCTTTATGTAATCCACCTATTACTTGCCCCTGTTTATTAACAAAATACCATTCATCTAAGCAGTCTTCTTCCAAGTTGATGACTTTATCTTGGATTTTGTCTTGACGGGAATAGTCATTAGAAGAAGGCGGCCCTTTTATGGCTTCTCCCACAATACTTTTTCCAGGTTTTAAACCGCAACCTACTACAACAAGAATTACACTTAACACCAACAGAGCCCATAAAATTAACCTTCTCATCAAACACACCTCATACTCTCCAAGAATCAACAAAACTATAAAAACCTTACTCTTTCATCAGCGTCTCAATAATCGCCGCATATGCTGGCCGTGCAATCAACACACCAAACGACATCCCCGCAATTGTTGTCAGAGCAAAACCTTTCAACAAACCCGCACCCACCCAAAACAACGGCAACAACGACGAAATGTTAATCAAATACGCCCCCATGATAATAAATAACGCATTCTTAATCTTTGTCTTCCAATCAACTGCGCTCACGCTATGCACGCGCATAATCTCATCTGTGATAATCGTCAAATGATTCACACCTGAACCAATCACAATAATAATTCCTGCAATCGCTGCCAAATCTAAATTCCATCCCACAAACGCCGCAAAGCCTAAAATTAATGTAATCTCAGACAATAAAATCAACACCGTCGGAATCACAATTTTCCATTTTCGATACCGCACCCACACAATTGTCGCCACCGCCAACAACGCAATAAACCCAACCAACATAATATTTTGTAAAAATTCTTTCCCCAAAGTAGGAGAAACCGTATCTAGTTGCACAACTTCTAACTTCACAGGCAAACTCCCCGTAATAAGCACCGTCTGCAATTTCTTCATATTTGCGAGCGTATTCTGCATTGCTTGCTGTTGACTAACCCCTGTTCCCGAACCAGAAATTTGAATATTTGTAGATGCACGTCCTTTTAATTCCGCTCCAATCTTCAAACTATCCACTTCTTTATCATCAAGATATAACACTAAACTCTCGCTCAAATATCCTGCACCATTTTCAGTTATCACACTCAACTTATCCGTAACCGCCGCCTGCCTCTCTGCTGCCTCCGGACTCAACGTAATTGTAAAAAAGAACCCACATCCGTATCCTGCAGCAGATTTAGCACAGCCCCGTCGCGGATCAATACCAGAACAATCCGCCGACCGACAGACATATGTAATATCTTTTTTCCCACCAGAAAATACCGTACTATTGCCAATTTTTGCATCAAATTTCCCCTGCTTTGACAACAAATCGCGCACTTCCTGTTCCGTCACTCCGGCAATCTCAATTAAAATAAAATCATTACCCGCTAAATCCGATGCCACACGAACCGTTACATCACTCAATCCATACACATTCAATCTCTCTTTCAAACTATCAACCGTTGTATCCAAATTCGCTTTACTTGCCGGCTCCACTGATTTCAACAACACTCGCGTTCCACCCTCTAAATCTAAACCTTTACGTAAATTAGATTGAGGCGCATCCGCAACTTTTAACCCTAAATCAACTTTTCCATCATCAGTAGACTTTGTAACAAGCGCATATGTCTTCTTTGATGTCACCGCATTAACCGCTCGTCCCCCTTTCTGACCATCAATAAATATATAATAGTCTTGTGCTGATGTGATTTTCTGGCCATTCAACGAGAGCAACCGCTCACGTGCCAGAGGTGTAACAGTCGGATTGGGATTTTCCACTCCCGCATTCGCCGCTGAAGAATTATACCCCACACTGCGTATAACCGCGCCACTCTGCCAGAAATGTGGTACAAGCCCCCCATTAATCGAAAAATATGCAAAAACTAAGAACACTAAAAGTAAAATAACTCTCCACTTCTTGAAAATCTCCGTAATTGTCGCATTCATTGTGTTCTACTCTTAACCCCCGCAACTCCTCTTCGCTCAACATACCAGCGCAGAATCCCTACATTTTGAATCCACGTCATAAACGTATCCGCAATTAACCCAATAAATAAGATAATCATAATCTGTCGAACCACATCACTTTGCACAAAAATCAACGCAACCCCCACCGCCACAAGCGTTGTCGCCGTCATCGTAAGACCTGTTTTAACTGAACTATAAATCTTCTCCATTTCAGATCCTTCCTTGCGCTTCAAATATCGCGTTGTCAACAACACATCTGTATCTACCGAATACCCAATCAACATCAAAAATGCTGCAACACCTGCCGTACTCAACTTGATTCCCGTAAGATTAAATAGTGCCAGCGTCACCACAATATCCGAAAACGCTGCTAAAATAACTGCCAAACTCGGAATCATCACACGAAAATATAATATAACAACTAACCCCATTAACACAAACGAAACTAACAGTGCCAAAATCATCTGCCTAAAAAAGTTCTCACCTAACGCCGAACCCACCACTTCCACACTATAATCAGCAGACGTAATACCTCTCTCTGCTAACGCCCCCGTCAATTTGGTAATATCCGCAGGGGTAGAAAATTCTGAATCGACACCTAACGCCACAACTCTTCCCGCCGAACTAATCGTGCGAACCGCAACATCTGCTTCTGGAAATTTGCCGCGCAAAGAACTCTCCAATTGATCACTGGTCATACCCAAAATTTCTTTGTGAATTAGTATCGTACTCCCACCTTTCAATGTAATCCCGCGATGGACAAAATCCCCTGTAGTGTGATACTGCACTCCAATTTGCACCAACGACAACACCACAAGCAAAAAAGGCAGTAACATTAACAACTTGTACTTCTCTTCATACCAATATTTCAATCTCGCTTTCATAAAATTCAAATATAAAATTAGCAGTTTCTATATAAAGATTGTGTAGATAAAGGCCCTGTAGAAAATCTGTAGAACATCTGGGAAAAGTCGCCAGATTATATATGCCCAGTTAGACTCCCAAAACATTTATATACCTACAAAAAGTGCATAGCTTGTGGAATTAATCCAGATAAAAGAGGTGACGAAAGAGTACAATAAAGCCAAAATTCTCCAAAATGTAAACCTGCAAATAGCAGAAGGTGATTTATTTGGGATAATAGGCCAATCAGGCAGCGGTAAAACCACTCTTCTCAATCTCATTGCCGGCTTCATTGAACCAGACGAAGGGGAAATAACCTATATCTCAAAAATCGATGGCCAGCCAAAAAACTTGCACAACAACTTCCACAAAATCAAAAAACATCTCGGCTTCAACGCCCAACACACCTCATTCTACCCAAAACTAACCGTCAAAGAGAACTTACTCCATTTTGGCCAACTCTACGGCTTAAAAAAAGACACATTAATCGAAAACGCCAAAAATCTATTACAAATAACAGGTTTATTTGAACACCGCAATAAACTTGCCTCACAACTCTCAGGAGGAATGCAAAAACGTCTTGACATCTCCTGTAGCTTAATCCATAAACCAAAAATTCTCTTCCTTGACGAGCCAACCTCTGACCTTGATCCCATCATGCAAAAAGAAATCATCTCTCTCATCCAAGATGTCAATAAGCAAGGCCTCACTGTTGTCATCTCTTCTCATAACTTAGAAAGTCTGGAACGTATTTGTAACAAAGTCGCCATCATTCATCAAGGTGAAGTGCGCAGCATGGGGGAAATAGAAGAAATACGTAAACCCTTCCTCAAAAAAGAGATTAACATCAACATCAAAACCGGTAAAGATAAAGAGCGTATCATTCAATTAGCAAGAAAACTCGCCGTCACAAAAATTGTAGATAAAGATGATCACCTCGTTCTCTTTACACAAGACCCCGAACTCGTACTAAGTCAACTGCTTAAAGTAGTACAGCAAGAAAACCTTTATTTGCATGACATCGATCTGCGAAAACCTTCATTAAATGAAATCTTCACCAAAATCACTCAACAAAAATAAGTGTCATCCATAAAATACCAACTCGCCAAAAAACTCATCTTAAAAAAAGAACAAACATAACAAAAAATAAACGACGAGAACATCTACCATGACCGCCCTCTGGCTTTTAACAAAAAAGAACTTGCGCCTGCTCATTCGCGCCAAGAGCTCTGCACTCATCGTCTTCTTCGCACCGCTCTTAATTATCCTCATCCTTGGCCTCTCATTCAATACCACCAGTAAATATGGCCTAAATATTGGAGTGCACTCAACCGCCGCCAATGACGACACAACCAGTTTCATAAATTCTCTCAAAGAACAAGAATTTAATGTGATCAAATACGATACTCTCGATCAATGCACTCAAGATGTAAAGCAAAGTCTTATCCATACCTGTATTGACCTTCCCCCCTCGTTAAAAGTCGAATCGAACCAGCCAATTGAAATAACGTTCTACATCGATCAAAGCAAAATCAACATTGTCTGGATGGTGCAGCAAACCATTCAAGAAAAATTCCACCTCAAAGAACAGCAATTAACGGAAAATATCGCCTCCGATTTACTTGGCAAACTCAGCGACACGAATGCTAAAATCGCTACAGAAATACCTAAACTGAACACCGCCAAAGATAAAAATGACAACGCTGTAAAAAACACAGATGACACAAAAACCAGCCTTGCTTCATTAGACTTAAACGCCCCTACAACAGTATATGATCTAACCGCTATTGACCAATTCAAAACCCAGCTCTCCGCCCAGTTGCTTGCCACAAGCCAGAAAATTGCGGATACTAAAATCCAAGCTGATAAAATGAATGCGAGTTCAACTGACAAAAAGAAAATCTCTGCTCTCCTCCTCGAAACTGATCAGACTCTCGCCAACGCAAGCGCACTTCTTGATAGCGAAGGAATAGGAAGTCTCAACGCCGTCACAACCCTTGTAAGCAGCATACAAACTGATTTAGACGCAACAAAAACAAAGCTAACCACTGCCTCAGATAAAATCAAAACTAGCAATACCAACCTTGATAGTGTAAAATCTTCTTTAACTGAAAGTATTTCACAACTCCAAAGCATACAATCAACCCTCAACCAAATTAATACAAACTTGCAATCACAGAAAATCACCCAAGCCGGCGTCATCGCAAAGCCCCTCATCACTAAAATTCAGCCCGTGAGCACCCAAAAAACTCATTTAAGTTACCTCTTCCCCATCCTCTTGATTTTAGTCATCATGTTCTCCTCACTTATGCTTGGCACAAGTCTTGTCATGATGGAAAAGAATAGTCCTGCCTTCTTTCGCAACTTCTTCTTGCCTATTCGCAAAATAACTTTTATCCTCTCCATCTACCTCACAAATGTCATTTTAATCTTAATCCAAGTAGCCATCATCCTGCTGCTCTCCTTACTCTTCATCCCTGAAATTTCGCCCATCCTACTATCCCTTGCATTGATTCTATTTCTCGCCGCCTCCATCTTCACCTTCCTAGGTATGGTCATAGGCTACTTCTTCACATCAGAAGAAACCAGCACCCTCGCCTCTATCTCTGTAGGAAGTTTGCTCTTATTCATCTCTGGTACAATTCTACCCTTAGAAGCAACATCTCCTGCCATTCGCAGTATAATCTCATTTAGTCCGTACGTCATCGCCGAACGTGCTGTGCGTGAGCTCGTCATCTTCCAAGCCCCTCTAAGCAGCCTCTGGGTAGACATACTCCTCCTCTTAGGATACACCATTGTACTATTCTTAATTATCATAGTAGCAGAATCTGTACTACATAAACAGATACTCAATCGTTTCCTAAAACATCACCATAAAATCCATCGCCAAAACCAAAAAATGGGCAAAAATTAAATACCTCTTTTCTTCCTACCTAATCTATGCTCACAAAAAAAAGAAAAAAAAAAATCAAAAAACCTCATACCTCGCCCTTGCTAAAACCAAAACTGATCATCATCACCGGCACACCCGGCGTTGGCAAAACTACCCTTGCCAAACTTCTCGCAAAAAAGATGCGCTACCACAGACTTGATTTGCATAAACACTACGCGCAAATCTCAACTTCCTACAACAAACAAAAACAATGTTATAACATAAATTATCAGAAATTCCAAAAACTTGTACAGCAGCAACTCCAAAAACAACTTCGCGGCCTCATCATCGATTCTCATATAACCCATTTACTTCCAAAATCACTAGTAAATGTATGTATCATACTCACCTGTTCAGACCTCAAACTTCTCAAACAACGCCTAACTCACCGCAAATATTCCAAAGCCAAAATCCAAGAAAATCTGCAAGCCGAACTCATGCAAATCTGCCTAACTCAAGCGCAACAACAAAAACACCATAGTATAACATATGACACAGCATCCCAAAGCCCTCAACAAATCCTAACTTCACTCAGCAAATCTTTATAAATCAACCTCCCCCCCATCATTCTTATGGCAACGCTCACCGCACAAGAAAAATTACACTTAAAAAAACTAGTTCGAGAACTCAAAGAACAACGCGCCGCGCACACCGAATTTGTCTCAGTCTATATTCCTGCAGGATATGAAATAACCAAAATTATCAACCATCTCGCAGAAGAACAAGGCACCGCATCAAACATTAAATCATCCGCCACAAGAAAAAATGTCCAAAGCGCGCTAGAAAAAATGATCCAGCATCTGCGAAATTTTAAACGCACACCCGATCACGGACTCGCAATCTTTGCCGGAAACGTCGCCTCCACACAAGGAAAACAAGACTTCCGCTGCTGGAGTATCGAGCCTCCCCTCGCCCTCAACACCCGTATCTATCGCTGTGACAAAACATTTGTATTAGATATACTCGAAGACATGCTCGTCGAACATAATGTATACGGCCTAGTTGTTCTCGATATTCGTGACGCAACCCTTGCGCTGTTGCGAGGGAAAACCATCGTCCCTCTGCAAAAAACCCACTCCGAAGTGCCAGGCAAATTTAAAGCTGGGGGACAAAGTGCCCAACGTTTCGCTCGCATCCGTGAAGAAGCTCACAAAGAACACTTCAAAAAAGTTGCCGATTTCATGAAAGAGCAATTTCTGCCCCTAGGCAACAATCTCAAAGGCATCATCATTGGTGGCCCTAATATCACCGTCACTGATTTTATCAACTATGATTACATCACCGGCGACTTAAAAAAGAAAATCCTCGGCACCAAAGACTTATCCTACACCGAAGAATTCGGCTTGCAAGAACTCCTCGACAAATCCGAAGATCTACTCTTAAACGAAGAAGTCTCCATCGAAAAAAAAATCATGGCTCATTTCTTCCGCCAATTTATTGACAACCCTAAAAAAGTAGTGTATGGAGAAAAAGAAACATTAAAAGCGCTTGAGATGAACGCCGTTGATCTTCTTCTCCTCTCTGAGAGCATTCCCGAAGACGCCATTTTTCAGCTCGAAGAAAAAGCCCAAGCCGGTGGCTCCACGGTCAAAATCATCTCTGTAGAAACCCGTGAAGGCGTACAACTGCGGGATTTAGGCGGCATTGCCGCAATTCTGCGTTTTGAAATAGAATAAATCCATTCTTGATCTAGCTATCCCACATCACCCAACAATCACTCCGCAACAAGCTGTGTGGAGAAGGAGTAAAAAAAAGTATTGAATTGGTTGAATTAGTGAAATGACTCTGTGACCCCTTGATTTCCGATGGAAGAGGAAAAATGAAAAAAAAAAGATTGAGAAAAATGGGAAAATTAAAAAAATAATAATTTGATTTTCTCATGGAAAATAAATGATAATGTTGAATGTAATTTATGACAAGATTGTTTTGTTAAACGCAATTCTTTAAATAGAACAGTATTATTATTTATATAATCATAAAATTATATTTATATATTATTATATAATCATAAATAATTGAGTTGGTAATTCTATTTGTTATAGAGGGTTATTTTTTTTATTTGTTATTTCTATTATTATTTATTATTATTTATTTACTATATTGAAAATAAATATAATATATTATTATATTTATTATATAATAAATCTATTATTAATATAATATTAATGTCACAAATTGTGATGTCTGTTATGTAATATATTTTTGTAATATTTTCTTTAAGTGTATGTTCAAGAACATGGCACTTATATGATTACATTTAACTTTTTTTAATTATTACCTCTATTACTTATTATAATATCCTGATATTTCTTATATTTTATTCTTAATTAATAATAATATTATTTATATTCTATAAACCCATAAGTATTTAAAGAAGTTCCACTGGTAAGATTGTATCAAAATGTATAGATATGAATACCTATCTCTTGCTTCCACTTTATTTATATATCGATTCATGCGATTTAATATTCAAAAGAGTTATTTGCGTTGTTTGAGATGATTTCCATAGGAAATTAAGGGGTGGGGCAGGTTAAGATGTTTGAATGTGTCAAAAATTAGGTTTAAGTTAAAATTAAGTTTAAATATATCTAAATTATATCTACCATGATTAAAATAGGCAATTTTTTTGAGAACTTTTTGAAGCAGGATTCACTATTTTTAGATAAAGGAGTGCTAAGTTCATCTTATGTGCCTGAAGAAGTGTTATATCGTGAGGATTTATTGCAGGAAGTTGCTAATATACTTGCACCAGCATTAAAAGTAGAAAAGCCTTCAAATTTGTTTATTTATGGTAAGACGGGCACGGGTAAAACGTTATCTGTACGTTATATCATACGTTCAATGAATGAAATTGCACAAAAAAATAAGATATCTATCAAATTTATTTATCTTAATTGTAAGCTTAAACGGGTTGCAGATACGGAATATCGTTTAATTGCGCAATTAATAAAAGAGTTTGGACAAGAAGTACCTCCTACAGGGTTGCCTACCGATGAGGTATATAATATATTTTATTCTTTATTAGATAAAGAAAAACAAGTGATTATATTAGTTTTAGATGAGATTGACCAATTGACTAAGAAAATTGGTGATGAAATTTTATATAATCTTACTCGTATCAATAGCGAATTAAAACAATCTCAGATTTGTTTGGTGGGGATTAGTAATAATCTTATCTTTTCAGAAAATCTAGATCCGCGAGTTAAGAGTTCTCTCTCTGAAGAAGAAATTATATTTCCACCTTATAATGCGCTGCAGATTCAAGACATTTTGCGCTCTCGCGCACTTAGGGCATTTAAAGAAAATAGTATCCAGGCAGGTGTTATTGAAAAATGTGCGGCGTTTGCGGCGCGGGAGCATGGTGATGCACGGCGGGCAATCGATCTGCTTCGTGTAGCGGGCGAGATTGCGGAACGAGGTGCTCAGCAAACGATTACTTTAATTCATTTAGATGATGCGGAGAGAAAAGTTGAATCGGATAAGATTATTAGTGCAACGGCAAATCAACCTAAACAGTTTCAATTAGTATTATATGCTTTATTGTTATTGAGTCCAGCAAAGAGTCAGTTTTTTACGGGTGAGATTTATGAGATGTATACTAATCTATGCAAACAATATAAATTAAATGTGTTAACACAACGTCGTATTTCGGATATTTTGGCAGAGCTCGATATGCTAGGTATCATCAATGCCAAAATCATCTCTAAAGGGAGGTATGGTCGAACCAGAGAAATCCATCTCTCTTTAGATGAACCGCTCATTGTCAAACTCAAAGAAATATTGGAGAAAGCGCTGCAAATATAATTTATTTTTTTTAAATTATTTATTATATTTGTTTGAATGCAGATATTTAATGTAGTTTTGGGTATATTCAACGTCCTCTACATTTAAAATATATTTAGTAGGGCATCTGAGGGCTATTAAAAATATATTTAATGTGTATTTAGTGTATATTAAGGTATAGTATGAACAAAGAACAACTTATTGAAGAACTTTTTTCAAAGGGAGTACTTATCAGCAAGGATCTATTAAATTCATCCCCTCAACAAGATTTAACTTCTACTTTGCTTGAAAAAATTGAAGTAGAATCGGATTTAATTGTCCTTAATTCAGATTATGTCGATGTATTAAAACAAAGTAGCTCTTTGGTTGATTGGTATGAAATAGACAAATACCGAGTCGATGCAGAAAAAGAGAGGAATGATGAGTTGTATCAAAAGCAATTACAATCGCTCTCAACCAATAAGATTACTTTGAGTACTCCTACTGATTCTTTAGTACAATCGGTTTCTAGTTTAGAGGTGGCGTTGGATGCACCGGATGGTCAGTCTAATTTTAATTCAAATTCCAATCCAAATACCACTTCAAATAGCGATTTAAATATCTCTTCAAATGTATTGTCTTCTTTCCAAACTACTTCCCCTTTTTTAGAAGCGCTACATGCGACAACGGTTTTAGTTCCTGCGGTTGAGAGCGCGGTTCATTATACCAGCGCTCTTGCTCAAACGGTCCAGGTTATCATTTCTTATAAGAATACTCCTAAAAAATATACGGTTGCCGATTTTACGCAGTTCTTTTTAAGCAGGTATACTTTTATGGAAAATATTTTACGTCATCGCGCAGAGCTGCAAAATCTTACCACTATAACCCGCGCACTACAAAAAAAAGAAAAAGAACAAATTTCAATTATTGGAATTATTGAAGAGATTGGTGAAACTAAAAATGGCAATATGATTATTTCTGTTGAGGATAAGACTGCTAAATTAAAAGTGATTATTTCTAAGAGTAAAAAAGAATTGTATGCTTTGGGTAAAGAGTTGGTGCCTGATGAAGTGGTTGGTATAAGTGGTACTTATATGGATAAAGTGATGTTTGGTGAGAATATTGTTTGGCCAGATGTTCCCAATGATCATGAATTAAAAAAAGGCCCAGAGGAAGAATATATCATTTTCTTGTCAGATATCCATGTTGGCTCTAAGTTGTTTTTGAAAGATGAATTCAATCGCTTTTTGAAGTGGCTGAATGGAAATAGCGGTAATGAGGCACAGAGGGATATGGCGCGTAAAGTGAAATATATTATTATTGCTGGCGATTTAGTTGATGGAGTAGGTATTTATCCTTCCCAAGAAGACGAATTAGAAATTAATGATATTAAAGGGCAATATACTGAATTTTCACGTTTATTGCGTCAGATTCCAACGGATAAGCAAATTATTATGTGTCCAGGCAACCATGATATGGTGTATTTAGCAGAGCCGCAACCAGTTTTTTATCAAGAATTTGCACCAGGGCTATTTGATTTACCTCATGTAACGCTGGTTACAAATCCTTCTCTTGTGACGGTTGGTAAAAAAGATGGTTTTTCAGGATTTGATATTTTACTGTATCATGGATATAGTTTTGATTATTATGTGGCGAATGTGGAATCAATTCGCAATGGAGGAGGATATCATAGATCAGATCTAATTATGAAATTTTTGCTTAAACGGCGGCATTTGGCGCCTTCTTTTCGTTCGACGCCTTATTTTCCTGCACATGAAGAGGATTCGCTTATTATTAAAAAAATTCCTGATATTTTTATTACGGGACACATCCATTATTCAAGTGTTGCTAATTACAAAGGGATTACCATGATTAGTGGGAGTTGCTGGCAGGGGAAAACCACATTTCAGGAAAAATTGGGACATGAGCCTGAACCTGCGCGTGTGCCTATTGTGAATTTACAGACAAGAGAAGTAAAAGTATTGCGGTTTGGGTAAATAATGACAGAAACAGCGTCACCAAAAATACAGGACTATTTTGCAACGTTAACAGAGGAAGTAAATATCTGTTATGCTATTTCAGAAAAAGCGAGGGCGCAAGGGTTAGATCCTGAGTCTGAACCGCCCATTCCTTTGGCAAAGAACATGGCAGAGAGAGTAGTTGGTCTCATTTCGGTTGTAGCACCACAGATATTGGGTACACCTATCACTTCACGTATTTTGGAACTTGAAAAAGAATATGGTCAGTTAGATTGGCGGGTTGGTTTTAAGATTGCAGAGGAAGTTGCTAAAGAGATGTACTGTAAATTTGAAACAAAGCAAGAAGCAATGGAAATTGGTATTCGGGTGGGGTTTGCCTATCTTACATTGGGGATTGTTTCTGCACCACTTGAAGGGTTTATCGGCTTGAAAATCAAGAAGAGAAGAGATGGGGGAGAATATTTTGCGCTGCAGTATGCCGGACCTATTCGCGCTGCCGGAGGAACGGCTGGCTCTACTTCAGTTATTCTTTCTGATTATGTACGAGTGAAGATGGGATACCAAACTTATGATCCTGATGAGGCGGAGATCAATAGATTTGTGACAGAAATTCACGACTATCATGAGCGAGTTACCAATTTACAATATCATCCTTCTGATGAAGAAATTAGGTTTATGATGGGTCATCTTCCGGTGGAAGTAGATGGCGATGCAACAGAACAAATTGAGGTTTCCAATTATAAAGACTTGCCGCGATTAGAGACTAATTTAATTCGAGGAGGGATGGCTCTTGTTGTAGCAGAAGGTTTAACCCAGAAAGCGCCTAAATTGTGGAAGAGGCTTGCTAAGTGGGGGAAGACGTTTGATTTGGAGTGGGATTGGCTAGGCGATTTTATTAAATTGAAAGAACAAATTCATTCTTCACATGCTTCTACAAAGGTTGGTCCAGCAGATGAGTCAAAAAAAACAGTTAAACCTAATAATACTTTTATTATGGATTTAGTAGCAGGAAGGCCTATTTTAACACACCCTATGGGTGTAGGCGGCTTTAGATTGCGTTATGGTCGCACTCGGTGTACGGGCTTTTCAGCAACGGCGTTACATCCTGCAACACTTACAGTGTTAGATAAATATATTGCGATTGGTACACAAATTAAAGTGGAGAGACCAGGAAAAGCAGCATCTGTTACGGTGTGTGATGTATTAGAAGGTCCGATTGTGAGATTAAAAGATGGAACCGTATTGGTACTGAAAACAGAAGAACAAGCTAAATTATATAATCCGAAAATTGATTCTATTTTATTTTTAGGTGATATTTTGTTTAATTATGGGGATTTTTCGGAAAATGGACAAATGTTTGTACCGGTAGGATATTGTTCAGAGTGGTGGGCGTTGGAAGTGGAAACAAAGTTAAAGTTGATGTTTGCAGAAGAAATGACGGCTAAGGCGGCGCAGTTGTTGGGTTTGGAGTTAGCGAGGGTTGAGAAGATATTGTCTGATTATTTTTATACAATTCCCACATTAGACGAAGCAATTATTATTAGTGAAGAGTTGGGTGTGGCATTACACCCCGAATATACTTATCATTGGAAATTGATTACTCTTACTCAATTGAGTGATCTTTTCTTATGGCTCAAAGAAGGAAAGTTGAAGAGTGATACACGTGGGATCACAAAAATAATTTTACCTTATTTTGAGAAAAATGAATTGCATGTTCGAGCAAAGAAGGTGCTGGAAGAAGCAGGAGTTGCGCACTTAGTTGTGAATAAAGATAATTTAGTTATTGAGGAGATAGAGGCACAGGTTTTTGGGCTCAATTTTAATTTTGCAACGTCTGATGAGATGGTCAATTTGAATATTATTGAGGAAGGCACACTCTCATCGAATGTTGTTAAAGGGTTATCTGCAAATGCGTTAGATTTCATCAATTCAAAGGGAATTATACAGTTAAGAGATAAATCTGGAACATTTGTGGGAGCACGAATGGGACGACCAGAGAAAGCAAAGATGAGGGAGATGACAGGTTCACCGCAAGTGATGTTTCCGGTTGGGGAAGAGGGTGATCGTTTACGTAGTTTTCAATCGGCAATGGGGGCGGGAAAAATCAATAGCGTGTTTCCTTTGTTTTTTTGTGTTGGTTGTAAGAAAGAGATGATCTATTCTTCTTGCGCTGAATGCGGCGGGAAGTGTATCAAACGATACCATTGCAAGATCTGCGGAATGCTAGATAAAGATACCTGTAGGCATGGTAAAGCGTTTGCGTATAAATACCAAGATATTAATATTTCTTATTATTTTCAAAAAGCAAAAGATCTGATTGGTGAAAAAACACATGCCGATTTAATTAAAGGAGTACGCGGAACGTCTAACAAAGATCATTTAGTAGAACATTTAGCAAAAGGCATTCTGAGGGCGAAACATAGTATTTATGTGAATAAAGAAGGAACTACGCGATACGATTGTACAGAGCTACCAATTACCCATTTTAAACCCAAAGAGGTTAAAACATCACTTGAGAAACTTAAATCGTTGGGATATGATTTGGATATTTATGGCAAAGAATTAGTTGATGATAATCAAGTGCTTGAAATAAAACCCCAGGATGTGATTTTACCTGGTTTTGATTCACTGGAGGAATCGGCACCTAAAGTACTTAGTCGAGTTGCGCATTTTATTGATGACTTACTTGTACGTTTTTATAAATTACCTGCCTATTATAATATTACTAAAGAAGAAGATCTAGTTGGTCATTTAGTGATTGGTTTAGCACCACATATTTCTGCAGGGCTTGTGGGTAGAATTGTGGGATTTTCTGAAACACAAGGGTTGTTATGCCATCCAATGTTTCATGCAGGAATGAGACGAGATTGTGATGGTGATGAGGCGTGTGTGATGTTGTTATTAGATGCACTGCTTAATTTTTCCCGTCAGTATCTTCCAGAAAAAAGAGGGGCTAAAACGATGGATGCGCCTTTAGTTTTGACATCTATTTTGAATCCTACAGAAATTGACGATCAAGTTCATGGGATAGATGTGGTGTGGCGATATCCTTTGGAGTTGTACGAGGCGGCACTTGAGTTAAAAAATCCTTGGGAAGTGAAGTATGGGGTGGAGCAGAAAAAAGTTGAGCAGTTAGGAGATAGATTGGGCAAACCCAGCCAATATGAGGGATTTGGTTATACCCATCCTATTGATAATTTTAATAGAGGGGTGAATTGTTCAGCATATAAAACAGAACCTTCAATGAATGATAAACTGCGTGGTCAGATGGAAATTGCGCGCAAAATTCGCGCGGTAGATATGGATGATGTGGCAAAGCTTGTAATTCAAAAACATTTTTTGAAAGATATTAAAGGAAATATGCGTAAATTTTCTATGCAACAGTTTCGTTGTGTGAAGTGCAATGAGAAGTTTAGGCGACCGCCTCTCATTGGTAAGTGTTCGGCGTGCGGGGGAAAGTTGATTTTTACTATTTCTGAGGGTTCGGTTGTGAAATACTTAGAACCTTGTCTCATGCTTTGCAATAATTATGATTTCTCTCCTTATTTGAAACGGGTTTTAGAGCTTTTGAAATATAATGTGGATGAATTTTTTGGAAAAGAGAAAGAAAAGCAGGTGGGGCTGGCAGGGTTTATGGGTTCGGCGCAGAAGGAGGAAATAGTTCAAGTTGCGGAGCCGGAGGGGAATGCAGGGGTGGAAGAGTATTAAATGAAACTAAATCTTTTTATATCAATTTAACTTTGTAGTCTTTTATGGATAATTTAGACTCTTCATCTGAGAGGTTGTTGGAATGGGTGGAGAAAGCGAATTCAGTTAAACAAAAATACGATTCTAATCGGCAGATTATTATTTCTGGGCTTATTTCTTTTCAACCTCGTTGGTATAAAAATTATAATGGCAAGAGAGCACTTGTTCTATTATATCTTTTGTATAAAATTGTGCAACAGCAACAAAAATTAGCTGTACGTTTTGTGGAGGGTTCTTCTTCTTTTCTGTCTAATGCGTATAACACGATGGGAACTGCAGCGTATGAATCTCTCTTTCCTATGAAACAAGAAGGAGAAAAATTAAGTTCGTTAGTTACGCAAGAGCTTGCTATTTTAGAGAATCTTTCTTCAGATTTTTCTTACCTTAATGAGCATGTTAGTTTGAAGAGTATTGAGGGAAATATTTTTTCTAGTGTATTAAATACCTCAGGATTAAATGCTATTTTAGTTCAGGTTCAAGACTTATCATTTTCTTTACCTGATGTAGATAAAATCAAAACAGCTCATACTCTTTTTCTGAGTGTTTATTATACTGAACTAGCTCAAAAAGAACAAGTGTCCCATCGATTACAAAAAGTAAAGAGCGATGTTCTCCCAATTCTTCAAGCTATTGAGATGGGAGTTACGTTGCAGTATGTTACAATTATTAAGAATGGAACGGTACGAAAATGGAGTCTTGGTTTGTTAGGGGTGGCAATTGTGGCTTATTTTTCAGGCGCGATTGATTATACCGCATTTAATGAGTTACGTCGAATAGCCAAGCGAGGGTTGGCAATGCAAGATATAGCTAATGGATAATCTCTTTTACTCTCGTACAATCTCTGCATGTGGTATGTCTTGTACGATTAAGATTCTATCTTCTTCTTCAAGAATATTGAGTTTTTTAGCTAGAGTAATGGTGTGGATTCCAGTTAGATGCAGTACCGATGCACTATTCATGATCACTTTGGTCTTTTCTTCGTCTAATTCTTCACCTTTGTAGAATTCGCTGCGCAGATCTAGCTGGCGATTTCCTTCATGAACATATTTTCCCAGAAGATTTGTATCAGTTATGATGACCATGAGGCCATTTGGACACTTTTTATGATTGATGGTAAACATAGAGAGGTAGTTGCAACATGCAAGAGATTTATACTACATTTTTGACAGGTTTTTTGGCGCCGCAGGCAAGACAGCGCAGATAGTTGATACCCTTCTCCTCAATTAATTTAGTATCGGGTTTACTACATTCAGAACAATAGACAAATTCAGAAACATATTTTTTTATTTTTTTGTTGATTAATGAGGCGGAGACTTTTGTTCCAAATATGGTGCGCTCGCCGGCGTATTTTCCGGGGGTTGCGAGTTCCCGTAGGAGGTATTTAAGTAAGTGGTTTTCATCTCGGCCAATATCTTTGGCGATTTTTTTTAAATTAATGAGAACGGTCTTATTTCCTTCAATATGTCCTTTGACTTTTTCAATAGTGAAACGATCGGTCCCTTCGGTGCGTTCAGGGAGTTCTTGTTCAGCTTTTTGGAGTAGAGCTTCGTATTCATCCATAGGAGGTTATTTTTAAAGCTATTTTATAAATGTTTAGATTAAATGGAAGAGTTTGAGATGCACTACAGTCTATGTTTTTTCTTTCCCGGCTAATATGAAACCCTCCCGCTCACTTGCTCCAATCAATGTAAATTTGAATGGAGCACCGAGTGTTGTCTGACGAGACACCAGACTAGTTCGCTGGCCTTTTGGCGAGGGTTTCATATCAGCATTCTTTCCCGAAATGTTTATATACTTCACTTTATCTATTATCTATATTAAAAGAGGTGTTTATTTATGGCCGAATTATCTTTAACCAGTTTCATTTTAGCGGTTATTATTGCGACGTTATTTGCGATTTTGTATCTGCTGCGTATTATGATTTTATTAGAACGACGGGTAGCTTCTATGGAACAGAATATCCAAAAAGTTACTTCAAGAATTCTTCGTGAAGAAGTTAAGATTGAGAGATTAGGTAAGAAACGGTAATCGTTTTTAGTTTGTTTATTCTCTTTGTTTATTAGTTATTTTTTCTTTAGTGGTTTTTTGTTGGTCTTCTTGACCTGTTTTTTGATTGTTTTTTTATCGTTCACTTTCTTTGCTTCTTTTCTTACTTTTTGTTTAACTTTTCTCTCTTTTTTCTTTTCTTTTACGATTTTGCGATGTTCTTTACGTACTTCTTGCAATTGGACAATTTCGGCTTTTGCGTCTCTCATTTGGGTTTCGATGTCAGCTATACGTTTCTGGCTGTCATCTTGGTGTATTAATTCGCCGCATTCGGGGCAGCGGAATTCAAAGTCCATGGCTTGATCAAAGTTTAAACGTGTGCAGTTGGTTTTACAGACAAAGAAGAGTTCACGATTTTCTTCTTCTAGCTGCTGTTCAAGTTTTTGTACGAGCTCACGTTTCATTTTAAAGTAGCTGAAGCGTACGCTCTCAGGTACAAGAGTCCAGTAATAGATGTACCAACCTTTGACTTTGTCTTTTTTACGAGTAAAGCTGACTAGATTATGGTTGTAGAGAATGTAGAGTTGTTTTCGGATGACTTTGATGTCTTTTTTGGTTTTACTTGCTAGATCGAATTCGGAGATGTTGTCTTTGCTTTGCAGTTCCTTGATGAGAGGTAAACCGTCTGGGGTGATAATTGTGACAAGAATCTCTTCGATTTTTTTAGTGGTTAGTTTCATGGGATTGTTTGCGGGAAATAGGTCTTTGAGTGTTTATTGAGGGAGCCCTTTTAAACTTTTCGTTGTTCTTCACTGAGCTGAAGTAATTCTTTCCATGTAAGGCCGCGACGTTGGGCCAATTCTTGGGTGATGGCCCAATGGTTGGCGGTTTTTTCGAGGTCTTCAAGCATGATGAAGTACCATTCCTGGCGCGGGAAACGCACGCCAATCCAACTCTCGGCACCAAACGTGCGGGCAAATGTTTGCAGTTGTTCGATTTCATCTGAGGGGAAGTATTTTTTTGTGTCGCCTATGACTTTGCATTCGATGGCTAAACGACGCATGGCGTTGCCCGCGAGAAGGTCGGGAGCAGGATAGGGAGAGGAGCCGGATCCGGCGGTGCGTATGCAGACCCAGCCAGCTTCGTTGAAGGCTTTGACGAGTTCACGTTCACCACGTGTACCTTTAGCTTTGGTATTCATGGTATTTTTATGTATTATGGGGTTTATAATTCTATTATATTCTTTAAAATACCTATTGTAGTTTATATTTCTTTAAATAGGGCATTATATTTATTTTGGTTTATTCGAGGTGTATATTTATGATGTCAAAAAAAGGTGATTTGTCGTTGAATATAATTATTGTGGCAGCGCTGGCGTTAATTGTGCTTGTGGTTCTGGTGGTGATTTTCACAGGACGAATTGGAATTTTTAAAGGAGGAGTAGATAAGACGGGTGATGCAGAGTTAATTTCTATGAAGATTATGTATGGCCAATGTCATCCAGGCACGACGGCGGAGAGTGTGTTTACTTCGGAATTAAGTAAAGCGGCGGGTGATGGAAGTGAATCGGGAAAAGAGTTAGCGCGATCTAATTTTAAAGTACAAATTGATTCTTGCAAGGGCATTTTAGAGAAAGCGAGTTGCTCGGGTAGTTGTACGTGGAGTTAAATATGACTACCTTGCATTATGGAAGGAAAGCAGATGCGAATATGTGGTGGATTATCATTGGCGCGGTGATTGCGTTAGTGGTTTTGATTATTATGATGGTGATTTTTACAGGCAAGAGCGGGAAGCTGGAAGGTGGTCTGCTTGATTGTGAGAGTAAAGGAGGGGAATGTATTCCTTTGGGTTCAGACTGTCGCAATTTGAAAGATGGAACGTCGGGGACTATTTCATCGGCGTTTGATTGCTCTGCTTCTAAGAGAGGTACGGTTAATGGTGTTTGTTGTTTCGGGTCGAAGAAATAAGTAGTGTACCTAGGGGGGATAGATGGTGATTGGTAAGAGAGGGGATGTGGATTTTTCCAGCCCAGAAGCGATTGTGGTTATTATCCTTTGTATTTTGCTTGGCTTAGCATTTTTGTATTATATTTGGACGCTCAAAGGAAGGTTGATGCCATGATTTTTTTTTTGATAAGATTGAGGGAGATGTTGTTCATGGATAAGAGAGGGGAGATGGAGATGTGGCAGATTGTACTAATGATTCTTGCTATAATCATGTTATTAGCTTTTTTAGTTTGGTATTCGTTTTTAAGTGATAGTGCAAGTAATTTGTTACAAAGAGTGGGGAATATGTTGTAAAAATGGAAGCTGCGACAAAAGTGGTGTTGTACATTATCCCTATCGTTGTTTTGGTGTTATTGGTGTTTTTTTATTTTGGGCCGAGCGGGGCTTTAGATAAGTTGAAAAAGGTTTCAGGAGGGTTGGAAAATTACGTTCCAACTGTAGGCACAAAAGAGTTGACTGCGGGTAAAATTGATGTAGGGGCAACGCAACGTAGTGAATTTGGAGAATTAGAGAGTGTGGTTAAATCGATGGTCACAAGCCCGCATGGGCCTTGTTTTGCGTATTATAAAAAAGGCGGTTTTTCAAATTTTGAATCGGGAAGTTCGATTACATTTAGTTATGATGCCGCGCATGATGGGACAAATATCGTTGTTAATGGCGGACCGGGAGGCAAACAGGTAGTGAGTGATTTGAGTATGACTATTCCTAAAATGAAGCCGTGTGTGATTGCAGGAAGTGCGGGTATTGTTCGGTCGTTTGAAGAGGGATATCTCAATGATAAAGCATGGAGTGATAAAGTTATACATCCAATGCATTTTAAAGCAGTTTCTGAGTTGAACATAGCATATTTTGAAGGAAAAACCGCTCTGTGCAAAAATGCTAATCATATTGTTGTGTCAGAATTAGGTATTGGTGTTGCAACAAATGAGTGTGACAATCTAAATGATTATGGTGTTTTATACACTCCTGATGGGGTGCATGTGTGTTTTTTCCCAACGGTTTATACAGGGAGTTCAGATAAAGATGGGTTGAATGATGATTATTTGGGTGCGAATCCAAGGGATAGTATTTCCATTCCACAACAGATGAAAGAGGGGAAGTTGAAGATGTGTGGGGCTAGTGTACCTGAGCCGCCATCGTTTCCAATCTCATAATTTAATTTTTACGTGAATATGAAATCAACAAAAGCAATGATGGCGGGTACGTTAGTGTCGATTATTATAACGATAGTTTCGTTTATGTTGAGTGCAGGAGTGCTGTATGCATTTACAGCGCAGGCTGATGATAAGCAAGCGGAGTTGTTGTGCCATGATAGTGTGGCGTTGCGGGCAAAAACAATGATCACTCCTGCTGATAATGCAGTTGTTAAGTCAGAAATAAAAACTGTACCTTTTTTATGTAAAACAATTGATACAAAAGTGAGTGGCACACGAGAAGAACTCAAACAACAAATTGCAGATAAAATTGCACGATGCTGGTGGATGTTTGGCGAAGGAAGATATGAAGAGTTACTGCAAGGATCACGTATTAGTATATTGCCTTCTGTTTTTGGATTTGAAGATTCGAAAAATAAATGTTTTAATTGTTATTCTCTTTTAGTTGATGAGGATACGATAGAAGGCGGTCCTATCTTAGGAAGTGAGTTAGTCACATATATGAAGAATACAAAATATCCTAAGAGTTCCAATGTTACTTATCTTGAGTATGTTCAATCGTTTGGCGGACCAGGGAGAGTGGCATTTTCTGCTCCGGCAATTATACCTCGGCAAGCGTATAGTGTATCTATGATGCCTAAGAATAAAGAAGTGGGGGGAAGTACGTTTTGGAAAGGTGCAGGGCAAGTTGCACTGGGAGCTGTTGTTGCTATAGGTGTTGTGGGAGGGGCGGTTTGCGTTATAGGGACGGCGGGCGCTTGCGCTGCAGTTCTTGCGCCAGTTGCAGCGGTTGTTGGCGAATCTGCGGCGTTATCGGGGGGAATTGCGGCTAGTGCGGCAGTTACAAAAATAGGCATTGCCGGAACAGTTCTTGTTGCAGGTGAGACGACTTATACCGCGTATAGTGGCTATAAAAATATTATGTCAACGATGTATGGCGAACGTGATGTGAGTTCAGTGTATGTGGGTTTTTTACAAACTGGACAAGAAGAATGCGGTTCAGGAGACATCGCAGGCGAATAAAAGAAGTGGACAAATGAGGTGGACAAATGATGAAATTTAATTCAAAGAAAGGGGATAGCCAGATGTGGTGGATTATTGTGGGGGCGATATTAGCAATACTTGTGGCAATATTTATTGTTATTTGGTTTAGTGGAAGCGGAAATAAAGCGTTTGGCGGGGTGAAGAAGAATTTAGATTCATTGGGTGATTATGATTCAGATAAAGTGTCTAATTTTCAAGATAAATGCCCATGTACGGCGGCGTTACTTGATTCGGAAAAAGGATTAGTGGGATGTCCTAGAGGAACAACAGAGAAACAAGCGATTGAGGATAGTAAGTGTTATAGTGAGAAGGGGTGCAAAGATTGTCAAGGAAGTAGTAATTCCCATGGTTCGACTAGTTCTGTTGTTACATCACCTGAATTAAAATTAAAGCTCTTCGATAGTGCGGGAAAAC
>JAHFQW010000047.1 GCA_023259115.1 archaeon
ATGAAACGCACCTCCCTCAGTATCAAAGATCTCAACGAACAACTACAACAGCATCACCTAGAAATCCAATTCTCAAAAAAAGAGAGCGCACAAATACTAGAAATCACAACCCTCAAAACCACCACTAAAATAATTCTCATCAACTCTCAACCCTCTTTTTTTTATTATAACCCCTCCACTACAACTATGCCCCTCCTCATCCCCACATTAAAACTCCTCCAAACCCACCCAAATATTCTCAAAACCATCACCATCGACATGGGCGCCATCAAATACATCATCAATGGCGCCGACATCATGCGCCCCGGCATCACCCATATAGATGACAACATAAAAAAAGACGAACCTATCCTCATCATCGACCAAACCCATAAAAAACCACTCGCCATCGGCATCTCTCAACTCTCAAGCCCAGAACTCCAAACAACTACAACTGGCAAAGTCATCAAGAATATTCATTACGTTGGCGATGAACTATGGAAACTAGAAATTAAGTAAATTATTTGATTTAAAATCATAACAGTCAAAAAACATAAAGTATATAAAGTAATTTTCTATCAACAGAAATATGCCCTCAACCAACTCTTCTGCCATCTCTTTTGTAGAACAAAGTTATCAACGATATAGTCAAGAAATAAGCACATGGATAGCCCAACTTGCCCAAAGAAATGTACCAGGAACAGAGAGCGGCTCAATTAATCTTGACAAATTCAATAAAACACAAGAGGGTAAAGTATACGAATACCTATGCCATTCATTTCCCCAAGTCCCAAGTAATCCTAAAAAAAAAGAAGAGGTATTAAAACACCCTCATTGTTATTTTGAATCAACAACATTTACAATAAACCAAGCACAAAACTACCCCCCGAAGGGATTGCACATTCCAAAAAACATCAAAAAAGCATTCATAGACGTTGGAATCAGCCTAAGTATTGACGCCATACTCTCTGCAGCCATACAACCATACACTTCAAGCCCTGGCGGAATGAGTTATGTAACAGAAAAAGAGAATATACTTAATGAACTCTGCCTAACGCTACACAAAGCAATCTACGCCGTTCACAAAAATCAAGATAGAACCATTCTCCTTTCGTTTTATGCACTCGCACAACAACATCATCTTCATCCCTCCAAAAAAAGCGTAGAATGTTTATTAAATTAAATAACAAATTCTAAAATTAACTCCTGAAAAACATGATTCGCAACCTCACCCAAAACCTCATCATCTCACAACACGAACTTCACGCCGTCTCACTCCCACAACAGATCCGCGGTTTAATGTTTCGCAAAAAACACAACTTAATCATGACCTTCCCAAAAGAACAGCCCATCTCCCTTCACAACTTCTTCGTCTTCTATCCACTTGACATCCTCATCCTCAACCAAAAAAAAGAAATCATCGAAATCAAACACAAATTCAAGCCATTCACATTCTACAAAGCAAAACACCAAGGGAAATATATCATAGAACTAGCCTACCCCTCCACCTGCGAAGTAAATGATCAATTAAAATTCTAAAAACTGTATACCCAATTACAACACAACCCTAAATACTTCTCCAAATATCGAATGGAATATGAAATGGAAACATCTCCTCATCCCTCTGGGACTAACCAGCAGTTTTGCTCTCGGTGTACAGTATAGCACCCAAACAAAACAGCTCATTCAAACAGTCACCGCCCAAACTTCTACATACATAGAACAATACACCGGCATAACCCTGCTTCCCGCAACCAAAACACAACCACCCACAACCTCTCAACAACCCCCTCCGCACACATCCAAGCACACCATCATAAACACCACCCAAACTCCAACATACGAAGTCATTCTATTACCCAAACCCTCAACTTCTGCAACAGATGAAACCATCACAAAACTACAGCAAGAGAACAATACATTAAAACAACAGCTCCACGCAGCCACAAACATCACTATCACAAACACACTAACAGAAACAGAAACCCAACAGCCACCCATCCCATACACCACTCGAAGTCGCGAAATAAGCCTCCATGACCTCTCCCAGCCATTTCTCAACAAATTCGCAGAAAAAACCGAACACCTCCTCGAAAAAAATCTTGACCCAGAACAACAAGCAGCCAACACCTATACCCAATCCCTTCGCCACCTCGACATCCTCTCCCCCCAACAACGCAAAGACATCATCACCAAATACACCGCCTACGACCAAAACTTTCTCACCCCTCTGCAAAAAACACAACAGCTCTACACCAACACCACAGACGCCCTCCCCAAATTGCCAAAAGAAAAACTCTCCTCCCTTGACGACGCACTTCATACCTATCTCCCTCTCGAACCCACTCGTTGCACCACCCTCAGCCAACTCAACCCAAAAACATCACTTGAAACCTGGCTCTCAACCATTGGCACAGCCTATCACGTCCAATTTCAGCTCAAAAAAGAGTAAGAAAAGTAAAAAAAAGAAACAAAACAAAGAAGCAGGAAAATAAAAAAATAGACAAAAAGTAAAAAACCACGGAGGTCAATAACAATGGGATTAATAAAAACAATCGTAATCGGTGCCGCCGGCGCCGCAGTAGGATTAGGTGCAGGCTACGCCTTATTCAAAGCCGATGAAAAGAACTGCCGCGACATCTACAAAACAGAACTCGCCGCCTTTGAAGAAAAATACAAAGGTATCGAAACACCTGCCGGCATCGCCAGCGCGAAAGATTTTAGTCTAGAATATGTCGTTGCCAAAGATAGCCAAAGCAACCAATTCAAAGGCATGATTTTAACCGACAACGTAACTGGTGACAACTGCGCTATAACCAAAACAGCGTTCTTCAGTAAAACCAACTACGACATCGCCTGTAGTCCTGAAGTCAAACAGATGCTTGGCGCCAAAACCGACAGCTTCAAAACAGAAGCAAAGCTCAAAGACTACACCGCAAAATAAGAAAAGAACTAAAGTATAGGAAATAAAATTTTTATTTTATTTTTTTAATTAGAAACAAATCGAACTAGAGAGAAGAATATCCTACTCAACCACCAACAGAAATAAAAACGAAAAATAAGAAATCGAAACGCAAAATAAAACCGGAGGAAAATACCATGACCGAAAAAAAGCAAGATACTAAAACAGAAGAAAAAAAAGAGAAAACAAAAACACCAGAAGAACACCGGCAGGAACATACCACAAAATACAACATTTTCAGGCGAAAAGTGGATTCATATAAACAGCCAGAAACCGTTACGGGAACTAATGCCAAAGAAAAATATGATGCCATTGATAAAAAAATGGAAGTCATGGGTATAAACCTAACCAATGTTCCAGAACTATGCCAACCGTTATATGTAGCGGTATATAATGCTGTTTTCCCACCGGAACGACGCTACAAAAGCGCCACGGAAAAACTCAGTGGAGAACATCAAACACTAGATGACGCTGTAAAAAAATCAACCGACTGCATATTCAATAAGAAAAATGGATTAAACCGGGAAATATCTCAACTAGAACTCAATCTTGTAAAAAACAGTTATCTCGCCAAAGAACTAGACGAAGAAATCAACAACACAGATCTAAGAATTAAAGAAACAGAAAAAAACATTGGAACACAATTTGGAACAGGAAATCTAAATAGTTTAGAAACCATCACCAAATTACATGAAGATCTCAGTACCTATGAAGAAAACTTATTGGAATACGATGACATTAGAAGGACATTAGACATAGAATTTGAAGACGCCGATCTCAGAATAAAGATATATAGTGGAGAAAAAACAAACCTAATGACCATGCGCAACTACCTTGTTGATCAAAAAAACATCGTAGAACGCGCCATGAAAAGCGCCTCTTTAGAATCTAAGAGAAACCAATACGAAGAAATCTTTCGCACCTTACCCACAACACAAGATAGATTAGACGTTGTAAAAGGAATGATTGAAGCAAAAAGAGATGTAGCGTACGAAAGATTAAACGTAACCGCCGATCTAACAAGAAGAGGACTGCAATTTGGCATCACCGCGGATGAGCGTGGAAATCCTCTGCAAGAGTACGAAAAAGTACATGAAGAACGCACTGACAGGATAAAACAAAGGCGTGAAGAAATCCTCTCGAAGTATAAAAAATAATTCTCTTTTTTTATTTTTTCATTAATTTATATGTAAACAGCCAAACCGCCAGTTAGAATAAACTAATAATCATTTTGGAGAAAAAAATAAGATGAACACCATCACTCTCACTGCCAATGAACTGAAAAAAAAAGAATATAGCATCATAAAAATAATGAACCGTCATAGCTATAACTTAGAACAAAGAATCAAAAACCATTGGAACAAAAACGACGGCGAAGAGATATTCCAAACATTAAAAGAATTTTTGCTCATACAAGACATAAGTTACGAATCACAATCTAAAAAAAACGAACTCACTCTCCCCATCATTACCGGTCTGTCCTCCCTTGCCTGTCTTGATAAAGAAGAAATTAAAAAAGAAAGACATGGTATGCTTGATGTATTCAACAACAAAAAAATAAACTACGCCCGTTCCTCTCCCTACCCCACCAATGACTGCCTCGAATCTTACATCCAAGTCATGGAAAGCGCACAGCAAAACATCAGCCTTGAACATATTACCAATTCTTTTTTTCAATGGATCATCAAAAACACCTTAGAATTCCTCAATGAAAAAGAATCAATTTCAGAACGCAACGAATATGAACTCATTTACAATGGCAAAAAATACAACCTCCCCTCAGAACTCCCAGACTACAAACAAAAAACAAAATCCTCATTAGACCTCTCACGATACTCACCCGATTCATCAACGAAGAAGCCAGTCCCTATCTCATCACCAGAGCCGCCATCACCACCCACAGCAGAAATAAATAACCAAAAAAGAATTTTTATCCACGGCCATGAGCACGTCAAAAAAGAATTCTATAAAATTGCCACCCTTGTCAAAAATAAAGACTACTTCCAGCAACTCTTCCATCCCAAAGAACTCTTTCGCAACTATCTCCTCGTTGGGCCTCCTGGAACCGGCAAAACCTCTTTAATCTACGCTTTAGCAAACGAAACCGGTCTCGAATTTCGCAGCATTCCCTGCGCCGACATCTGCAGTAAATATTTCAGTGAAAGCGCCGCAAACATCCAAGAGATATATACCCAAGCAAAACACCTAATCGAAAAAGACAACACTGCCGGTGTTATCCTCTTCTTTGATGAATTCGATCAGATTGCCGGCTCACGAAGTAGCTCCCCTGACGATCGTGAACGCAACTCTCTTGTCACAACATTAAACACAAATCTGGATGGAGGAAATAGCTATGCCGGCATCATCACCTTTGCCGCTACAAACTGTGAAACCATCATTGACCCCGCTTTACTCACCCGCTTTCAGAAACTCCACGTTGGCTATCCTCAAACAAACGAAGAACTCATCGGCATCCATCAAACCATCATCAGCAAAATTGAACAATACGCCCAAAAAACCAACCCCTCTTTAAAACTATTCGACACCATTGATTATACACAGATTCTTCTCTTCGCTCAAAAAGACGAACACTACAAATCCGGCCGTATCATCAACCGCATACTCCAAAACACCGCTCTTGAAAAAGCCCTATCCTCCCATCCCTCACCTCTTACACCTATAACCACCGCAGACATTCTCACCCAATACCAACAATACAACATCGAACAAGAAAAAAGCTACCAACCCCATCCAAAAAAAAACAATCACCAGAACAATATGACCAAAAAAAATCA
>JAHFQW010000021.1 GCA_023259115.1 archaeon
ACTCTCTGATGGCAAAGCTAGTTCTCTAGACCTTCTCAAAAATAAACCTCCCAAATCATTAGACGAACTCATTGATGAAAGTATAAGTGGTAGTAACCAGAAAAAAGTAGAAAAAGATATCGCTGAAATTAAACAAACCCCTAAAACATCCCCTCCTCTTGCAGATATCAATAAACCATTGAACGAACCATTACCTACATCAACTATCGCTCAAACTCCAGAACAATTTAAACAACGCTATCAATTAGTTGGCATTGAAGCTGATTATCGTGAATCAGGACAAACAATCGATCAATTCCTACAAAATCCAAATCGTGAAATACCCAGTTATAAACTAGATACCATTGTTCGAGACAGAGAAACCGGTAAACTTTTTTTCGTAACAAATAAAGGTGTTCGTGAAAATCAACTCGCAAGTAGAATTGGAGAATTACTTGCGTCCAAAAATGAAAAGCTTGCTGGAAAAATTCATATTCCTGAAATGAAAAAAGCAAACTTTGGTGAAGGTAACGTTGTCTTAGTTGAATATGCCGAAAAAACAAAAGGGCTTGACGAAGCATCAAATCTTATTCATTTGGTTGATACAGAAACAGGCGCATTTACCTCCTCCTGGCGTACTTGGATTGGTGACTGGGATAACAAAGCAGGCAATCTCTTAATCCAAGATATAAACGGTAAAAAAGTTCTTGTACCCATTGATTTTGAAATGGCTTTTGGTGCTAACGATGCCGCATCAATTATCACAAACGGAAAAAAACTAACTCCTGCAGAAATTCAAGAGAGAATTTTATCTCTCATGGCAGAAAAAGATCCGTTCTTAAAAATAGTACCATTTGAGAATTATCAACATTCCCTCTCTGTCATCAAAAAATTAGATGATCAAGACTACGCTCTCATTAAAAAAATGGCCATCGAATCGGGCTATACTGAATCCCAAGCAGAAAAAATTATTACAACATTGCAAACCAGAGCAAAAACACTAGAAAACGACATAAAACGAATCACCACATCAACTGCCGCTCAAACAAAAGCTTCCAGAATCAGTGAGAATACCATTGAATACCACGCAGCTACCTACAAGTATGATACAAAAACAAGAACTTGGAGAAGAGAAGAAGTAATTGGGGAACATAAACTAAATAATCCAACTATACCGATATCAGACATTGCTGATAAACAAACTATTGTAAAACTGGAAGCAGCAAGACTCGAATTACCAGTATCTCTCATTGAAGAAAGTGTAAGTACTTTTGAAGACCTAATCCAGCCTAGTGCCACAGGTACTTTTTCACCACACCAGTATGAGCAACATATTTTTAATTTAGTAAATAGAATCGATGATCACACCCAGTTAACAAAAGAGAATATAAGAGAGTTAGTATTAAATCGTGCTTCCCAAGAAGTAAAGATTGGTGCAATGACTCAAACAGAATTCCACAATTTAGAACGAGACTTTAGTCAGTTATATGATAAATCAATAGAATCCACTAAAGATATTCCTGAACTTTCTGAAATATTAGCTCATCAAGAACCAGGATTTACAAATGTTCATTTATTTCGTGATGGATCAGTACTTGGCTCATCAGATTTAGCGTATCAAAAGCTAATTGGTGTAAAAGATCCAAACGTACGTATTATTTATGTTAGCCGAGATTCTACACTTCAACAATCAAATAAAATGATAGACATTATTGATATAGCTGCCTTTAAATCATCAAGTGTACCTGAATTCCAAAAAGAAATATTGGTGAGATTTAACGATCTAATGGCTAAAGATCCCGAATTTAAAGATGCTGTTGAAATGACGTATAAATATCTTCAATCAGAAGGTCTCATTGGAAATGAAAAAAAATTACGATTTATTGATACCTGCTGTACTGGATCAATAAACTTATTTTTAGAAGGTGTGGTAATGCATTATAATCCCAATATGAAAGTGAGAAGCCTGTTAATGCAATCAGGTGTTCAATTAAATAATGGCATAAAACCTTTAACAGCTGGTTTAAAAGGATATAGTGTTGAGGGTTTACATAAACAGAGCCAATTTGCCAAAGAATTCGATGCACAAGGACAACCATTAATGGCTTCTCTAATTAGTAAAGATACCATTGGTGATGAAAATAATGTAATCCAAAATATATACGGTTTTCACGCAGATCAAACTCTTGCGTTTATGGACCAACTAACAGTTCTTAAACAAACAGCTCAGAAAGCTAGTGGCATAAAATAATATGCAAAAAATAGAAATAAATTTAAAATGTTTTGGTTGTTTTTTATGGTTGGATTATGGTTTGTAATTTTCGTTTGGATTTTGTTTTTTGGAAGAATGTTTCGAGGGTTTGCATCTGGTAGAATTCCAATGTTATTTTTTTGAATTCGTTAATTCCAAGAGGAGTGAATTGAATCATATGGTGGTCATAGGTGATGAGTTTTTGCGCTTCGAGTGTTTCGAGATTTTTGTAGATAGTGCGGGGTTGTTTTGTGAGTATATTGGATTGTTTTAGGAGTTCGATGAATGTAATTTTAGATGTTTGGATTTTTACGGGTTTTTGAATGAGGGGTTGGTTTAATGATTGATAGAATTGGCCTAATGAAAAGAGGATGACGCGTTGGGGTTGCGAGAGGGGCATTTGTAGTGGTAAAAGAGGTTGGATTATAAAAGAATTGTGTAATGAAAATTACGAAGAGAAAATTATGAAGATACTTTTTGTTCTAATTCAGATAGCTTTTGTTCGGCGTCTGTGGCACGTTTAAATTGTTCAATAGCGCTAAATCGGCCAACGAATACTCCTGCGCTGGTGCCTAGAAATAAACTTCCCAGAACCATGGCATGAGCAAAGTAATTATCGTTAAATTCTTTATGAACGTACCCATATATTCCAGCTCCGATGACAATTGCACCGCAAACTGCGGTGATACCCGCGGCGATGGGTGTTAAAGAATAGGTGTTTACTTTTTGATATAGTTCGTTTGCCATATTTTTTTAAAGTGAAATGAGTATATAAATATTGAGGAACTGAAAGTTATTATTTTAGAAGTTTGTTTTGACTATAACGAAGAACACAAATAATTATACAACATAGTTGTGTCATTCGAATACAAGAAATGAAGAGAATATTTCATTTCTGTACAGAAAACAGATCGTTGTCTGTTTTCTTGTATAGTAAGTGAGTGATGTTCGTATAAATATTTAGGTCACTTACTATAATTAATCATGTATGAACCAGTTTTTGCCAATGAGGTAGATGCCTTGGGAATTGGCGAGGGCGAGATATTCACGTTGGCTTTGGGTATCGTGGTGGTCTAAAGGGTTTTGGAAGGTGAAGTATTTCATTCTGTCATATCCTGGTGCGTCTTGTAGTTCAATTATTTGAGGATGTGCGTTGGTTTTTGATGAGGTATTTGCAGTGCTATTTTCAGGAGGTTGATTCAATGGTTTATAGATATATAATTTGTCTTTGGAGGAGGGGATGACGATTAGGGCATTGTTTTTTGTGGGTTCATCGTTCTGAGTAGAGTCTGCGACGCTTTTTTGAGGTATGGTTATGGGAGGAGAGGTTATTTCTCCTTCTACTATTTCTGTTGGTTTGAGGGTGATGTCTACTACAATCTTGTAAAAATCTGTGTGATGGATTATTTGTGCCTCTTCGTTGCCGGTTATAATAATGTCTTCTTTTCCTGCAGTGTGGAGATCTAGTTGTTCCCATCTTTGGGCAGGATATTTAATGGTGGATAAAGAGTAATAATTTACGTCTGGTGTTAATAAAATGCCGTTGAGTGGATGAAACTGTAAGGGGATTGATACCAAGGTACTGTCACTGGTTAATAGATTTTTATCTTTAGTGCTGGCAAGTATATACTTTTCTGTGCCTATATTGGGGATGAGTAGTTCACTGGTAATAGTATATGTTAGGCTTATTCTTTTTATCAAGTCTCCTTTTGTGTTGTAGATTCGTATACTATTATTGTAGGGAACAAGAATAAGGGGGATGTCTCGAGGGCTTTGGGTGATAGCGATGGGGAGGGGGTTCTCTGGCATTTTTGATAGGTTTTGACCTATTTCAGGCATTAACGCCCTAAACTGTACTTTACCTTGTTGGTTTATGGCGGTTACGGTTCCAAGTTCACTTTGGAAGAGGTATACTTCTTCGTTATTAAGTTTCATGCTGCGTAATTCGCTTATTTCTGTTCCGCCTTCATAATTTATACCATGATCATAGATTATTTCTGTTATCGGTTTATAATCTTGGAGATCAATGTTGTAGATGATTCCTCGGCTGGAACCTACGATTAAATGTGAGGGTTTATCTGACCCTGAGGGAGTTGCGGGAAATATTTTTCCGGTGATTTGGTTGTCTAAAAATGCGCGAAGTTCTATTTGAGATAGATAAATGGAATCTTCTAGATTAATAGAATGTTCTCTGAAATTGAGTTCACATTTGGTGAAATAGAGTTCGCCGGTGCTATAGCCCACAACGAGATATTCTGAGTTATCTTGTGTGATTATCTTTTCTAAGGAGGTTGCGTACGATATACTATTTTTTTTGGAATAAACTCTTAGAATCGCATTGTTTTTTTTTGGTAATTGGGGATATTGCTGGCTAATATATTCTTGGGCTTTTTCAAGCGGGATTTTTTCGGTGAGAGCGGATGAGAGAATGTAGGAGAGATCGTGCTGTGGTGTATTTTCTTTATCTTTTTTATCAAGATGTTTGGTTCTTTCTTTTTCTTTTTGGATGATGGCGAAATGGGCGTTAGTGTATTCTCTTTTTTTAATTGATTCTGTGATGCAGGTTTCATATTTTTTTCGTTCTATTAGGTTTGAGAAAGTTCTATCCGTGAAGAAGCCTCCTAGGGTAATTCCTGCAATGGCTACTGCGGTGAGTCTTGTGTATTTTATTACATTTACCCATTTTTGTATTCTTTTATCTACGGCCTCGTTATGTCTCTTATAAGGGTTTACTATTTCTTGGATAATGGAGCCGAGGGGTATCATTTTTCACTTCTGGTTTTTGTTATATTTTATGATTTTTTTTATCATTGTTTTATGGTTTTTTTATGTTATGGTTCATGGATTTTAAAATTGTATCATGTATCCTATGGTGGGTGTGATATCTGCAGGTTGAGAGAGCGTGGTATTTTTTTTGAGGTTCTCTGTTGTTTGCTCTTTTAATTGTTGAAGTTGCTGATAGATGATATTTTCTTTGCGTTCAACTATGATTTGTGGTTCTTCGTTTATTTTTACATGTAGTTTATATGCCCAGATGCCGACTCCCATTATTGCTGTTGAGAAAAATAGTCTTAGTATGAATTCTTGGGTGATACTTCCTCTTGCTCTTTTTTTTACTTGTGAAAATGTAAATTCGCGCTGTAATGTTTTTGTGATGTAGAGCTGTTCTTCTTCTTCTTCGAGTGTTGGTTGGAATTCTATTACTTTTTGTTCTAATTCATTTATTTTTGCGGTTATGTTATATTCTGGGATTTTTACTTTGGGAATTTTTGGGCTATAGACTTTCTGGAATGCTTTGGTGAGCTGAGATTTTAGTTGTTTTGTCAATGTGGGAATTCGATTATGGGCTGCATATTGAATGGTTGATTCTATTCTTCTTGCAGGAATTTCTTTGAGGAGCGTGGTTAGTGTTTTAATTTTTGTTTCTTTTTTTTGGTATTTTGAGAGGACTTCTCCGAGTAGTTCTTGCTCGGGGATGTTTTCTATCCTGGTTATCTCTACACCTATATCTGCTATTTTGATTTCATCCCAATTTATTTTTTCAATTTGCCACGGAAATTCGTTTGGCGGGATGGTATTGGTGTTATTGGTATTGGCAAGAAGACTTAATAATGCCATATGGCTTGTGGGAAGAGGACGAGATTCTTGATATTTTTGTTTGTTGAGCAAGAAGAGGGGGTTGTAGGTGAGATTGAGTGTTTTTTCATCTTTGTGCTGGCTGGCGTGGGCGTATTTATGGAATTTATCCATCTCTAATTTTTTTTTACCTGCGATAAATGCTTCGAGGGTTTTGATTTCTGTTGGTGTACCTATCTTTTGTATGCTTTTTTTGAAATAGTCATAGGTGATTTCAAGATAGGTTTGTGCGGAAATGATGGTTCTTGTGGTGTATTGATTTGGTTTCATTCCCTCTATTATGACCTCAAGTTTGCTATAGCGTCCATCTAGGAGCATATTGTTAAAACGTGATTCCTGCTTGAGATATATCCGATTAATAGTGAGGGGGAAGTTTTGATTTTCTTCAAAACAGGTAATGATTCCGGCATAGAGAAGAAGCATGGAGGTGGTTTGTTCTTCCTCTTCAATGTAATCGGTGAGCAGTTCAAAACGGGAACTTCCCTCATCTTTTTTGCGAAGATTTATGCCAGAGGAGATGGGATTTAAACCAAACATGGCAAGAGCGGGGGCAACATGCTCCATGATTTCGTAGGCATAATTGTCTTCCATGTTGTTACTGATATTCCAATGGGTAGAGTAGCCGATGAGGTTGAGGTTAGGATTGGGTGCGATAAAGTCAATGAGTTCTTTGCGGGCAAGGTATAACGCAGTTGCTGCTTTGGTGGCAAAACCGGGTTCGATACGGATGGGTGGAGTGTTGACTTCGGGGGACTCTTGATCAATGTAGATTGCGGTGCCTGATGTTGTACGCATCGCGGTTTTGGATATAGAAATATGGACTTTGGAATATTGTTTGTAGAGATTATCCCAGACATTGTGAAATGATATCTCTTTTTCTTTGTCAAAGATCTGAAATTCGTTTTCAATTCCGGCGTACATGAATTTTTTATCCATTTTCCAATTATTTGTCAATTATTTTTTTATTTTATTTTTACTTTTGCTGGCAGTAATAAAAGTCATAGACCATACGAGAGAGGTGCCGTATGGCTTCTGAGGCGCTGGGAGTGCTATTCATTTTAGCATAGATTCTTTCGAAATCTTCATATTCTTGATAGAGTGGTTCAATAATTTGTGGTCTGATACTGTGTGGTTTGTTTTCTGCTGCTCTCTTTGATAGAGAGGGGTTGTTTATTCTGTTGCACATGATGGTTAGCACATAATCACGATTAATGACGGCAGCGTCTATGAGGTCATCACCATCAAGATTATGGGTGATGTAGCCCATTTTACTGCCAATAATGGTTCTTGCGGGAAGAGATGAACCGATTGGACCTCGATCTCCATGTTCGAGATAGGCTTGCATGTGTTTACAACTCTTAGAACTGGCGGCTTGGTTGGTGTATATTGATGTCAATAACGTACATAAATCATTGGCGCTGGTGAGGTTGCTGCCGGCGGGATTCCATTCTGTTATGAGACGTAGAACGTTTTTGGTTAATAGATGCGCCATCATGGTTTTTGATGCGCCAAGCTGCGACATAGTTTGGTTGATTTTTTCTAAACCTATTTTATCTGCGAGCATATTGGTGGCTTCATTATCGGAGTTACGAATCATGTAGTAGAGGAGTACGCCTATAGAGAGGGGTGTTCCTGATTCCATATTGGTGATGGGGTCGTATAATTCTAGAGGATAACGATGATCGATGATGAGTTCATTGTTAAGGCTGAGATTATTCTCATCGATTTGCTGAAATGTGGATATCAGAACGGGAATTTTTATGGTGGAGGCGGCCCAACCGGGTTTGTTGCCATTGATATTAAATTTAGGGTGTGTTTCATGTATATCGTGAAAACTGAGTTTTATTTCGCCGCCATTGAGTCTGGGGGTGTAGATGTCAATGAGAGATTGCAGATGTTCTTTTAATTCAGGGAGAGAGATGTTTTTGACTATATCTTGTTCTTGTCCTGTGAGTATTTTGAATAGGGATCTTTTGGGCATGGGTTGGGGTTTATTTGGAATGTGTTTTTTCTCTATTTGATGGAGTTCACAAATTGATAATAACTTTTGCCAGGGCAGACTTTGAGTTCTTCTGTTAAACGACGCAGGAGTTGGTATTGTGGTTGTTTTGGTGTTGGAATTTTCTGTTTCATTTGAGTGAGTGTTTCACGCAGGAAAATTCTTTTTTGTTCTACTTTCTCATCTTCACAGATACTTGAATCAAATTGTAGGGGAGTGATTTGTAATTCTATTGGTAGATTTTGGTTGTAGAGTGTAATTTGGTGCTGGAGGTATTCGCATTGGCCATAACTGTGAGATTGTACGGTAAGTGGTTTTTCTGCTTGATGGGAGAGGGAGGTGTATAATTGTTGAAAACTGCCTAGAGATGTTTTTGATTTGGCGCAAGAATCGGCGTTGAGAAAGACGATACCAATACTTTCTCTGTTTTCTCCGTAAATATGCGCACCCATGAGATTAATGGGACGTGTATTGAAAATGGTGCCTTTGGTGTCAATAGCGAAATGATAGCCAATGCCGGCAAGATTGCGTCTCCAAGAATATTCCAGGAGTTCTTCGAGGTTTGTGTATTTGTAGGTGTTATGCAGATAGATGCGGTTAAAAGAATTCATAGGGGTGGTATCTTCTTTTAATTGATAATGACAAATGGTTAGCGGGGTTTTACCGTAGTGTGATTGGCCCAAAGTGATGTAGGATCGGGTGTGGGGAGTTGGGTTGTTAGTTGTTCTAGGCATATTTGGTTATTTTGAGGGTGTAATTTATAAATGTTTGTTACCACACTACTTAAAAGTAATTACTATGAAAAGGTTTATATACCCCCTACTTTTTAAGAGTGTATGTTAGATATATCAAATATGTCAGATATAGAATGTTTGCTTTCAAATGGGGTTTTATTTCAAGGGAGCGTGCCACATTTTTTTAGAAGTCGATTTACGCTCAAAGATTCGCAGCCTCCTACTCGAGCGTATGTGCATCAAGGAGGGATTTTAGATGCTTTTGGTCATGCAACACTTTGTGTGGATGAACATGCGCGAGAACATTTGCTTTATATGTTAGGTAGAATTTCTCCTGCGGTTAAACCGGATTATATTCTGGCAACGCTGTGGGGGAATAATTATCATAAGATGATTGATTTTTTTTGTTTTTCAAATGTGGCAAATTGGCCGGGAAATCCTGATGTGGAGGCGTTTGTTACAGAGAATGGTATTGTTGTTCCCAAGAGAGCTGCGCTTACGTGTGGAGATACGCTTATTATGCTAGGAGTAGAAGAGAAATATAGACGAGGAACAGATAATTTTCGCAGTTATATCTCAACACCGCCTCCGTTTTGATTTTTGGAGTTTACATGGCTTACACACCTCTTCTACATCCTACGCGTGGTTTTATGATTGAACGGGCACAGCCATTTACAACTTATGATGTTAATTTAGTAAAGCAAATTCTAGATGAGAATGATGAGGTGGTGATTGGCATTGGTAATGCAGGAGTATCACATGAACCGGGCTGGTTAATGAGTGCGGGGGAGCGAATGGATGTGACAGATTATGTGCTGCGTTGTGAAGGAATTGATGCGAATCGTTTTATGTTGGTTCCTATTGAAAATCAGCCGGAAGCGACGCAGTGGGTTGCGGAAGTACTTATGATGACGCCGCGCTGGGATACATTTTATACTCGTAATTTTAAGAATGCGGCGATGTTTGGTTCGTTTCAGAGGCAATATGGGTTTGATATTAAACGCATTGATGAGCAGAAACCAGAGAAGGATTATTATGCTGAGCTGGTTAATTTATTTCGTTTTATTGGTTTTCCAAATCAGAAATTGAGTGATTTTGGGAAGAATTTAGATTTTCCTCATACTGATTTGTCTTATTCTGCGGTGGAGCGTATGGAGAAGTTGGGTATTTTGCATCGAGTGCATGCTATTTATAATCGAGTGAATGTTGAGAACGAAGTAGATTTAGAAAAACGAATGTTATTTTTAGGAGGGTTTCAACCATTTACTGGTGTGTTTGCGGATAGAAGTGGACATTTTGGTGCGGTATTGCGTGCGCTTGAGAAGCGTGAGCAAGTGATTATTGCGGTGGGTTCGGCACAGGAGAGTTATTGTGAGAGTGATCCGTTAACGGTTGGGAAACGAATGGATGTTATTCGCTATACGTTGCTGGCAAATGGGGTTGATAGTACACAATTTTTTATTGTACCAATTAAAGATATTGCGGCGAATGCGTGTTATGCTCCTAAAGTTATGTCGTTATGTCCTTCATTTGATGCAGTGATTGCGGGGAATGATTGGACAAAGCAATTATTTGGCGAAGGAGATTTAGAGATTATTTCTCACGAACGTTCAATGGTTTCTGGATGTGAGATGCCTCTTTCGGCAACACGTGTGCGCAAGATGACGATGGAGTTGCTCAAAGAGAGACATGGAAAAGATGATGCTGTTTCTGAGAGTACGGTTAGGGATTTGGAAAAAGCGTTAGCTGGTATGATTGATGTAAGAACACTTGAGATGCTGCAAGATGTGGGCTTCTATGAGACAATGCATTTTTTAGCGTATGCAAAGGACTAATTTTCTGTATTAGGTAAACTTAATATACTTCTCTTGTATTGTAATTTACTATATGGTAAACACCATGGTTAAAGAGGATGAGATTTATACTGTTCAGAAACCAGCAGTTGCGGTTGATGTTGTTCTATTTACAATTGTTGATGATGATTTGAAAGTGGGTTTGACACGACGTGAGGAGGAGCCATATCTTGGAAAATATGCACTGCCGGGTAGATTTGTACGGTATGATGAACCTATTGAGATGACGGCGAAGATGGCGCTGCAACTCAAAGGGGGAGTTGATCCGAAGGCAGCGTTTTTAGAGCAGTTGTATACGTTTGGTGAAGATTTACATCGTGATACACGTATACGAACGATTAGTGTGGTGTATTATGGGATGGTTGATGCATCAGTTTTAGATGCGCAGGGAAAAAATAAATTTATATGGCATTCGGTGTATGATTTACCACCTCTCTCTTTTGATCATAAAGAAATTATTTTGTATGCGGTGGAACGATTGAGAAATAAAGTGTGGGGAAGTGATTTTGCCTATCAATTGATGCCAGATGAGTTTACACTTAGTGAATTGCAGAGAGCGTATGAAGTGATTTTACATGAAACGCTTGATAAACGAAATTTTCGTAAGAAAATATTAGAGATACATATTCTTAAAGATCTACAGAAACAGAAGATGGAGGGGGCGCATAGACCGGCGGCAGTGTATGGATTTGTGCGAGGACGATAAGTTTTTCTTAAGCTTATTTCTAACAAAAACAATGATAGCATCAACTGTTATTTTGTGGCTGATTTATGCTATTCTTGTTGTAGAGTATAGTATACTATTTACTATATTAGTATATCTATTTCGTCTAAATTGATCGGAACATTTATATATTAGTGTTACTTTTACACTATCAATTATGAGCAAAAAATTAAACTAAGCACATCGAGGCGATTAATTTTTTCCTATAGTAAGTGTATAATATACAATAATAAACCCACGTAATTCAAAAATATACAATAGGTGAAAACCATGAAACTAGAAGATTTTGTAAAAGGACGTATTGAAGTTCCCACGTGTTTAGATGGGGATGCGTACACGGTTGCGGGTGAGGCACTTGTGTCTGAAAAGCCAAAGCAGAAATCAGTGTATGGTGTAGCGTTTCGAACATCTCCTAAAGATGCGCCAGAGTTGAAAGATTTTTGTTATGATGATAGAATGGTTTTTTTTGGTCTCTCTGATTATATCCGTACTCATTTAACAAAGCCAATTACTACAGAACAAGTGGATGCGGCGGAGAAATTTATGTCTAGTGCTCATGCGTTTGGAGGAGCACTTAATTTTGATCGTATGATTTGGGATAGGGTTATTAGTGAGTATGACGGTTATTTACCAATTAAAATTGAAGCGTTGCCTGAGGGGTCAACATTTTATCCTAATGAAATTCCAGTACAGGTGACAAGTTTAGATAAGGGATTTGGTGAGATTGCGGCTTTAGTTGAAGCGCATTTATTGGGGATGGTATCTGTTGCATCTACGAGGGCAACGATGGAGCGACATTTATTGGAACGGATGAAAGAATATGCACGAGAAGATGATCTGGATGCAACTGATTCGGATATTTTATTTCGTGCACAACTAATGGTTCATGATTTTGGCATGCGCTCAAGTTCTGTGGCGGAAGAGTCAGAAGTGTTGGGTAAAGCGCATCTACTTTCGTTTCCGGGCACGGATACGTTTAGCGCGGCATACCAAGCGTGGGTACAGAATGATTATCAAAGAGTGGGCAGTTCGGTTTTAGCTTTGGCACATCGAACGGTGCAGGGAGCAGAAACACAAAGAGCGGCATTTCAAAAAATTAGGTCTGCGGCGGGAGCAGGAGGGATTGCTTCTTATGTTGCGGATTGTTATGATTTTCATGCGGCGACGCGTGATGAATTAGTTCCTATGGCGATTGAGGCAAGTAAAACGGATAAAGGTATTATTGTGGATAGACCGGATTCTGGTGATTATTTGGAAAATGTTATGTTTGTACTTGATTCGGCTCGTGATGCGGGGTTGTATACAACGCAGAAAAATGGACGATTGGCGATGACACATCTGCGTTATATCCAAGGTGATTCGATGAATTGGAAGAAAATGAAAAAAGTACTGGATACGCAAATTGAGCGAGGGTATTCACCGGTTAATTGCGGGATATTTGGGGTTGGCGGATGGATGCGTAATACACCTACTAGAGATACATTAAGTGTTGCTTATAAATTGATGGCAAAAGGTGATGAAGAAGAGCCTGTGGTTAAGTTATCAGATACAAGAATAAAGATAAGTGTGTCTGGTCCAGTTGAGGTTCTGCGAGGGCAGGGCGCAGATGAGCCATCAGTTGTGATGCAATACGAGAGAGGGCACAATGGGATAAATGCGTTGCAGGTGTATTATGATGGTTCGGCTGGGGGAATGGAGAAGTTCAAAGAGCCATGTATAGAGAAATTTAGTCTGCTACAGTATCGGGCAATTCATGAATTTGATCAATCACCCGCGACACGCTGCGTGTTGAGTGAGGAGATCATACGTATTCAAAATGAGACAATGGCAAAACATGGTCGGGAAATTAGAGATTATACGTATTGAGTTATAGTAATGGTGAATTATAGATGGGTTTGATTAACATCTAAAATTAAATGAAAATGGGGGAAACCAACATGTTAGGAATAAATTATTTTAAAGCTGAACCAACGGAATATGCACGTTTAAGTGCGGGTGGAAAACAGATAGCACAAGGAAAAGGTATTGCGAAATTTTATTTGCCTTTTCGTACTAGTGTTGAAGTACTCTCTCTTGCGACAATAGATCAACCTTTTGTTTTTGAGGAGATAAGCTCAGATAAGCAGCCGGTAACGCTGCAGGGGGCATTTGTCTATGAAGTGTTTGATCCTGTGAAAGCGTTACAAAAATATAATTTTGCAATTAATCCTGCTACTCGAAGTTATGTTACGGAAGATTATAAGAAGCTTCCAGATCTTATTGTTCGCATGGTGCAGGCTAGTGCTCGTAAGAGAGTTCAGCAAACACCTCTTGAGAGGCTATTAGTGATGAGTGGGGATCTCTCTGAGGGGGTGTCAAAAGAAGTAAGCAAGTTGTCCTCTCTCTCTGAATTAGGTGTTAGAGTGGATATGCTTTATTTTACGGCGATTACTCCACCTGCACATATTGCGAAAGCACTGGAAGCAGACTATCGGGAAGGATTGCAGAAAAAAGCGGATGAGGCTACATATTCTCGTCGAGCAGCGGCAGTAGAACAAGAAAAAGCTATTCAACAAAATGAGATGAACAATAAAATTGATCTGGAGGAAAAACGGAAAGGGTTAGTTGAATTGCAAGGTGCTAATAGTATGAGCGAAGCCAAGTATAAAGCAGATGCGCAGAAACTGTTGCTGGGCTCATTTGGTGGATTGGATGCAGAAGTGATCAGAGCACATGCGTTATATCAACTGGGATGCAATGCGGATAAGATTGAATGTCTTACCATTACTCCGGAATTGATGGCAGGTTTGAACGGTGCCCTACGCGCGGGCGCGGCAATAAAATAGGAGGTAATTGTAATGCTTGAGAAAATTGTTGTGGTGAAAAAAGCAACTCAGTTAGAGGAATTGTTACGGCGTCATTCGACAATTTCTCAGGCAAAGTTTTATTTGGAATCACGAGGGGATTCATTTGAACAATGTCAAGTGGCTCATGAAACATATCATTTGGGTATGAGACAGATACTTGCTGGTATCCCTCAAAATTCTCGACTGCAAGTACTAGACCGATCTCACATTGAAACTTACCAGTTTGGTGAGAAAGATTTGGTTGTTGCTGTTGGTGATCCCGGGCTCGTTGCCAATGTGGGAAAATATGTTGGTGAGCAGCCAGTTCTTTCTATTAACCCTGATCCAACACATTTTGCAAGTACGTTTGCGGCGGGAATTCCAAGTACATTTTCTACGTTATTGCCTCTGGCGATGTCGGGTGATCTTGCTATTGAGATGCTCACGTTAGCAGAGGCAAGATTAGATAATGGACAAGTTCTGCTTGGTCTTAATGAAATTTTTGTAGGTAAGCCTGATCAAACGTCTGCAATCTATATCCTAGAACATGATGGAAAAAAAGAGAAACAATCTTCTAGCGGATTGATTGCGGCAACGGGTAGCGGTTCAACGGCGTGGCTTAGTTCGATTATGAGTAATGCATATAAATTGGCGGGAGTTCCTACTACTCCTTCACTTTTTTCTTTCCCCCGAGATGCACCCTATCTTTCGTTTGTGGTTCGTGAGGCATTTATGGCACAAGGAATGGGAGATAGTCTTCTCCAAGGTGAGATCACCAGAGAGAGACCTCTTAAGATTACTTCTTTGATGGCGGAAAATGGAATAATTGCCAGTGATGGAATTACTAGTGATTATCTTGAGTTTAATCGAGGAAGGAGTGCTCTGATTTTTCCTTCGGATAAAAAGGTATATCTTTTGAAAAATCAGCTTGTGAAAAATCAAAAACAATGAAATGAGGAAAATAAAAATCCCAACCGCCCCAAGGGGCAGGGTATTAAACAAATAAAAAATGAGACAAAAATATGCAACGTTTTTGGACTATTTACGAAAAGAGTATAAAGGTCCTTATTCTGCTACAGATATTATTATTCGATATACGCAGCATTTCCCTTGGAATGATTATGAATTGGGCTGTAAGAGTGGAATAATTTTGATTGAGCGTAAAAATTATCCGCATGGTTTAGCTCTTCCGGGAGGGATGGCAGAGAGAATTACTTATGTTGAAAATGCGATTAAAGAGGCTAAAGAAGAGACAGGATTAGATGTTGTAATTGATGAACCGTATCACCGACCGTTTAGTGTGTTATCGGATATAAATCAAGATCCGCGGGCACATATCTCAAGTATTTGTTATACGGGTGTGGGGTATGGTGTGTTGAGGGCAGGAGATGATGCCAAGAAAGCAGATCTGTATACTTTTGGGGAAGTTACAGAGTTACTTGGTCAGCCTGAGAGATGGGCGTTTATACATCATCAAGAGATTATAAGATTGTATGTTGAGGATGTAGATTTTAGGATGAAGGGGGAGAGGGGAATACTATGACAAAAATAATGACAACTGATTTACAAGATAAATATATTGGTACGCTTATTGGTTGTGCAAGCGGTGATGCGTTAGGTATGCCAATTGAAGGATGGAAGAGAACACAAATTAAACGCTATGTTGGTAGAGTTACGCAGTTTATGGATCCGGTTATTATTAAAGATGATAGGACGGGATTGCGTTTTTTAAAAGATGAAGATGGGCCATTGAAATGTTATACGGAGGATTTAGTGAGTGGTGAGTTTACGGATGATACTATTTTAACTGTTGCTTTGGCGGAATCAATTGTTGCTTGTTCTGGATTAGATATTTTCGATGTGGGTGCGCGGCAACTAGGGGCATATGAAGCACAGCGTCAACCAGATGGCTCGGTTAAGGGTGGTTTTGGACGTACGACACATCAAGGAATTGAGAATTTACGAAGAGGTATTTCGCCACTAGAATCTGGAGTGATTGGTGGGCCGGGAAATGCACCAGCGATGAAAATCTCTCCTATTGGTTTGTATATGCATGCTAGGGGCAAGTATGATGAGGGTTTAGTATTTGCTGAACAAGTGGGGAGAATTACTCATCTTGATCCACGTTCTCTTGCGGGAGGGGTTGTGCAGGCACATGGGGTATATAGTGTGCTGCAAGGTATTTCACGTGATGATTTTGTTCATTCACTGGCTGATGTTTGTTTGCGTTATGAAAAATTAGTTACGCCAGAATTTCCATTGTACCAGAGAGGCAGTCTTTTGTCGCGTTTGGAGTGGATTAGAGAACATCAAAATGTAAGTGCGCAGGAAGCACATGAAGAGCTGCGTAGTTCTAGTGAAGCGTTTTGTTCGCATGCGTTTGCGTTGTTTATGTTTCAGAAATATTGGGATGATCCAATTGAGGGAATGATTGAAACGGTGAATTATGGGGGAGATTGTGATACGACAGGGGCGATATTTGGTGCGCTATGTGGTGCTAAATATGGCATGATCTTTCCGGAAAAATGGGTTAATGGATTGCTTGAGAAAGATAAATTGATTAAGTTGGGTGAGCAGATGTATCAATTATAGGGGGGTTTGTTCAAAGTCCTCTATAGAGGGGTTATTTAAAATCCTCATCTAAAAATTAATAAAATATGATTTTTTAATTTTTACTTTTGATTCTTTTCTTATTTTTTCTCTGGGTATTTTTTTCTCTTTTCTTCTAGATTACCTACTATTGTTAAAGGTATTCCAAGAGTGAGCTCTAAGGATGTTCCTAGGGCGAAGGGATATTTTATATGTTCACCATCAATATAGATGATTCCTTCACGAGTGATGGAACGAAGATAAATTGATTGATTGGCGAAAGAAAAAGGAGAATTGCGTTGATCGCGCTCATGATATTGTATCTGTGTTGAGCTCAGAGGCATAATTATTCCACCTTGCTCATACATCCATGCGGTAGAACCTGCGGCGGTGCATACTACTAAACCGCTACTGCGCAAACTCTTTTCATTTTTTAAATTCATTATGTCATTACCGTCTACTTTCATTTCGTAGCGAGTCATAGCTGCAGGATTGCGATGTGCTATGAGTAGATCATTGAGGATTAATTCAGGTATTTTTTGTCTATCAATAGTTAACTGTAAACGTTGTAATTTACATTTGGTATAATTTTCTAATTGATCTAGAATGCTACTAAATGTATCTTTGGTGGCACAGGAGAAATATCCAACACTACTCTCTGGATTAGAATTGACTCCCAAAATAGGTGTATTGTCTTTGATATAATGTGAGACTTCTAAGAGTGTGCCATCTCCTCCCACCGTAATTACTAGATCTGTGTTTGTAATTGGTTTTAATTCGGCTCGATATAATACGCGGGGTGATATCTCTCTTTGCTGCAAGTCTTTGATTACTTTTTCTAATGTTAATTGCTGCGCTTCATGACTGCGTTTTAAACGCTCCATATCTCGGGGTGTTTTCATAAACTCTTGTACTGAGGGATCTGCCGACTGGTTATATAATTCATATAGGCTCTTTTTGTAGATTACTTTTATGTTGGTCATGGTGATTTATTTTATCTAATTATTTTTTTGGTTCTGTTTTTATGAGAATTTTGAGGAGGGGTGTTTATGGTTTTTCTCCAACTAACACCATGTTGGTTACGGGATAGTCTAGTGGTTTTAATTTTTTTTCAGACATTTCATATAATTGGACTTTTCCTTTATACCGATTTTGGATGATCCACTCACTGGCGTATGATTTTGATCCAAACAAAGGGTCGTTGGGATTTTCTATGATTTTAAATCCGGTTTTTTTTAGGACTTCTTTCCATTGGGAATAACTCCAAAAAGCGAATTCTTCATTTAATTCACTTTGCCAGTTATCTGTATAGTCTTTTTTGCTTAGAAATTCGGCAGCGTCTTTTAGACTTAGGATAATATAATTTTCTTGATTGATTACTTTTTCTTGATATTGTATTTTTGTTTGTTCATCTCGTTTTGCTTTTTTTCTCATATCGAATAAGAAGTCTTGGGCAAAACGTTGGAAGCGGGCGTAGGTTGAGAGGTTTTGCAGGTGTTTGGAAAGTTCTTGGGGATCGGAGAATGATTGGTGAATGTTTTCATTTGATCCGTCATTTTTGTTACAGTGCAGGTATATGATTTTTTCTTTGTCTTGTGGTCCTACTACATCACGAATGATAATTCTTCCACTGCGGCACAATTGTTGATATTTCATGTCTAGATATTTTTGAATGGTATTTTGCTGTTCACCATAAGACCATAATTCGTGGGTGGTGGAATTACAAATGGTTGTGGTAATGGAGTTGTCTTCAAAGATGCGTTCCATTAAATTGCGTTGATGGAAATGAGCATAATTTGCGCGAAATGCACCTTGGCGTTGTTTTTCTCTGCACTGTTCAATGTATTCCGCAGTGATTTCTATACCTAATATATCTACATCTGGAAAATCTTGAGCAATTCTTGCAAGTAATGCGCCATCGGCACAGCCTTCATCTACAATTCTTCCACCAGTTACTATGCTATGTTTGATGTCGTTGTATTTTGCTTCAAGAATTAATGGATTAGACATGCCTTGGGTGTAGGTGAAATAATCACGTGTTGCGGTTAGACTGCCATGTTCATTTAATAAAGGGTCTTTATACAGCCATATTACTTTTTTAGCAATTTCGGGAAAATGAATCCAAGTACTTATAGTTGCAGGTGATAATTGTGTGCGTATTTCTCCGTCTTGCTGCCAGTTTTCTGCGGTTGCGGCAATTTTTTTGACAATGTCAATTGGGAGAGGTGCACGATACTGTTTTGGATTAAGAGATTGTAATTCTGCGGGTAGAATAGCAAAACCTAATTGTTGGTACATTTGTTGCACAGCAGGGGTGGAGCTGAGCACGAGAGTATTTTTGGGATGTAACTGGATTTCTTGTTCGGTTTGTTCACTGATCTCTTTGAGGGTGTATTGAGCAAATTTGCCTATGGCATGATAATGAGGAATGCCTACAATACGCACATCAACACCGAGAGCGATGCGAAATTGCTGGGCAAAACGATCTACGCTTATGAAGCGATGCATGCCATTAATGGGATTGTACCGTGAATGTTCCTGATTTATGGAGGTTATGGCGAATATGATTTGGTCTAGGGTTTGATCTTTTGGGATGTTGGTTTGGCCTAAAATGTCTAATTGGGCTAGTGGACGTTGTAATACTTGAAATAAATATTCTTCTTGGAAGCGGGTATTTACGATATGTCGTCCGGGAAATAGCAGAGTGGCCATGTTGTTCTGAGGGTTGGGGGTTAGTTTATAAACTTTTTCTTCTAATACTACTTTTTAGTAATAATTTATTTTGGTAATCTATTTTCTGGATATAAAATAATTGTTGAGGTTGTCGAAAGGCTTAAAAAGTCTGTTTTATTCAGGTTAGGATAGGTGCTTATTTGATTTAAAGATAATAAAAAAAAGGTGATGTGGTATGAAATTAATTTTAACAAAAAAACCAAAGAATGTAACGATTGTGGAAGGCTTTCCGGGGTTTGGATTGATTGGAACGATTGCAACGGAATTTTTGATGGAGCATTTGGATACAGAGAAGATTGGGATTATTGAGATGGATGAGGTGCCGGCGATGATTGCGGTGCATGATAGCAAGATTGTGGAACCGGTGTCGATTCATTATAATAAAGAGTATAATATGGTGTTAATTCATGCGATTAATATTGGGAAGAATTTGGGGTGGAAGTTAGCAGATGTGATTATTGATTTGGCGGAGCAGCTGCAAGCCAAGGAGATTATTTCTTTGGAAGGGGTTGGTTCACCAAATCCGGATGCGTCAAGAGTGTTTTATTATACGACAAAAGATGGAGCGATTGCAAAGAAGTTTGAAGGAGTTGCGAATCCTCTCAAAGAAGGAATTGTGGTTGGTGTGACGGGAGCTTTGCTGGCGAAGCATATTAAAATACCGATATTGGCGTTATTTGCGGAGGCGAAGAGTAATTTACCGGATAGTAAAGCGGCGGCGGAAATTATTCGGGCATTGGATTCTTATGCCAATTTAGAAGTTGATCCTAAGCCGCTACTTAAGCAGGCGATGATGTTTGAAGAGAAGCTCAAAGAGATTGTGCAGAAGAGCCACAAAGCGGAAGAAATCCAAGAGGAGAAAGGAATGGGGTATGTGGGATAGAAGAGGAGGATTTTTACTCTTTTTTATTTTTGTTATATTTGGTGATTAGTATTTTTGTTAGAAATATTTTAATTCAATGTTATTTTTCGTATTTCTCTGATTTTTGATGAGATGTCTTCTCCAACAAGACTAGCATATTTTTTTGCATCAGTTAAGTAGGATTCCATTCTTCGTAGTTTATATTGCTGGGCGTATTCTTGGGCTTGGGCTAACAAGAGAGGAATGGCATGGTAATATCCCGTGTGTTCGATTTCTGTTCTCTGGGTGCTGATGTCTTGGTTGAGTATGATGGACCAACGCGAGGCATTTTCTAATGCGACATCCATAAAAATAAGGTCACCGGCTCGGGCGTAGATCGCTGCTTTTTCCAAATATTGCTCAAATGAGAGAATTTGTCTCATGGTGTGTTGGTTTAGTTGTTTATTTTAACATTTCTTGGGCAAGAGCACAGGCCATTTCATTGCCCATGGGCATGTAACCATCTTTGAAGAAGTGGGTTTTTGAATCGGCGTTTTGATCGTACCACATTTCTGAGCCGGAGCGGAAGTAGAGACTTCTTGTTTTGTCGTAGCCAATCCAGCCAGGGGTGTCTCGTCGTCTAGCTGTTTTCATTTCTACGCCGAAAGGGGTTTTATAGAGGTTGTGAGAATTGCCGCCGTTGGTTTGGGCGTATGTTAGTGGGACAAGACAATCATCGTTGAGTGGTTTTGGTTCTGCGCTAGGTGTGACAACAGAGGAAATATCCTTTGTTTTGCTTTTTTTTAATTGCTGACCTGTACAGTAACCTAGGCTTGCTAAGGTCAAACCAATTATAACGTTTTTAAGATAATTATCTGTCATAAGTGGAGATAATTGGTGTTTATTTATAAACTTTTCTCTATTTTACTACTATTAAGTAATTTTATAATCTGAGTAGTTATTTTACACCCAATTAACACAATATTTTAATGTTTTCTAGTGCCAATTGACTTGTGAAGTGGTAATAATTTCTTTCCATGGACCATTTGGGAGATCTATTTCATCAATAAATTTCCATGAAGTATACCCATCTGTATGTCCAAATACAAGATCATTTGGAGCATCCATACCTAAACAATCGCTAAGAGCTGGAGATATATCAAGGCCTGGTTGTATTCCTTTTGAAGGATAAGTTGTTGGTATGTTAAATTTTCCAAAAATATATTCAAAATCGTCACATTCAGGATGTTCTGGACTTATAGGACCACAATCTTCCCATTGACCATAACAAATTTTATCTTTATTTTTTATTTCAATCCATTTATTTTTAATTATTGATTTATCTATATTACTTTGTTTATACCAGGGAATTTGGATTATATTTGCTCTTTTTATTCCATTTGAATCTAAATCGGAATAAGGCAATGCGAAATAAAATGGGTTTTCTCTTGGAATAAAATTGAGGGGATAATATTCTTTTCTATGAATTGGGTCATCTATGCCCCCATAATGTTGTACCCAATCCATATCCCATGCTCCAGCCCCATTTGAACCGGGTGTACCTATATAAAATTGCGTAGTATAAATATTATTATGCCAAATGTATTTTTCTTCTTTAGGTTGTGGGGGTGATGTTACATTAATTATTAAATTATTAATGTTTATATTAATTGTTGAATTAATATTTTTTATAGATGTCTGGATATTAGTAAGAATTGGTTGTACATCATTTTTTTTTATTGATGTTTTTTTGAGATTTCTATTTATGTTTTTATTTTTTTGTTTAGAATAATTATTTTTTTCTTCAATTTGTGAAATCATTGTTTGATTTTTTTCTGCAGATATTATTGATTTATTCGGTGGTATGATTATTACTTTTTCTATATAATTACTTTGATTTATTTGATTAAAATTATTTTGAGTAATTTTATTTTCTTGCGTATTACAGCTGCTAAGTAAAAAAAAGAGAGTTATTAAACTAATTATTATTTTTGTCATGATTCAATTAAATAAGGTGTGTTTAATAATCTTTCTTTTGGTTTGTTAATTCTTAATTTAGATTGATTTTTGGGCTAATATGTAATCCTCTTGTTCGCACCTTCCCTCAAAGTGAAATCGTATCCTACTAAAAGTACGAAATATTTGTATACACAAAATGTGAAGAATATCACATTTGTGCACCAATAAAGTAGTTTCTTTATTGTGTGTTTGTTCGTGCTTTTATATATACAGGGGCACCAATTATTTTGTACGATTAATTAGTGCTTTTGGTATAAGATGAAATATTTTTTCGAGAGGGAGGGCATGGTTTGTCTTATAGTGAAATTCGCAAGAAATAAAAAATCCCAATCGCAGCAGAGCTACGGGGTATTAGACCTAGTTAAGAAATCAAAAAAAATGTTGCGAATTTCAATATATAAATGAGTTTGAATAACTATATTCGATTCAATGAAAATGCAAAAACCATTTTCAAGAGTAAAAATCACATCAAGTGTTCAAATAGGCAAGTGATTTTTACTTGTCAAACTCATTTAAGAAGAACTTTGAATTGATAAAATAAAATGTTATTCAAAGTTCTCTATAAAAATTGCTAAGAATGTTAGATTTCTATAGCAATTTACTATACGAATGCCCCTTGTGCTCACTTGCCCTTTGGCGAGGGTTTCATATTAGCCTGATTTTTGGCAAAGTTTTTAAATTAAAATGTATTTTAGTCATTATGACAGAATTGTTTGTGACGCCTCATTTTCTGCTGTTTCGAAATGTTGCTGGGAGAAACTATGTCGCATTGGAAGATTTGGTAGATATTTCACTGCGATCTTTGAGAGATGAGGAAAAATGTTTTTTTCGAGAGCAGGTATTGATGAATTGTGCATCGAGGAGAGGGATTTTAAAGCGGGGCAATTCATATTGGAATGGAGAGGATGAGGCAAGAGAATTGGGTTTTTATGTGTTTCTGAATGAGCATAAAGAACAGCTGGGTTCAATTGCGTATGATGAGATTGTGGTGCCGTATCAACGGGTGGTGCAGCTTGAGAGTTTGATTGCAGATGAAAAGTTACGTGATGAGTATGCGTGCGATGTACGTCGAGAAGTTGCGGGGTTGAAATTGCCAGGAATTTATTTGGAGTTGTATTCTGTGAATCAAGAGAAGGAATTGTATGATGGGGTGCGGTTGTTTCTGTCAACAGAGTATGATGTGAAAGTGAATGTGAAAATGTTAGGGGAGAACGTGGTGAATTGAATTGAGCAATTAGGGCGTATTAGTAATTTTTTTGAGAATGATTTATAAATCTGATGGAGTGAGGTATTATTCTATGACAAATGGTTTATTACAATTGGAAGAAGTGATTGCACTTACGCAGCGTGTGCAAGAGTGGATATTTAAAGATGAGAGTCGAGATAATTATGAACAAAAAGAATACCATGGGGTTGTACCTACGGTTGATAATGCGAAGGTTATAGTTACACATTTTTATGTTAATATGCCTTATCAAAATCAGTATTCAATTGTTGTGGAGGCAAATGGTTTGTTGGTTTCGGATTCGAAATTGTGTTTTGCAGATATTAAACGTGGTATTGAATCCACTTCAAGTTATATTGCTATTAAAGGAGTGTATAGTGCGCTTGAGATGAAGCAGAGTGAAAAAGAAGCAGCACGAATTAGACGTGTGTTGGTGTGAAAAATGGGTGATGAACCAGAATATTCTATTGATGAAAAAGTAAAAGTACAAGGGTGGATTAGGAGTGATACGGGGAGAGTTGTTGATGTGAAATGGATACATCATTTTCGATTAGGTGTAGATACGTGGGGCTATAAAGTAATGTATGATAATAGAGGAGGGGGATTGAGTTTTACGTATGTGCCGGAAGGGTATTTGAGGAAGGTGGA
>JAHFQW010000003.1 GCA_023259115.1 archaeon
GCTTTCTCTTCTATAATAAAGATGAGAGTGTATTATTCTCTTACTGAATCATTGGAACTGCTCGCCACGCGCTTGGATGAGGATCAAAGGCAGCGTGACTATGAAGAAAAACCATGTATACCCATTATTTCTAAATCTTTACGAATAGAACATAATGAACTCTATTTTCGTCGTACGGGGTTTTCTGAATCGCCGTTTTCTTGGTTTTATGATGAGAAGAGCGGTACTCTCAAAATAGCGTATGATATGGCATCAAGTTCTCATTTTGGCAGCGGGGTCTATGAAGAACGTATCCCTCTACCTGAACTTACCCAACAACTGGAATTTGGTATAAAAGGAGGAGACGTGGTGGATTCACGTACGGGAAAAGCGTTACGCGATCTGACCGAGGAAGAATATCGATTACATGCTTTTCCAAATATGAGATAACTGCGCAAGTTATATCACATTTGGCACAGTTATTCTAATACAAGAAAATAAATAATGATTTATTTTCCACAAGACAAAACCGCGATTTTGTCTGTGCACAAATAGGATAGTTTTCCTATTTTGTGTGTACAGAAATACGATAGTTTTCGTATTTCTTGTAAGTAAACTGCGTGTATAAGATGGTTTTGTTGTAAATAGGGATGTGCTATAAGTAACGCAGTTTACTATATGCGCTAAATTTTAAATAAGGATGCAGATTTTTCTTTCTAAACTTTTATATACCCCTAACTAGAAAATGAGTGCAATAAACAAAATGAGGGTGGAACATATGACTGATTATAAAGTAAAAGATATTTCTGTAGCAGATTGGGGGCGACGCGAGATTACAATTGCCGAGAAAGAGATGCCTGGATTAATGGCGATTCGTGAGAAGTATGCGAAAGAGAAACCGTTGGCTGGTGCACGAATTACGGGTTCGCTGCATATGACGATTCAAACTGCGGTATTGATTGAGACGTTGACGGCTCTGGGAGCGAGTGTGCGTTGGGCATCATGTAATATTTTCTCAACACAAGATCATGCGGCAGCAGCAATTGCTAAGGCAGGGATTCCGGTGTTTGCATGGAAAGGAGAGAATTTAGAAGAATATTGGTGGTGCACACAGCAGGCGTTGAATTTTTCGGGTAAAGGACCAAATTTAATTGTTGATGATGGGGGAGATGCAACGTTGTTTGTGCATCGAGGATATGAAGGGGAGAATAATAATGCTCTTCTTCATTCGGATGAAGGATCAGAGGATTTACGAATTATTAATCGATTGTTGAACGAGGAATTACGTGCGCATGGACAGAAATGGCATGAGACGGTGGGAGATATGAGAGGGATTTCTGAGGAAACAACGACGGGAGTACATCGCTTGTATCAGATGATGAAAGAGAAAAAGTTGCTCGTCCCCGCGATTAATGTGAATGATTCGGTTACTAAATCTAAGTTTGATAATTTGTATGGCTGTCGGGAGAGTCTGGTTGATGGGATTAAACGCGCAACGGATGTGATGTTAGCTGGTAAGGTGGCAGTAGTTGCAGGATATGGTGACGTTGGAAAAGGCTGCGCACAATCTTTGCGAGGGTATGGCTGTCGAGTGATTGTGACGGAGATTGATCCGATTAATGCGCTGCAGGCGGCAATGGAGGGGTATTGTGTTAAGAAAATGGATGATGCCGTGCGTGAGGGAGATATTTTTGTAACGACAACGGGTTGCCGGGATATTATTGTAGATAGACATTTTAACGCAATGAAAGATCAAGCGATTGTGTGCAACATTGGTCATTTTGATTGTGAGATTGATATGGAGTGGCTGAATACGAAGTCGGGGGCGAGAAAGCTTGAGATCAAACCACAGTATGATAAATATACGTTTCAAAATGGGCGAGAGATGTATGTGTTGGCGGAGGGGCGATTAGTTAATTTAGGTTGTGCGACCGGACATCCATCGTTTGTGATGAGTACGTCGTTTACGAATCAGGTGCTGGCGCAATTAGAATTGTGGACGAAAAAGCACGCGATTGGTGTGTATGTGCTGCCAAAGAAATTAGATGAAGAAGTGGCGCGATTGCATTTGCACAAAATTGGAGTGGTGATTGATACACTCACTGATGCGCAGGCAGCGTATTTAAACATTGCCAAAGATGGGCCGTATAAAGCGGAGCATTATAGGTATTGAGAAGTTTGTATTTTTTTAATTCAATGAAAATGGGTCTAATGCCCCACAGCTTGCTGTGACGACTACATTCGATGAAAATGTTATCGCATTTTCAGCGTGCCAAAAATCATTGATTTTTGTGCATTCAAGAGTAAAAATCCATTGATCCTATTGAATGCCCCGCTGCTTGCTGCGATGGGGTTTTTTACTTTTTGAGGAAAATATATCCAGAAGACTATGTTTAACTGATTTGTTAGATTGTTTCTAAATCCCTAATGGTCCAAAAGAAGCCTCAAGTCTTTCTCTTAGTTTTTCATATTCTTTTATTTGGGTTGACGAGAGAAACAGTGAGGCATAGGTTCTATCCCCCTCTTTTGCAAGTTGATGCGCTCTTTGCAGAGGGATATTTTGATGAATGGATAAATCGGCTTCGATGATTTCATGTAAGATTACGGGTTTCAGGAATTTATGAGGAATCTTTTGTTTATCTATGTATATGTCAGCGCCATCAACTAAAGTAGAGGTGGAATACCAGGCAGGAGGTTCTAGATTCTCTGTTATTTGAAGCCAATAATTTCTTCCCCGATAGGGGATTATATCAAGATCTTTTAAAGACAGGGCATTTACCAGAGAGAACAATTCTTTTTGGTTTGGTATCATCTTTTTCTAGCCCTAAAATATTTATTGATTTTCTTTTCGTGCGCCCGCAAGAGTAACAGTTGTGTAGATATTGCTATCTTGATAATTAAGAGCCCAGAACTGAGAGAGATTAGGACTAAAATTGTGCAGCCATGAGTCACGTATGAAGACATAATTATCACAAGTCTTTGTGGCATAGCGTCTAACAAAACGGGGATCTAGCACAGAAATACTTGTTTGAGAAATATGAGCATCAGCAAGCATGGCCATATTTTCAGTGAGATCAGTTCCGCTGCCATAGATACGCTCAACGAATTTACGTTCTTCTGAATTGAGTTGCGTTTGATACTTTTGTGTATCAATGTTCAAAGAAAAATGGGATGAATGACCCCCAGGAGTAATTTCTTGCAAACGAAGCTGGCTTAAATCTATGGTAACTGTATCTTTTGCTCGCATGGCGTTCCACGCTTCACTGCCATCTGGCTGGTAATTTTTATTGTGCCGCACTACTAATTGATAATAGGAATTGTTATCATCCCAGTATGAGGAAGTCATTACACCATTTTCGAATCCGTCAGCGAGATGTCTGAAGAGCGGATTATTAGCTTCGCGAGTGATAGCAAGATAGGGTATCTCATTATGTGTGTAATATATTTGACCATCCGGAGTGTAGAATTGATATTTCTGTATTTGTACATCTTTTCTGCGTGCGTTCATTAATTCGTCTACGTGAAGCAGTGTACCGGGTTGGAGTTGATTGTAGGCTTTAAGCAAATCTCCTCTAACGATTTCAATAGGTGGTGGTTGTGTCATTTTATTTTCCTCGGCGATTTAAATTTTAATCATTTTAAAGTGATTATTTATTGGGGAGAGTATATAAATTATTGTTCTCCATTTTTGGAGGATGAAACGAAGTGTTTAAATAATAGAGAAGATTATTTTGATTATGGATACAAAGATATTAGAAGATATTGGCTTGAGTACTGCGGAAATTAAAGTGTATCTTGCATTATTAGAACTAGGAACGGCAACGGCTGGGCCAATTCTAGAGAAAGCAGGGTTGCAAAATTCCGTGGTTCACATGACGTTAAATAAGCTTATAGACAAAGGGTTTGTCACATTTGTAAAAGAGGGGAAGAGAAATCATTATCAGGCGGCAAATCCGAGGCATATTATAGAATACATGAATGAAAAAAAGGAGCGTTTTGAGCAGATATTACCCGAATTGTTACTCAAACAACGGCAATCGAGAGAAAAGCCAGAAGTAATTACATTTAGGGGGGTTAAAGGAATTAGAGAATTACTCTATGAGCTTTTAGAAGCAGGTGGAGAGAATCATTACACCGTTGGTTCTTGTGTCAAATCTTTAATGATGGGGGAGGCGTGGTGGGTGAGTTATCATAAGAAAAGAGCAACTAGGCGAATCAGGGCTAAATTGATTTTTAATGAATCTCTTCGACAATGGTGTGAAATAAATAGGTATCCCAAAGCAGAATATAAATTTACCCACACAAATTTTGAACCGTTGACTGAGACGATTATTCGAAATGATAAAATAGGAATTATTATTTGGACAGATAAACCTTTTGGAGTATTACTGCACAATAAAGAAGCGGCAGATTCGTATACGCATTATTTTGAGTTGATTTGGAACCAGGCGGGAAAATAAAATGTTGACTATTTGTAACCCGTAATTAATATAAAGAAGGGTGATTCTCTTTATTTTTATGACTAAAATTGGCATCATTGGGGGTTCGGGGTTGGATAATCCCGATATTTTACAGGATGGGCGAGATGTGATTATTGATACGCCGTATGGGAAGATGTCTTCGCCATTAAAAGTGGGACAGATTAATGGAGTAGAGGTGGTGTTACTTGCTCGGCATGGGCGAGATCATAGTATTCCACCAACGCAGGTGAATAATTTGGCAAATATGTGGGCTCTGCGAGAAGTGGGGTGTACACATATTATAGCAACTACGGCGTGCGGGAGTTTACGTAAAGATATTATGCGCGGAGATTTGGTTATTCTTGACCAATTTATTGATTTTACCCGCCATCGGAAAGTGTCTTTTTTTGAGGAGTTTAAAGCAGGTGAGGTGAAGCATACGGCGATGGCACAACCTTTTTCTACAGTACTACGCGAAAAACTAATTGAGATATGTCGAGAATCAGAATTACGATATCATAAAACAGGTACAGTCATTACAATTGAAGGTCCACGTTTTTCTACCAAAGCGGAGAGTAAGATGTTTCGATTGTGGGGAGCAGATGTGATTAATATGAGTATTGCACCGGAAGCGATTCTGGCAAATGAACTGGGATTGCCGTATGCGGCGATTGCGATGAGTACGGATTATGATTGTTTATTTGATGATGTTGAACCTGTGACGTGGGATGATATCTTGAAAGTATTTGCAGCGAATGTGGATACAGTTACGAATGTGTTAAAACAAACCGTACTTAAAATTTAAAATTATATGGTGATCAAAAAATGGATTTAACAAAAGTTATTCGTACAGTACCTAACTGGCCAAAGCAGGGAGTTATGTTTAGGGATATTACAACATTACTACTGCATCCAGAAGCATTTAGGTATTGTATTTCACGATTTGTAGAGCAGTATACCAAACGAGGGATTACAAAAATTGCGGGAATTGAGTCACGCGGTTTTGTGTTTGGAGCGGCGTTGGCACATGAGATGAAATTACCGTTTGTGTTGATTCGTAAGAAAGGAAAATTGCCGGCGCAGACGATTTCGCAGGAGTATGCGTTAGAGTATGGAGTGGATACGATTGAGGTGCATACGAATGCGATGGTGTCTGGAGATAAAGTATTGATTATTGATGATTTGTTAGCAACGGGGGGGACAATGAATGCGGCGTGTCAATTGGTTGAGAAAGTGGGAGGGAAAGTGGAGGGATGTGGGTTTGTGGTAAATCTACCGGAGTTGCAAGGAATTGAAAAGTTAAAGAGATATGATTTGTTTTGGTTAGTGGAATTTGAGGGGGATTAGGAGAGTGGTATTTATGAACAAAAAATACGATGTTATTGGTTTAGGAAATACGATTATGGATTTTCTTGTAGAAGTTGATGATAAGACATTGCTTGATTTTAATCTGAAAAAAGGTGAGATGCATTTAGTGGATGAAACTAAAGCAAAGGAAGTATTACAAAAATTACACCACCAGAACTTAGAGATTGAAATGGTTCCTGGCGGTTCTTGCGCAAATACCATGCGAGGGTTGGCGTTGCTTGGTGCTAAGGTTATCTTTTGTGGAAAAGTGGGTGAGGACAAACATGCTGATTGGTATATTGAAGCATTACAAGATCATGCTGTTGTTACAAAGATGAAAAAGCACCAAGGGATTACAGGACATGCAATTGGGTTTATTACGCCAGATGCGCAGCGGACATTTTCTGTGCATTTAGGCGCGGGGATTCATGTGGCAAAAGAGGATGTGATTGAAGAGGATATTGCTTTAAGTCGAGTGTTACATATTGAGGCGTATCAATTAGAGGGGAAAACGCAGGAAGTAATTTTTTATGCAATGGAGATGGCGAAAAAGCATGGCACGAAAATTTCGATTGATTTAGCTGATCCGGGGTTAATTCGACGGCAACGAGAGGTGCTGCAGGATGTGGTGAAGAAGTATGCAGATATTGTATTTGTGAATGAGACGGAAGCGCGAGAGTTTACAGGGAAAGAGGAAGTGGAGGCAGCTAAGGTATTAGGAGAGGATGTCGATATTGCGATTGTGAAATTAGGCAAAGAAGGTTCGATGGTGTATAATAATGGTGAGATTTCATACATTGCGCCGTTTATGGCTAAAGCAATTGATACGACTGGGGCAGGAGATACATTTGCGGCAGGATTTTTATATGGGTATTGTCGGGAATGGGATTTGGCGAAAGCAGGAAAGTTAGGGTCATTACTTGCAGCAAAAGTGGTGGAACAAAAAGGAGTGAAGTTGAAACATTTAGAATTTGTGAAGTGGATGCGAGAGATTGAGCGAGAGGAGTAAGGTAGAGATATTAGTTTGAATAAAGAAGGATAGTGAGATATTTAAAGTACTTTACTTTTTTAATTAAAATGAAGAAAGTATTGAGGAGAATTTTTAAGATTCTACGGGAATTATCTCTAACATTTTCTAAACATAAATATTTTTTTAAGAGGGTAAGAAATTAGTTATATGGGTTGGTGTACGTTCAGCAGATGATGAAGATGGTGATTCTGGGGCAGAATATAAATTATTAAAAGGAAAAATAAAGAAAAGAGTTATTAATAGAAATAGAACACGATCAAACGATGGTTTGGATTATACTTTTTATAGTCAGTTGGAAATAATTCCTCTTAGTCGTACTGCTTTAATTTTATATGAGTCACATGAGGGGAGTGAGGTTATTCCTTCTAAAAAATATAAAATTAGATTGTTTAAACACTCTCTTAAAAATAAAGAGATCATTCGATTATAATTATATTCTTTGCGCTTTTTCAATGGCTTTGGCAATTTCATCTTCTACGGAGAGGGCTTTAGATGAAGAGGGTTGAGCGGATGAGAGTGTTGCGAAGGGAGATGATTTTTTTGGTTCTGGTTTAGGTGGTTCTTTGGGAGATTCTATTTTATATTTTATATTCCAGGTTTTGTCTTTGATTTTGGCTTCGATGTCTTCTAATTTATAGGTTGGTTGTTTTGGTTCCCAGTGCAGTGATTGCAAGGAGTCGTTTTGGGTGCGAGGAAGAATATTGAGGCAGAGTGTGCCTGATTTATTGTCATCAGTGATGCCTGATTTGATGATTAAGTTTGTGCCTTGGCATTGGAGGATTTGAAATTGGAGTGATGCCACAAATGAAGCAACTGTGAAGAAGTGGATGGCATCAGTTTGGGAGAGTTTTTCAAAATAATAGGGTTCAGTTTTACTGTAGAGTTCGATATGTCCCTCGATGAGATTGCTCGTAGGGAGAAGACAGAGGACTTTTTCGTCTTCGTAGAGAACTGTACTGGTTTTGGCGAGGCTGGTTAAGTGTGAGGGAATTGTGCCACTGCTGTTGTGCCAGAATTGTGGAGAGGAGAGAAAATAGTTTTGCATGATTTGCTGCAAGGTGGATTGGATCTGCTGGAGTTTGTCTTGAGCGAGGGGTTTATTTTTTTTGTTGAAGAGGAGGGGGAAGAAGTTGTCGCCTTCGTCGCGGGGCATGAGGTGGATGAGGAAATGGGGGTATTGCTGTCCGGCGGCGCCACCATTGGCGATGAAGATGTTTAGGGCAACTGAGACCATGGCGGATTTGATGGCTTTGGTGAGTTGCGGGAGAAGACCAAATAAATGATGGAAGTCTTCTACGGGCAGATAGGGCATGATGGGGTAATGTTCTTTGAGTAGGTAGAGGGTGTGGCCTTTGGTGGCAGGGTAGATGTCGAGAACGGCTAACGTTGCAGGGTCTTCGAAGACAATTTTTGCGGGAATTTCTTTTTTGATGATTTTACAGAAGACGCAGTCTTTTTTTTGCTCGGCGAGTTGCGCTTTGACTTCGGGGGTGAGTTGCATGTTGGAAATGAAAATTTATTTTTTATTAAATATTATGCTAGTGTGCTGAATCTCTTTTTTTAGAAGATTATTCTTCACAGAATAGCCACCTCATGCTGTATTACGCTTTCTTTTATTTCTGGCCGTAATAATTTAGATTCAATCAAATCTACTTTTTTCTTTATGTTTTCTATTTTCTTGTCTTTTGTGGGTAAGGACATATGATTATAAAAGAAGATGTTATATTTAAATTTGTCTGGAAAGATAGTTGCTATTCATTTTTCTTGTGAAGAGATATTTTTTGAGGAGGGAAATGTTGAGGCAGGGTGGGGGGAAAAATCACCACAGAGTTCTTTTTTGCCATCTGGGAGGTCACCGCAGAGTTCTGAGATGACTCTTTGAGTTGTTTTTATCCCGGCATTATTATAGAGATCGGATAAAGTATAACATTCGATTGCTACACAGTATAACGCTTGTTCGCCATAGGCGTTGATGGAGATATGGGAACCAGGAGTAAATTGGGGGTATAGAGTCAGAGCAGAATTATTAATCAATGGGGAGTTAGTACATTTAAAACGAGAACCGAGTAATTCTTGAGCATTATTCTGCAAAGAATGAAGAAATGATAAATTTCTCCGAAAAGGGATTAGCATGACATGGTATTCTGGGTTGTGTGCATGCTGGGCAATACGGTTTGTGTAGAGATTTAATAAACGATGTGCATACTGTTCTCCATTGATTTTGTGATCTTTTAGAACATGAGCAATTACGTTGTAGTCTTCTAAGTGATTGCCATAGGGTAATTTGGAAAAGAGATTTATGCCAAACCAAGGATGAACGATGAGGTCTAGAGTTATATGCTGCATGATATTATCTTCCAACACACACAAAACCACAAAAGATTGGAATATTTAGTCCGCGATGGATGGAACCCAAAGATATCTCTATTACGGTTTACTTCTTTTTACTCTTTTCAACTTCTTTACTGAGTTTGAGTTTTTTTATCAGTTCTTTATAGCGATTACGAATGGTGACTTCGGTGACGCCCGCAACGTCAGCGACTTCACGCTGGGTGCGTTTTTCACCATGCAATAAGCTTGAGACGTATAATGATGCTGCGGCAATGCCTGTTGGTCCACGTCCTGAGGTGAGTTCAATGTCTCGTGCCATCTCTAAGATTTCAACAGCTTTGGATTGGGTTTCGGGACTAAGCTTGAGGGCGGAGGCGAAACGAGGGATATAATCAGCAGGATTACTTGGTTTGATGTTGATGCCGAGTTCTCGGGTGACAAATCTGTAGGTGCGACCGATTTCTTTCTTTTCAATTCCTGAGGCTTCGGACATTTCATCTAGAGTTCGGGGAATTTCATGACGTCGGCAGGCGGCATATAATGCGCCGGCGATAACTGATTCCATGGATCGACCACGTACGAGGCCTTTTTGCACGGCTAAACGATAGATTCTTGCGGCTTCTTCTTCGACGGATCGAGGAAGCCTGAGAAAAGAGCTGACACGTTTTAATTCGGCAAGAGCGACTTTTAAGTTTCGTTCAATGGCGGTACTTATACGAATGTTCCATTTACGTAAGCGAAAGAATTTGTCGCGTTCTTTGTCTGAGCCAAGTTTGTAAAAGTCAGAGGTGGTTCCTACTTCGGTTCCTAGTCCTTTATCAAATTGGGTTTCAGAAGTGGGTGCTCCAGTTCGGCGTTTACTACCGCCACCGTCGTCTTCAAAGTCACGCCATTCTTGCGAGAAGTCTATCATACGATCTTCGATAACTAACCCACAATCTCGACAGATGGTTTCGCCTTTTTCAACGTCACGAAAAATATTGCGGCTAGCACATTCTGGACACTCTTTGAGGGTTTTGCGAATCATGGGAGGTGAGAACAATATAACCTAATTTTAGGTATATTTATATAGGATTTCTTCTTCCCCTTTATAAACTTTGTGGTGTTTTGAGGTAAATAGAAAGATTTATATAGGTAGAAAATTTACTTGGGTTATGGAAAAGAGAGGGCAATTGTTACAAATTGAGTTCCACTATTTTATTGTAGGGTTTCTTTTAGGGTTAGTGTTGGCGCTAGTTCTTGTGGCGCTGGGAACAAGGCATGTTATTCCGTTTCAGGTGCCGTTTGTGTGTACGCCGTAAATAGGTGAAAAGAAGAAAAGTATTGGTGTTTTATATATGGAAAGACGGGGACAGCTTGAGTTTATTGAGATGAAGTATTTCTTTATGGGCTTATTGATTGGGCTACTGGGGGGGCTGATCTTGGTTAAGTTAGGCATAATTGGCACGTTGCCGTTTAAAGTGCCGTTGGTGTGTGGATAGGGGTTTTATAGGCGATTTGTGGTAGAGAAGCTGCCTAGATTGTTTGATTTCTATGGCAATTTACTATATATTAGGCAGAATAGAAAATATTATAAGCGGATGTTTCTTTGAAGTTTTTTAAAAAGAAGTGAGATTGAGTCGAGGTATTCTCATTGCTAATAGTTAAAAAATAGAAAAGAGGGCTGTACCATGGATGTAGAACGAATTCAGAAGATAAATACGTTGGCCGTCGATTTGATGCGACGAGGGCTTGCAAGTGATAGAGAAGATGCGGTGAAGCAAGCAGAGGCAGTATATCATAATCGTGATCCGGAAGGATTTAATTCTATTCGTGAAACGATGGCGGGTGTGAAAGAAGAAGCGCGACGAGCAGAAGGAGGAAATGGTGCGGCAGGAGATAATTCAGATTTATCATCGGAGAAAGTGAAAGATATTTTGGAGAAGAACACCAAATATATCATCACGCAATTGAGAGCGTTCCAAGAGAAAGTGGAAGGAATGGAAAAAGAGATTGTAACATTACGTTCACAGTTATCATCGGTGCGAGCGGGTGCTATGAGTTCAGCAGGCAGCGGGGAAGTTAGAATTCAATCTGCCTCGCCAGAACGACCAGTGAGTGTGCCGGCAAGTGCGCAAGGAAGCGGAGGAGGCTCTTCTTCTACGAGTCATCCACGTTCAGGGAATTATAATGTGGGTGATGTGTCAATTGAGAAGTTCTTTTATGCAGGGCATAAGTAGATGATTTCTCTTTTTGTTTGTTTTTTTTATTTTTGAGAAAAATGAGCTGGTTCTGTTTAGGGAGAGGTAGGATTATATCCCAATAAGACGTAGGTACATGTTTTCTAGGTCGAAGAGGCTCTTTGCAGAGGAATTACAAGCATGGCTGGACAGAGACCAGAGCTGGGCAGTGGAGAAGATAGAACTTCCCCCAAAATATAAAGGCATCAGAGAAGCGGTGCTGTCTGTTTCTTGGGCTACGGCATCAACATATGCTTCTAGTCTCTCTTGCGATCTCGCAAGATATTGCCACACAAGCGATTGTTTTGCTTCATTTAGGGTATAATTTTTTCCATGTAATTGACGGATGTCATGTTCGGATAATTTTAAGCCAGGAAGATGTTTTGTGAGATAGGCGGGCAGAAATAGGGTGTTATGCACTACATATTTTTCCAAATCGATTTGGTGAAGAAGTTCTTTTACTTGAGGATCATAGATCAGAATTTTTCCACTCTGGCTTTGCGGATCATATACTAAGAGGTCACAGGTATGGATATAATTGTCCCACCAAGTATCATGAAATGGTTTTAATGAGGGGATATTGCGCACGTCGAGACGACGTTGCATGATATCGGAGATAGACAGTGGTGTTTTTCCCTGGGTGAAAAGAAGAGAAATTTGTTGGCTGCTACTGCCGTAATATTCTTGATATGCGTCACCGAGTTGTAGGGCCATGGGAAATTACCGTTGTTGATACTTAGGTGAAGAAGAGGTTTATTTATAATATTTTTGTAAGAGTGTTACTTTAAAGTGGTTTTCTTACGCCTCAAAACAATGGGGGTTACAGTTATAGTGTTAGTGACATTCAAAAAATATTTATATCTTCAAAACATTTTTTGTTTTTTTAAGAATTCTTTGAACCCAGGGGCAAGAAAGGGTTTGCCATGTAGAAGAACGTAACGAAAAGGGAGAACTACGGATTCACCTTTGTCTATAGTAATTTCTAAAGTATCTTGGTATTTGAATTCGTTAAGTGTCTTGTGATGTTCAAGGATTTCTTTTGCAACATACACGGCGTTGTCGGTTGGGAATTGTTCTTTACCCAGATGGCGAGTGAGAATGGTTTTACAGAATTGGCTGAGTTCTTTTTTGGTTCTAGCTTTCATGGGATGGTCGCCTAAGATTCCACCTATTATTATATAGGTGAATTCTTGGGCATCCTGTGGCGTGAGTGGGGATGCGGCGAAGGGATCGAGAATACACGCTTTCTCAAGAGGGATGTGGCGAACACTTTGAGTGTGAACTGTACCCAGAGGTTGAAGTTTCTTTTTTTGTGCTGATGTTTTGATATTAGTAAAGATGAGGTTTTGTTTGCCGACAATTTGAGAGATATGGGTATATTCTAAGAGGCACCAAGGATAGAGTTTGGCTTCAAGATGTTCGATGATATATTTCATGGAGTTAGAGGAAAGAATGAGGGGTTTTAAAGATTGCGGCAGGGGATGTGAGTATTTGGCATGATGCAAAAAAATAGGTGTTTGCTACGAAAGATTTATATATAAAGTAACTACTTTAGAATAAAAACTCCCAGGGGGTAGACACCATTACATCTACAAAACTATTATTAGGACTATTGATTACGATTTTATTAATGCAGGTTGTGCAGGCAGATATTCAACTCTCAGATAGCTCCAGTCTAATTACACTTGATGTGGATTATGGCTTGTTGCGAAGCAATAATAATGTGGCTTTAGATTTACAGCCAAAAACGGTTACGTTCACCGATACGAATGCCAATGAAAATGCGACGTTTGAAGTGATTCCAGTGGATTCACGCTATTCATTGACGTTAGATAGTTCAAAAGTTAATTCTCTTAATACAGCGATTCCCGCAATTGGAAAAGATTTGATTCTTAATTTGAAAGCGCCAACAGGAGTAAACCAGGGACAAACGCCGACAATTGCAAAAATTCATGTGAAATCTGCAACAGTGGATAAGACATTTGAGGTGAATGTGAATGTGTTACCTGAGCTTGAATTAAATAAGATTGTGGTTTCTTTGAATGGGAATGAAGAGAAGAATGTGGGTAGTGATGGCGGTTCAGTTAAAAATATAAAGCCAGGGGATAAAATTTCGATGCGTTTTGTGATTGATAATCATTACGATAGTGATTATAATTATGGTGATGTTGATGGAACTATTGGTGTGAAACTAGATGATTCTGATTTTGGCGATACGGTTGATGAAGAGACGGATTTCAGCATCAATGCGGGTGATAAAATGGATTCACTCAAAGATGGCGTGATTGAGTTTAATGTGCCACAAGATGTGAAAGAAGGAGATTATACCGCAGATATCAAAGTAGAAGGAAAAGATCAAAATAAAGCTAAGTTTAAGATACAGTGGAAGATGACTCTGCGAGTGCAACGAAATAAAGATGATGTGCGCATTGATAGTATTACACTTGACCCAATTGAGGTTAATTGTGCACCACGCAACATTCAAATTGTAACAAAAGTGTCTAATCAAGGGAGTAATAATCAGAAACATGTGACACTCAATGTGGAGAGTAGTTCATTAGGATTGAAGAAGAGCGAGGATTTTCAATTGGATAAAGGGTCTTCAACAGCTAATACAAAAACTTCTTTATGGGATATGGAAGTAAGCCCTACACTGAAAGTAGGAACATATACGATTACGGCTAGTGCATTTATGGATTTTACAGTGCCGGCAGATAAGAAGACAGCAACTTTAATTGTAAAAGAGTGCCCAACGAAAACGGCTGCGAGTGCTGAGACTGTTAATGTGAATGAAACGACTACACAAAGTGCAGCAGGTACACAACAAAGTTCTGGTTTGGTTGCAGTGAAAGGAGCTAAGAATACGCCGGCAACACCAGGTGTGGCTTCAAGTGTTTCAAATAATGCGAATAACGCGAACAATAACGTTAATCCGCTCATTTTGACAAAAGAAAAAGCGCCATATACGGCAGAGGATTATCTTGTGGGGATAATTATTGTGGTTGTCGTGTTTGTATTGGCATTGATTATTTTGTGTTTAGTGTTATTGTTCAAATGAATAAAAGATTACTAGAAGTAAATAAGAGTGATTTGTGAGGATGTTTTTGATAGATGTATAGTAGAATTCCATGATTTTCAAACATTTGTGGAATTCTACTAATAAGTAAATATCCCTAATTATGTTCGAGAACGAGGGATATTTACTATATTAGTTAGATTAACAATTACCATGAGGTACACACCATGAAACAGAAAAATATGAAATTTGTTGGATTGACAATAGGAATTGTATTATTATTAGTTGTGAGTATGTGGTCAGCTTTAGCAGCAGCACCAGTTGTTAATGCGATTGCTGATCAGGTAGCAACAGTTGATGAACAATATGCTATTGTGGTTACTGCAACAGATGCGGATGTTGGGGATTTGGCAAATTTGGCGATTTCAGAGGCGGATTCTGATTTACAATTTCTCAAAGTAGATGCGACAAATAAGATGAAGCTAGTGGGTACACCGGTGAAAGGCGGCGATTTTGTTATTAAAGTGGTGGTAACTGATGGAAAAGAGAAGTCGCAAGTATCTTCATTTAAAATTCATGTTAATGATGTGGTGTTAGGTATTAAGAATGATGCAACATTTACGATTACTATTGCAGGAAAGTCTTATACGCCAAAAGATGCGTTAGCAGTTTCACCAGGGGATAAGGTTACGCTAGCGTTTACGTATAATAATAATTTCATTTCACAATTATTGGGTTATGTTCAAGTGAGTGCAACGAGTAATCTTAAAGATGATTTTGTGGCATATATTAGTAAAGTTTGGGCAGTGAAACCAGGGAGTTACCCGACATCAATTCAATTTGTTGTTCCATCAACAATTGTGGATGATAAATTTACGGTATCTGTTAAAGTAGGAGATGAAACAGCGACAGGTAAGAAATATGGGGATCAGGTTGATTTACTGTTTACAGTTACTAAGAAAATTAAAAATGCGTTTATTAATAGTGTGAGTGTTTCAGATGATACGGTAACTTGTTCTAAAGTTACAACCACAAGTGTGGAAATTGTAAATAATGGGATTAATGCGTTAGGCCCAGAAGTGTGGGTATTAAACCAACCAGCTTCAGGAATTGGAACGGATGGGAAACCAGTTACTAGTGCTACAGTTAAAGTTCATTTTCCCGATGATTTTGCGGGCGTAAATCCTGCAAAAATTGATGCGGGAAAATCGGTTACGGTGAAAGTTCCAGTTGATCTATCAAAAGTAAGTGGAGCGCAAACATTGTATGTATATATTGTGAGCCCTTGGTTTGTTGATGATAATGGTAATTTTGTTTTTGCTGATTCAAAACAAATAGCTGTGAAGAATGTGGGTGTTTGTTTGAAAACAGATGCGGTACAGAATGCGTTATTTATTGCAAAGAATGCACAGGCAGAGACGAGTGTGGATTTACTTGCACAGAATGCGGATGGAACCTATAAGTATATTGATGAAGATAAAAAGATACCCGCGGATTATGGAATTGTATTTTCCATTCCGGTTAATGGACAAACAAATAAAGCGTTAGTTGATTGTTCTGTGAAAGCGGATGGACATACCCTTAGCTGCGCAAAACCTGCTGCAAATAAAGAAGGAAGTTCTGATTTGAGTATACAAGTGGATGAGAAAACATTAAAATCTTCATTTACAGAAAAAGCAACGGTTAAGGTTGCACCCATTTTACGATTGAGTGTAGTGGATATCAATGGTAAAACGGTTGAGGATGTATTAGCAAATGGACTTAGTGTTAATCCGCTCAGTGATGTAGTTATTCATTACAAATTAAGCAATGCGTTAGATGAAAAATTGGTAGCGGGCTTAGTGTATTTAGATGATGCAACGTTTAAGTTTGCAACACAAAGTGGGTTTAATTTAAAGAATAAAGAAGAATCAGGTATGAAAACGTTTAAAGTATCTCTGCCTGCGAGTGCAGTAGAAGGAAAGTATGATCTTACGTTATGGTCTAAGGCAGTAACGGATTTTGAAAATAAGGCACAACAAGATTCTTTTGCATTTAGTATTAATGTGAAACAAAAAGCAGATTTACAAGTTTTGGCAAAAGCCAAAGAGAGTACGCTTGCATGCAAGAGTGATGATGCAATTGATGTTACCATTACAAATATTGGTAAAGTGGAAAAAACGGGAACAATTACCATTAAAGAAGCTAGTTTGGTTTTGGGAAATGCGGTGGCGTTTAAAGTTGCACCAAATGGAGGAATTGTTGTACAGAGCGTTCCTATCACGGTTAGCACGCCAGGAAAACATTCTTATAGTGTGTCTGTGGATTATGATTTTGATGTAGAAAAATTTCCAGGAAACACGGTTACAACAAGTGCCGATATAAGCAAAGATAGTTGTTTGGATGTGGCGTCAGCTTTGCCTGCGGGTAATAGTATAGTCATTATGGAGAGTCAAAGCCAGCTCTTTAGCGTGAAAGTTAACAAAGTAGGATTTGAAAATCTTGTAACGTGGTATGTTGATGATGTGCAGGTGGCAAATGGGTTAACATATACATTTTCTCCGGGAAAATTGGGAGTATATAAAGTACAGGCCAAGTTGAATGGAGAACAAACAAATCTATGGACGGTCACGGTGAGCAACAAACCAGTTACACAGAACTTGAAGACAAATATGGGGGATAATCCAACTAAACAGCAATTAGCGGCAATGGATGGTTTGACTGTGGAGACAAAATCAGGATCTTTTGGGAAAATTGAGTATGTCCAAAAAGTGGATCTAACAAATGTATTAGATTTGGATAAAGCAATTACGATTGCGGATGGATTGGCAGGGGTAGATAGTGCAAATTATCCTGGATTGAATAAGCCGGCAAAAATTACATTATATAAGACGTTTACTACTCCGGTTATTTTAAAAGTGGATGAGAAAGGGCAGAGTGCAGTTTGTACGACTTGTACGATATTGGGAAATACCAATGGACAATTTGTGTTTAGTGTCGATGGTTTTTCTACCTATAAAGTACAAGAGAAACAAGCGGTAGGTATTGCAATTTCCACGATTCCCGCAATTGAAAATGTGGATTTAGGCAATACAACGACATTTTCATTTATCGTGACAAATACGGGTACGGTTGATGCATTGAATAATGTGGTGCTGAATCTTGCGGATATATCAAAATATTCTCCTAAAGTGATAGATGATGTTGTAAAAACATTGGGGCCAGGACAGTCTGATAATGTGGTTGTACAGATTACCGTGCCAAAGAATGAGGAAGGTGGAAAGCATAAGATGGGGTTGGTAAAAGTTACAAGTACAGAAGTTCCTGCGGGAACTACCGCAAATGTTGATTTAATTACCAAGAGTTATTTGGCAATTGATACGATTAAAGTTGCAGGAAAAGAGAGCGGCAAACTTTCGTTGAAAGAGAGTACGGCATTTAAAGTGAAAGTGTTGAATAATTTCAATTTAGATGTAAATAGTGTAAGTGTGACAGTAAAAGTGCTTGATGTTGATGGCAATAATATTGAAGAGCAATCAGATAGTGAAGATATCAATGCAGGAGATAGCCAAGACTTTACAGTTGATGTTGATGTGAGCAAGGAAAAAATTGATCAGGAAGACTATACGGTGGAAATTACGGCAGAAGGAACAGGCAAAGATGGTTCAAAGCAGAAAGTGATGGTAAGCCAGAGTGTTTCAGTTGATCTTGATAAACACAAAGTGGCAATCAAAGATGCTACGTTGACAGAGACACAATTATCTTGTTCAAGAGAGACGACAATGCGGGTGAACTTACAGAACCAAGGTAAAAATAAAGAGAATTCGATTGAGGTTCATGTGAAAAATAGCGCATTGAAGTTAGACGCCAAGCAAGAGAAGATAAGTTTGGATAAGTTAACTGGTGATGAGCCGGACTATACGTCGGTTTTGAATATTGATGCAAGTGGAGCAAAGCCAGGAAGTTATCCTTTAACGGTGGAAGTGTATCGTGATGGAACGTTAGATGATACAAAAACGATAACATTAACGTTGTCAGATTGTGGTGGATTGACGAGCTCTTCTCAGAGCAATGGGCAGTCCACATTTTCAAATAGCGATCAGGCTACCGCGATGTCTGTAGCATTACAACAGCAATTACAAGCAAAAGCACAAGAATCACAAACAGTGGTCAAAGGATCGTTCCGTGAGAGCGATTCGTATGTGATGTTACTAGGTGTGCTTGGTGTATTGATGTTTATTGCATTGGTGCTGGCGTTAGCGGTACTTGTGATGCGAAAGAAGAAGTAATTTTTCTTATTTTATTTTTATTGTTATTTTTCTGTAGGGGGGTTATGGTTTTAATTTTTGTATCATTTCTTCAAATTTATCCATACGTTGCCACATGTTTACCATGCGTTGATTGATGAGTTGGGTGAGATACGAGAATTCTTGGTCGAAGAGGAGGTGATGATTATCGTAGAGAGGCATTTCAATGAGTTCAGAGGAGCGAATTTCGAGGATGATTTTTTTTGAGATGCTCAACAGAGAGCTTTTTTTGTAGAGGAGATGGGCCTCGTTGAGGAGATAATTGGCGCTCTTGAGATCTTTGCAGCAGATATGGAGAATGAATGGTTCGAATCTGAGCCAGACAAGATTAGGGGTGGGTTGGGAGAGGGTGAAGAAAGAGTCATCTATGAGGTCGTGGCTGACTTTGAGCCATTGTGTTTCGTTCTTTTTGCCAGAACCAGTCCAGAGGTAGACACGACCAGAGCAGGAAGAGGTAGTGTAGTAGTTAGGAAGTTGGTTGATGGCGTTGAGAAGTGGAAGAGCGCGTTGATCGATATCGCCTTTTTTGCTTTTGTCGAGTTTTGTGAGAAACGTCTTTTTGTTGTTGGGGAAATTGCCCTGATTTTTGGTAGTTAGAGGAGTTAGAGGAATTGGAGGAGAGAAGGGGGTGATTTTAAGAGAGTGAGGGGTTTGTGGCATGTTGTGATTTATTGAGGGAAGCTTTAAAAATATTCTCTTTCTTTTGTGAAGTATGAGAATGATTCAGAAGATATTGGTGCATTGTAAGTTGGGCAAACGATTCTTTGTGAAAGATGTGGATGATGATTTTCATACGGCGTATGGCACGATTAATAAGACAGATTTGAAGATGAATACGGGCGTAGTTGAGAGTACGAAGGGAGAGAAATTTTTAGTGTTAGAACCACAGTTTGGTGATATCTTGGCGGAAATACAACGTGGACCGCAGGTGATGATTGCCAAAGATATTGGATGGATTTTGGTGAAAACAGGGGTGAATAAGAATTCACGGGTGGTGGATGCGGGCGGTGGATCGGGGATGTTATGTTTCTCGCTGGCAAATATATGCAGAGAAGTGTTTGTGTATGAGGTGAATAAAGAACATTGGACGATTTTGGAGAAGAATAAGAAGTTGTTAGGGTTAGATAATGTGACGTTGAAGCTTGCTAATGTGCATGATGGAATTTCAGAGCGAGAGGTTGATTTAGTGACGTTAGATTTGCCAGAACCGTGGAGATGTATTGGTCATGTTGCTCAAGCGTTAAAGTTAGGCGGGTTTTTAGTGGTGTATCTTCCGAATATATTGCAGGTGAAAGAGTTTATTGATTCGCTGCGAGGATCGCAGATACGGATGCTTGCGATGGTGGAGTTATTGGAGCGGCAGTGGAAAGTGGAGGAGCGAATTATGCGTCCAGAGTTTGAGATGTTAGGGCATACGGGATTTTTGGTGTTGTGTCGGAGGATGTAGATTATTTTAATATTTTCTCTATCTCAAATGTGAATTCTTTAGCGCGTTGTAGGGAGGTTTTAGCTCTGGCGTGAAGTTCAAATTCTTTTGTTTCATATTGAACTCGGCTTCTTTTTTCTCGTTCCAAATCAAAGTTTTCTAAGAGGGAGTCAGTTTTTATAGCGGCGAGAGCTTGTTGTTGTACTTCTTCATATTCTTCGAGCAGTGATTTTTTTAATTTGTTTCGAATAAAGACGATTAGAGCATCTGCAGTGACTTTATGAGATATTTTTTCGCCAACTTTATAATGATATTTATAGAGAGCGGCATTGGCGATATAATACATAGAATAGTAGGAAGTGACAATAATCCACTAATTAGATTTATTGTTGACAAGTAAAAATTGGGCAATGTCTAAGCTGTCTTGGGCGTTCTTAAGGAATATAGCGTAAATTTCTGGTTGGAATGATTCTTTTTTGAGAAGGCCGTCGTCTAGATATTTTTGTACATTGTGTTCTGCTTCTTTTATACGTTGTTCATCAAGCATGGTTAATCAACCGATAATAATCTTCTATACCAAATAAAATAATATTCTTTTTAATTGCTTCGCTGACAACACTAAATTCTTTTGATTTAAGCATTGTTGTAAAATTGTTATAGGTTATGGAGGTGAGGTGAATATTGAGTGGGAGAAGGTTTAGTTTTGATTCTATTTCTTGAGGGGAGTTGGTAATAAGAAGAAGATCAATATCAGAGTGGGAGGTTTGTGTCTTTTTGGCATATGAACCAAAGAGAAGAAGGATGAATTGTGAGGGGGTATTTGATAATCTATCGTGTATCACTTTAAAATTTTTGTTTTTGAAGAGGTCTTCTCTTCTACTATATTCTATGGTATACACAGAACTATTAAAATGTAGATTGAACTGACAGAGAGAAGTATTTCCATATTTTATAATGTCAATTATTTTTTCTTGATGGAGTTTCTGGAGTGCTTGATATGCCGATTTGTAATTTATTTTTCTGATTTTTGCGATTTTTCGAATGCTGGGGCGTTGTTCTTGATGTTCGATGAGCAGTTTTAAGATATTATTTTTTTCATTAGCCATTTTTAACCATAGTATTATGGTTTTTAACCATATATTTAAATGTTATGGTTCAATTTATTCACTAAGGAGATATTGCAAGCAAAAGCTTTTTCAATGAGTGATAATTTTTTATTTTATGATTCAATTGAAAAAATTAAATAATGATGCGGTATTGCCCTGCTATGCGCATCTTTCTGATGCGGGAATGGATTTTTTTGCTTGTGAGAGTGTGGTGATTAAATCGGGTGAGCGAGGAGTGATAGCAACAGGGATAGCAATGGCAATTCCTGCAGGGTATGTGGGTTTAATTTGGGACAAGTCAGGAATGGCAGCGAAGCATGGGCTTAAAACGATGGCCGGAGTGATTGATTCGGGCTATCGTGGAGAGGTTAAGATTGTGGTGCATAATTTGTCAGCTATTGATTACCAAGTGAACGCAGGGGAGAAGGTTGCGCAGATGTTGATTCAGCCAGTGGTACAGCTGCCTCTTTTAGAAGTGGAGGAGTTGGATTCGACTTCTCGGGGAGTTGGGGGGTTTGGGAGTACGGGGATGAAGTAGGGTTATTTTGAACTTAGCTTAATTTCAACTTTTTCTTGATACGTTTGACATCATTATGTACGTTGAGAAGTATTTTATGGGATTGCTGATCGATTTGCAGGTCACGCAAGTCTTTTTCTAAGTCTAATTCGGAGCGGGCTTGTTCTCGTTTGGCGGAACGATTCTGGGCCATTAGGATAACGGGAGCTTGAAATGCCGCGAGGGTTGAGAGGAAGAGGTTTAAGAGTATGAAAGGATAAGGGTCGAAGGGGTGGGTGGTTAAGAGAAAGGTGTTGGTTATTATCCAAGAGAGGAGGATGATTATGAATAAAGTGATAAATGTCCAGCTACCACCAATTTGCGCGATGGAATCGGAGAGGCGATCGAGGAAACGAAGATCTTTTTTATAGAATTGGTCGATTTGGTTGAGACTTTGTTCTACTTTACGGATTTCTTGCTCAAAGATGTCCATGATGTCAAAGTCATCAATCTGTTTTATTTTTTTCTTTTTCATGGGGTTATTGCAGGGGGATAGTTGAGTTATTTATCTTTAATGTAGTTGATAGCCGCTCTCTTTTTTGGCGATGTCAAGCGCAAGATTTAATTTGAATTGACTTTGCGCGTAGATAGTGTAGAGGATGTCATTTTTTTGTACGAAGTCATGAACTTTATGGTTGATGAATAAACCTGCACCTTTGTCATCGGGAGCACCGGCGATACGGGCGATTTTAGAAATAATTTCATTGTCAATGGATTTAATGCGACCGACTTTTGAAGCACGAAGGGCGTAGCGGAATTCACCGAGTTTTGGCTTTTTTTGTTTGCCTTGGGCGGCAATGATTTGATTCATTTTTTTGAGGGCTTTACCACTGGCAAGAATTTCTTTGGCTATCTTTTCGCCGTCTTTATATTTTCCGGTCATTTCTAGCAGAATTCCCGCCATGTGAAGGGCTTTCTTTTTTAAGTCAGCAGGAGCATGTGGATCATTTCGGAGAACGGCCATGACATCTTGAGCTTCTAAAAGCGGACCAACGCCGTCGCCAATGGGTTGTGAGCCGTCGGTTATGACTACTTTGACAAACATGCCTAATTTTTTTCCAATGAGTTCGAACATTTGTTTGAGATGTTTTGCTTTTTTCCATGTGTTGGCTTTAGTGGATTTACCCATAGGGATATCGATGAGAACGTGCGTGGCGCCAACAGAATATTTTTTGGCCATGACAGAGGCGAGGAGCTGGCCTTCGGCGTCAATGGAGAGAGGGTGTTCGACTTGGATGATTTTGTCGTCAGCGGGAGCGAGGTTCATGGAACCGCCATGGACGATACATGTACCAATGTTGTGAATGATTTGTTTGATACGGGATTCGGGAAGTTCGACTTTGGCGAGGCATTCCATGGTATCTGCAGTACCTGCGGGGGATGTGATAGCGCGAGAACTGGTTTTGGGAATGGTAAAACCAGCTGCGGCAACGATGGGGATGACAATCATGGTTGTGCGATTGCCAGGAATGCCACCAATACAATGTTTATCGAGAACCATCCCTTTGAGTTTGAGTTTTTCACCGGTTGCGACCATGGCGCGGGTCATATCAATGATTTCATCAGAGTTTAGGCCTTGAGTGAAACAGGCGGTGACAAAATAGGTTTTTTCTACATCGGTGAGACGGTCATGGCTGATGTCATCCATGATATGATACATTTCTTCGTAACTGAGACGTTTGCCGAAGAGTTTCTCACGGATGTGATTGACAGATTCGGGTTTGGAGGCGTATTCTATTTCGATAGAGTTTGGAGGTTTGATGTGAAGTTGAGTGAGTACTTCTTCAAATAAGCCTATCTGGCCAGATGGAACGGCTTTTTTTGTCTGCGAGATATCTAAGATGCAGGTCGCATCGAATCTACCATGTTTGACGAGAACGCGATCGCCGGAATGTAGGTCTAGCTTTTTGGCATCAAGTTTATTGAGAATGACAATGAAAATGCCACCGGTGGCGATATCCATGTCTTTGACTTTGAAACGCATCGTGTTAACCTCTTTTTAGGACAAGGAGAGTTTGTGAGTTTTTATAGTTATGGGTTGTATTAGGAGAGATTTCCCAGAGGGATTTTGAGTGATACTTTTATGACTTCCAGTTAGAGGAATTTTGAAATTTCCCACATGGCGGCAAAAGATGCGCGAAAAGATCTAGCTATCTCTTCATTTTTAATCACAATGGAGATTATAGATTGGTCTTTTCCAATGTGTATTCCTACAGTATTATTATAAATGGTAAATAGAGCGGGAGTATGCCAATTAAGAGGTAAGACTTTTATTTTGTGCCAGGGAGTTTTACGCTCCTGGGCTTTGTGTATTCCTTGCCTATCAAAAATGGATCTTGCTTTAAATCGTTTAGTTTGCTGGGCTATGTAAATTTTTCGGGCGTAATGGCGCATAGATTCAGTTGTGTGACTAATTCCCATGGCTTCGTAGGTATCATTAGAATTGAGCTCGTTGATTGTTTTGTCGATCATTGTTTTAAATCCATCATATCCCTGATAGATCATGATATTAAAGTCTTGTTTTGGGTGTAATTGTGAGAGTTTGGGTAAGATGGTTTGAAGTGCTGTTTGCTGCTGGTGAATTTTTTTTTCTTTGGTTTTGATGATGTTGAATAGAGAATTTGGAGGAAGAGGTTGATAGAAGAGGAGGCCATTTTTTTCTATTTTACTGACTACTTGTTTTGCGATGAGGCGTTCGAGGATATCATAGACTTTGGAGCGTGAGATGCCTGAGGATTTGATTAATGGGCCTACTTTGGTTTCGCCAATGTGGAGTAATGCGATGTAGATTTTTGATTCGCCATCGGTAAATCCTAGGTCAGCTAAGATAGTTTGAAGCTCATTTGTCATTTTGTAACCCCTTCTAGGGGAACTATTATTTAAATATGGTTGTTAATTAGTTGTTATTTGTTAGGGGTTAAATTTTAGATTTAGAGAATACGCAATTATGACTGCACACAGTTAAGGAGAGAATGAATATGGCAGAAATACATGATTTAGAAGATACGATTAGACAAATAGGGTCAGAAGAGAAACAAATTAAATTTGTGGAACTTTTAGCAGGGAAAATAGAACTTCCCTCGAGGTATATTGATCAAGCAATTTTGTGGTATGAACGGAAGTCTGGTGAATGTGAGGAACAAAAAAATAGGCATGGAGCAGTATGTTATTTGAACGTTGCGGCAGAAATTGCTCAGAAGTGTAATAGAGCACAACAGGCGCAAGAATTGTATCGTCAGATGTATGATAAAAGAGAGGAAATCACTTCTGATACCTATTATAGACAAGTGAGAGAACGGGGTGATTTAGCAAAAAAAGCTGGATATCTTGATGATGCGAGAGAGTATTATAGAGAATCTATTCAAAGAGAAATCAAAGATATGAGAAAAATAAAAGGTTTTGAATTACATTTAGAACAAACAGAAAAACTCTTAGAATTCGCAACACAAGAGGGAATTCCTGAATTGATGGGGGAGATAGAACAATATAAACAACAATGTCAGGAAGAAGTATTGCAAGAATATATTGGGAGAAGTAATTGCGATTGGGAAAGAGCGGCGCTTCTGGCGGAAAAATTTCATAAAGAAGGCATGGCAGCAAATTATAGAGTACTGGCACATGCCTCAGTTGAAGAAAGAGAGGCAATATTTGCTCGACAACAAGGAGAGATTGACAAATCGGAGAGATTATTCTTGAGAGCAATAGTGGAATATGAGAATCATAACAAATTTTCTGATGCGGCAAAGCTGGCAGAACGAATAGGGAAAAATAGTTGGGCTAGGGAATTATATGAACGAGGGGGAAAACTTGATGAGGCAGCACGCCTGGCAGAATTGGATCACAATCCAGAAGAAATAAAGAGATTGTATGACAAAGCGGTGAATCAATATAATAAAGATAAAAACAAAGAGAATCCAGAAATGGTAGCACGTATTTGTAAACGGTTGGGAAATGTTGCAGATGCAGAAGAGTGGTATACCAAAGCAATTGAAAAATATGAAAAAATATCAAATTGTGACTGTTGTATTCCCCATATTAAAAAAGCGAGTAAGATTGCCGAGGAATGCGGACGTCGCAAGAAAGCACAGAGTCTGATTACAATATATGAATTATTAAAGCAACATTATTCTGTTGATAGAGAAATTGAGGATTGAGAGGTTAGAGAAAAATATCTAAACGGGAGAGATAAATATGGTGGACCTGCCCGGACATTCTCACTAGCGTTCGAGGCATTATCGCCTCGGGCGCTAATATTTGAACCGGGGACTAACGCCTCACTTATCTTTATGATTGTAAGGGCGCTGTCATCTACGATCTCTGGGTAGAGATAACCGCTAGACCACAGGTCCGACTAGGGGTTAGGATTATGGCTGATTTAAAAATGTTTCTATGGGGAGAAATGGGGAGAAAAAAATGTGATGAACTTGAAATAGAGTTATAAAAAAATAGAAATTATTTTTTATGCTTTTTTGCTTCAGAAGTGTGCTCTTTTTTTGCTTCGGGTTTGGCTTCGGATTTGTCGGGTTTGGATTCAGAGTCCGTCTCTTTTGATTCGCTATGGCTATGATGAGGAGCTTCTTCTTTTTTTTCTTCTGATTTGGTGTGATGTTCGGAAGGTGCTTTTAAATCCGCAGAGGTGTCTTTTTTTGTGGCAATTTTCTCTTTGACTTTTTCGCTTACTTTTTCACTGGCTTTTTTGAAATGGTCAAAGACGAATTTAAGTCCTGTACCAATAGCGGCTAACCCGGTAATGATGGCCGCGATTACACCAATATTGCCCCCTAACCATTGCAGAAAGCTTTGTTCTTCTTGTTTGGAGTTGGCGAGACTTTTATTGGTGTCATCAAGTGAGCTTTTGACAAGGTCAAGAGTAATTTTGGCATCAGCGAATTTGTTGGTTAAGATTTGCTGCTGAGCCGATTCAATCTTTTTTTTACTTTCTTTGATGCTGTCATAAATTTCGGAGACTAAATAGCCTTCTGATTTTTTTTCATAATAAGTAGTTTCCTGCTGCTGGATGTTTTCTTTGAGATTGGTTAATTGAGTGAGCAATTCGTCTTTGCTATATTGCGTTTGTTTGGTGATAGTGATGTTTAAAGGAAATGTTTTGTCTTTGATTTTGACTTTGGCATCAATGGAATCAGTACCGGCTATGTTTACTTTGATAACCAAAGAGTCTTGATCGCCAGAGCTAAGTGAACTGATACTGGAAGAGCTAAGGGTGGTTATGCCCGTACCAATGATTTTGGCGGAGATATCTTTTACGGTGTTTTGTCCACCATTGATAATGATTAGGGTTATTATTTGATTGTCTCCTGAATCTAGTGTTTTGGGGAAATAAGAGTCTAATTTGAGTTTTGAATCGAAGTTGGAGACGGTTATAGGGATGATTTTTTGCAGAGTGTTACCGGTGGCGTCGGTGATTTGGAGGGTGGCGTTGTATTCGCCAACGTCTTCGTAGGTGAAGCCGGGGTTTTGTTTTGTACTATCAATGGAACCGTCATTGTTGAAGTCCCAAGTGTATTTGAATGGTTCTTTTCCGGTGGCGGCGACGGTGTATTGAACAATGAGAGGAGCAGAGCCAGATAAAGGATTGGCAAGAATGGTTGCGGTCATGGCGGTTTTAGCGATTACTTGTGTGGTTGCACTGGCAGTTTGATTATCTGCCGTTGTAACGGTGACTTTGATAGAATATATGCCATCTGTGGAGTAAACGTAGTCTGGATTGGCAGAGGTGCTATCGGTTTTGCCATCGCCATTAAAATCCCAAACATAAGAGCTAATGGGAAGATTACTTGTGACGTTAAAAATAGTGAAGAGAGGAATAGAACCGGTTGCGGGAGCCACTTGAATAGTTATTTGCAGAGGAGTGAGAGGGGCTGGGGGAGGAGTTGCGGGTTCTGTTGTTGCAGCGCCAGTTGGTTGCGAGTTTGAATCGGAAGAGGGTTGTGTTAGATTAGAATCATTGGTGTTTTGTGCAATTACAAGAGAGAACACAAGCAAGCTTAATATCATTAAAGATAAAATTATACGTGGTAGATTTGTCATAATAGAATGGAAAATGGCACTTGTTTTTAAAGGTTTTTGTTAGGAGTGATGGCGCTCTTGACAAAGAAGAGGGATTCGTAGGGGTTGAGTGATGAATTCTGGGATGAAAAGAGAGAAGTGAGGACTTTACAAAAGAGCGAAGGGTTTAAGAAGAAAAAGCTTTTTATCAATACAATGCAGGAAGAAATATTTGATTTGTTGCTTAATCAGGAAGAGCTGAGCTGGAAGAGTATCTTAGTTGATTTAGTGCAGACTGAACAGATGGATCCGTGGGACATTGATATTACGCTTTTGACGCAGCGATATATTCAAGCGATTAAACTGATGCAGGAGAATAATTTACGGGTGTCAGGGAAGATACTTTTGGCGGCGGCGTTTCTATTAAAGTTGAAGTCTGATCATCTAGTGGATAATGATTTATCAAAATTTGATACGTTGATTCATCAATCGGAGCAAGAGATTGAGGAAGAGCTGTTGGGGATGTTGGATGAGGGAACGCGCGAGAAGAGGGCGCGGGAGAAGTTTGCATTAATCCCGCGTAATCCACAGCCACGGAATAGAAAAGTGTCGATTCAGGATTTGGTTGAGGCATTACAGCAGGCGATGGCATCAAAGAAGAAAGTGTTGACGCGGATTAGACCTGTGAAGTTTACTATGCCAGGGAGAAGGATGGATATTGTAGAGGCGATTCGCGATGTGTTTCATAAGGTGATGTATTATAATGAGAAGAATGTGAATGGAGAAAAGGTGAGTTTTACACAGTTATTGCCACCTCAGGCAATGAAACAGGATAAAGTGGTGACGTTTGTGCCGTTATTACATTTAGAGAATCATGAAAAGATTGAGATGGAACAGGAGAAGCCGTTTGAGGAGATTTATATTTCAGTGAAGGGGAGAGGGACGAGAGAGTGAGTTGTAGAGCGAGGGTGTGTGTTATGGAATTAAGAAGTTCTCATCTATGAACAATTCTCATCTTTTCACCAAAGTATATATCGTTCACTTTTCTCAAGATTTTTAATGCTTTTTTATCAGCTTTAGGATCATGTTCATATGCTGTTTTTGTGGCTAGGCTATCTCTTTGGAAATGAACATAGTAAATTGGTTTTGCTCTTCTATCCAACCCTTCCAGTGAATCTAATCGAAGTTCAGTTAATTCGGTATCTCCTTCAACAAAAAGAAATCTTAATGGTTCGGCCAGTTCATGAACCCATAAATATACTCCAACTTGTGTAAACTGAACAGAATTTAATGCTTGACATAAATCATTATAAGATCTTCCGTTGGTAGGTAGTCTTGCATCTTGAGCATATTGCATTATTCTTTCTCTATTCGGATATGCCCAATGAGAATCATCTGGATTATCAATAACGGTCTGAGGAATTTGAAATTTAAAATTTTTATTATCACCAAAATCTTCAGCTCTTTTACTTCTAAGACCCTCTTGTTTAGCTATTGCTTGAACATAAGAAACTACTTCATCTACTGATTTTCCTTGAGTTAAATTTCCGCTATAAAATAGGGATATTCCCATACTATTGTGAGAATATAACTATTTTATAAATGTTTTGGCACTTTTTTTGGTGATCCAAAACATACACTTTCAAGTCTTAACGGGATTGCCTTTGTTAAAGACAAACAACTCAAAGAATGCTTAGATAGAGCAGCTGCTGATTTGAGGAAGAATGCTTTTTCTCATAAAGATTGGAATAGAGTGTTTATATATCGAATGAAAGAGCAGCAATAAAAGAACCAAATTAACAATCATACCATAAGGTTTTTAAAGGACTTTAGGAAGAAGAGGATTTGTGGTTTCTGAGACTAATTCAACGATGAAGATGACAATGAAGACGACAAAGCAGATTAAGATTCCGGCAAAGATTGTAGATCGAGTGCTGGGCCAAGATGAGGCGGTGAACATCATTCGCAAGGCGGCACAGCAGCGACGGCATGTACTATTAATAGGAGAACCGGGTACGGGGAAGAGTATGCTGGGTTTGGCGTTGGCAGAGTTGCTGCCTAATTCTGAATTGAAAGATCTGTTGGCGTATCAGAATCCTAATGATGAGAATAATCCGCAAGTGCGGGAGTTTGCGGCAGGTAAAGGACGAGAAGAAGTGAAGAAGCATACGTTAGATAGCAACCAAGTTCTGAAGAATAATAATATTTTGTTGTTTATTGTGGCGTTATTGACGTTTATTGCGCCGTGGTGGGTGAGATATCATTACAAGTCGGATTTGATGTTTACGGCATTTTTCTTAGGTGGAATGTTATTTTTAGCGGCGTTTTCGATTATGTTGAGCATGGGGCCGAGGATGTTTAAGATGCAAAATGTTTTGCTGCCTAAAGTGATTGTGGATAATTTTGGACGAAAACAAGCGCCATTTTTTGACGCGACGGGAGCACATGCGGGAGCGTTGCTCGGAGATGTGTTACATGATCCATTCCAGTCAGGAGGATTAGGAACGCCGGCGAATCAGCGCGTGGTTGCAGGAATGATTCATAAAGCGCATTTAGGAGTATTATTTATTGATGAGATTGCGACGTTGCATCCGCGAACACAGCAAGAGTTGTTGTCAGCATTACAGGAGAAGAAGTTTCCCATTACGGGTCAGTCCGAGCGATCGGCTGGAGCGATGGTGAGAACAGAGGCGGTGCCTTGTGATTTTGTATTAGTGGCGGCGGGCAATCCTGAGACGATTAAGAATATGCATCCGGCACTACGCTCTAGAATTCGAGGGTATGGTTATGAAGTGTATATGAATGATACGATGCTTGATACGCCGGAGAATAGAGGCAAGATTGCGAGATTTGTGGCACAGGAAGTGGTGCGTGAAAATGGAAAAATACCACATTTTGATGAGGAAGGAATTAAAGTGATGATTGAGGAAGCGCGCAAGCGAGCGAATAGAAAAGGGCATTTGACGTTACATTTACGTGGTTTAGGGGGGCTTGTGCGAGCGGCGGGAGATTTGGCAAAAGAGGAAGGAGCCGAGTTTGCAACACGTACGCATATACGAGAAGCGTTAAAATTAGCACGACCATTGGAACAGCAAATGGCGGATAAATATATTGAACGTAAAAAAGAGTATGAAGTGATTATGACAACAGGTAAGCAAGTGGGTCGAGTGAATGGGTTGGCGGTTATTGGCGGCGGCGATACGATGGCATCGGGCATTTTATTACCTATAGAGTCTGAAGTGACAGTAGGAGGTAGAAAAGCAGAAATTATTGCAACGGGAAAATTGGGTGAGATTGCTAAAGAGGCGGTAAAAAATGTTGCGGCGATTATTATGAAGTATTTTGGGGAAGATATCAAAGAGACACGAGATATTTATGTGCAGTTCTTGCAGACGTATGAAGGAGTGGAAGGGGATTCCGCATCGATTGCGGTGGCAACGGCAATTATTTCGGCACTCAAAGAAATTCCGGTGAAACAAGATGTGGCGATGACGGGGTCGTTGTCGGTACGTGGAGAGGTATTACCAGTGGGGGGAGTATCTGCGAAAGTAGAGGCAGCAATTGATACAGGAATTAAGACAATTATTGTGCCTAAATCGAATTTACAGGATATTGTAATTGAGAAAACGAAATTGGAGAAAGTGAAAATTATTCCAGTGGAACATATTGAGGAAGTGTTAGAGCATGCGCTGGAGTGGAGCGGCAAGGCGGCGTTGAAGCAGAAGATATTTCAACAAAAAAAGAAGTGAGGGGAGTTTAGGGAATGATTAGAGATTTTCAAAACAAAAGCTTTAAAAAGCAGAGGCTAATTTTATAGGAATATGGCACGATCAACAGAACGTTCATTACGCAAACCCAGTGGGGGACGGTATCATTTCTCACGTGGGAAACGAGGATACGAAGTTGCAGGTTATGCAGCAAATACTAAGTTAGGTGATGCGAAGAAAGTACAAGTTAAGCGAGCACGAGGCGGCGAGACGCGAGAAGTTCTTTTAGTGGTCAAACAAGTCAATGTGGCAGATAAAAAGGGTAAAACTACGAAGATGGATATTTTAAATGTAGTTGAAAATCCGGCTAATGCGAACTTAGTTCGACGTAACATTATTACTAAAGGCTGTGTGGTTGAAACATCACTTGGTCGCGTACGGGTTACATCACGACCTGGGCAAGAAGGCATGGTTAATGGTGTTTTGATTTAGGTGTTTTTATTGTTATAGTGTTTTCTTTTAGGATTATTTCTTGGCAATTTGCCATAGCGCTTTAAAGTATTCTCTAAAAGAGTCAGCTGTTTCTTGATTGTTTATGAGAATGGTTAGGAGTGGTTGGTTGAGAATGGCAATGAGGGTGTAGTGTTTGTAGATGTTGATGGCAGCAGGAGTGGTAGTTATGAGATATCTGGCTTGGATGAGGGGAGAGGTTTCTTGAGTGAGGAATAAACCTCGAGAAGATTCATTAAAGATAATTTTTGAATGTATCTTTTTTTTGATGCGTTGAAGATGGAGTTGGTGGAAGAACTTTTGGATTTGAGGAGTATTTTCACCTTTGCCGGCGCCGAAGGCGTAGTAGATTTCTTTTGAATCAAATAAAGGGATAAGAGTGTTGAACGCGTTTTGCATGCCGTTGATGCCAAGGAATATTTCGGCAGTCTTAGAGTTTTGGGTGAGAGATTGCTTGAGAAGAAGCTGAGGAAGAAGTTTGGAAATGGATGATTTTTCTTGGGCAATTTCTTGTCCTTTTCTATCAAGATAATGTAAGAGATTATGTGGATCGGCGGCGCTGAAATATTTGGTTGATTGAGAGGTGATATAACTGACAAGACCTTTTTGTTTGAGGCGTTCGAGGATATCATAAATTTTAGATCGAGTGACTTTGGCTTCGTCTACGATGGGGCCGGCAGTGGTTTGGCCTAATTGTAAGAGGGCGAGGTAGACGGCTATTTCTGATTTAGTTAAGCCAATACGTTCAAGGGGTTTGAGGTCCATTTTTGATATTATGGAGGGGGAGTTTATTAATTTTTGTATTTGCACCCTCTTTAGGGGGGCATAAATATTATAAATTGATTGCTATCTCTAATGAAATAGAAAAATAATCTAGGAAAAATACGATGACAAAATATATACCCTCATATCCCCTCATTAAACCGGAAGAGATGATTGCACGTGATAAAATGGTATTAGTCCCTGAAGAGAAACTGGACCCATTACAACGCGCAGAGTTGCATAATTTACGTCGAGGAATTCCTTATTATATTACACTTGTCGATACACAGGAAAATCGAGCTAATTTTAATTTTACAACATTGTATTATCAGCAGGTGGCATATAAAGAAGGTTGGGAGTTTAAACCAGAGAATTGGCAGGTGAGGTACATTGCACCAAATGATCCGAGATTTCCACATGATGGTGAACAACGTAGAATTTATAGCTATAAATCAATTGATCAGACATGTGATCCAATAGGCAAGTTGCATTGTGATGGAAAGATACTTCCTCTTTCTACAGGGAATAGGTTGGGGTTTACATTAGAATCAAATGGAAAATATGCTCGACTGATGGATACGTGTGATACAGATGATTTAGGTGCAAAAGTGAGGGGATTATTTAAACACTAAGAGGGGTTGACGGATTAGGAATTTTTAATTCTTATAAGCGTTGCCCACTAGTGTATCAATGGTGCCAAAGCGCAGGAAGTAGTCTTGGAGCAGAGAGATATGAAAGAGGATGGCGATAAGAACAAGTAGAATGCCCAGGAAGCCTAACATTATTCCTAGAAGAGACATCCATCTGCCAGCTAATTTTTCTCGCCCAACTTGCATTAAACCACCGATGCCAAAGATTATGGCTAACGCACTAAATAGAGGTAGAATTAAGCCAAAAATACCAAGGATTAGTGAGATGAAACAGAGTTCTGAATGATGTGGCGAAGAGGATTTTTTGTGAGGGAGAGAGTCTGGTGCGAGGGGAAGAGGTCGTTTATGAGCATCGGGCATGTCTATCACGTAGTGGGAAGGAGAAAGAGTTATTTAAAGTTATGGGGTTGGTTATTTATAGTGGACAAGTGGAGTGGCTTGTGGATATACGCTTTGGTTGTTTAAAATTTCTTACTTTTAGGCGTTTGGGATGGGTCCACTGGACACACTGGACAGCTGCGGATAGGGTTTATATAGCACCGCGAGCAGTAAGAGTATATGAAAAAATGAGGCAGGATGTGCCATGACATCCTGCTTTTGTTTTTTTATTTTAAACAATAGAGGGGTTTGATTAACCTTGTAAAATTTGTCAAACCCCTCTAAGAAGGACTTTGAATATTGGTGAATATAGGGGTTATTCAAAGTCCTCTATAAAAAAAGAGGTGGCGGAAGGTGCGTCCTTCGAACCTCTTTTTTTAAACTATAAAAAAGAGGTGATACAAATGATTGATCTTACCAATAGGACGATTAAGCGGCTATTTGAGAAGCAAGTGTTAGATATGACGCGAAAAACGTTGATTGATAGAGAGGAGTCTTTTGATTACCAATTAAGTGGGGGGTGGATACGATGAGAACAGATTTTACAGAGAGAATTGAATATTTGTTGCACAAGTATGATGTGCAGCGTAATTTTGCGGGTTTGTATACTGGTGAAAATGCGCTTGTAGAAGAGTATGCCGCAGAGATGTATTTGTAATTTTTTTATTTTATAGAAATGCTAGTAAATTATCAATTATTTGCAATTATACCACCTCTATAAGGGAGGACGGAAATGCATAAAGCATATAAAACCGTCTCCCTTCTTTTTTTCTTAATGGAAGTGTTAACACAACGAGAGTTACGAGTACGTGAAGAAGAGATTCTTGATAAGATTAAACGAGGGGCACTATTTATTTATCCCACGGATACGATTTATGGTATTGGGTGTGTGGCGAGTGATGCGTGCGCGGTTGAGAAAGTTCGATTGGTGAAGAAGAGGGCAGATACACCGTTTTCTATTTGGGTACCATCGTTAGCATGGGTGCGTTTGCATTGCGTGGTTGACAGTACAGTAGAAGGAGAATTGAAAAATCTGCCTGGACCAATTACGTTGATTCTAAAATTAAAAGATAGGAAGAGTATTGTGACAGAAGTGAATAATGGGGCTAAGACAATTGGCATACGATATCCGAATCATTGGTTTGGAAAAATGGTGGAAAAGTTAGGCGTAGCAATTGTGACAACTTCGGTAAATATCCATGGAAAACCATTTATGATTTCGATTGAGGATTTGGATCCGGGGGTTGAGACGCAAATCGAATTTATGATTTATGAAGGGCCAAAAGATGCGAAGCCTTCAAAAATTATTAATTTGGTGGAAGGAGGAGTGAGGGAGAGATGAGACATTTGAAAAAAAAAGATTAAAAAAATAGGTAGAGTTTTCTATTCATTCTATTTATTGCCACGAAGCAAGAATCACGCCCATCAAGAGCAGGGAGATAAAGTAATACCCTATATTGATGAGATATAACTTAATAGGTTTACTTTCCCACAAGACGCTGTTGATCATGATGGTTGCAACAAAGCCTAGCCAAAGCCAAAAACCGAGTTGAAGGCCTTCGATTGCGGTCATGGAACTGGTGTATTTTACAAAGTGTGCAAGGATGTAGCTCATGAGGAGTGCGACAATGAACATAATCATATATAATTTGGCCATGCCTCTTTTTTTGGATTCTTCCATCGTTTTGGCGTTGAAATTCATTAATTTCATCCAGGATTTGCCAAAGAGAATCGGCGAATACCATAGTGCGCCAAGAATCATATGCGCTAGTGCGGCAATAAAGATTGCGGCGTAATTTAAGGTTATTTGTTGTACCATATTGTTTTACCCCCATTTTATATGAAATTCATTTACGCTTACGTTAAACTCCTGCGGTTTGTGTTGCTCGAGAATTTCTTGTGCTTTGGTTGTGATGTTGAGTTGATTTTTTGTGATGATGAGATATTTTTTTTGAGTTAAGTATTGCAGGGCTTGATTCAAAGAAGTAGAAGACCATTTGGTTTTTTTTTGGAGTTCAATGATACTGGAAGGTTTTTGAGTGGTGATATAAGCCAAGAGATCAAGTGCGTCTGGAGGAATGGGCATACTTGAATGTAAGAAGAGTGGGTATTAAAATGTTTTGGTTGATGTTTTTAGGTGTTGGAGGTCTAAATGCTTGAGATGTAGTTGGAGGATTCTGATTCGAGAGAGGGGTTTGAATAACTATATCTGATTTGTCAAACTCCTCTAAGAATGACTTTGAATAACCCTATATTCCATCTATTATTCAAAGTCTTCTATAATTCCATTTTTTTGCCGTCAATATAGAATATTGGGTTTTTGAAGACTAAGTCGCTGTGGAAGATGGATTTGATGGCGCCGCCAAACCAGGAGTTACTGCCAAGGGCAATATGAGCGGTGCCGAGAACTTTTTCATCGATGATGGTGGAGCCAATCAAGAGGGCAGCGGGATTAATGCCAATACCAAGTTCACTTACAAGACGAATGCGTTCGGGGTGTTGTGAACGTTCTTGGAATTTTTCAAATGTTTGCTCAAACAGAGGAGCATGTTTGCCGGTCATTTTGACAAGAGTGCCGTTTTCAATGTGAAGAGTAAGAGGGTCATTGAGAAGAAATGCACCGGTATCGGTTTTAATACTTCCATCAATTATGATAGTACCATTGACGTTATTGATACCGTTGGGTGGAATGTAGACTTCACCTGCAGGCATGTTGCCGCCAGAGCCGGGTTGATGGTATTCTCCGATATTTATAACGGCTTCCATGTTTTCGACGTTGAAGGTGATGTCGGTGCCTAGCTCTGTTTTGACACGGATTTCTTTGGCTTTATCCCATTGTTTTTTTATTTGGAGCCCGCGTTTTTTCATGGATTGGTAATTGATGTTGAGGCAGGCGAGAATTAAATTGAATTGAGTGGGTTTGAGATCGGCAAGACCGGTGGCGGAGATGAATCGATGACCATGTTCTTTACAGAAGTTGCGAAAACTTTTTTCTTCGCCTAGACGACCAAGTTTATTGGAGACGGCAATAATGATTATACTCTTTTTAGGTAGGAGATTGAGCGCGTTGAGGATATGGTCTTCGACAAACATGAAGCCTTTTTTGGGCTGTTGATAGAGAATGGTGGCTAAGAGTTTCTTTTTTTGGGCGGCGTGGTAGTAGCCGTAGCCGAGCATGCTTGCAAGTTGACCGTAATCACTGATGATTAAGATTGGTTCGGATTTGAGTTTGAGGGATTTTTTGAGAATTTTATGAAATGTTGCACGTTCTTTTTCGATGAGGCTTTGAAGTTGAGGGGAGTGAGGAAACATAATACTTGGGAGAGCAGGAAGTTTTAAAGACTTGTGGTGAGGAAGAATATTTGTTGTCTCTTTTTCAGAGTGAAATTTATAAATAAGAGTGATTTTAAGAGTACTATGAACCAGACACACGTTTTAGGCGGATTGGCAAGTATAGTTTTGTTGGCAGGGTGTACTGAGCAGAGTGCGACAAATTATTGTGCGACAATTGATGGGCCGATTGAGTGTTGCAATAAGTATCGAATATCGGTTGATAAACTGAGTATTCCTCGATACGAGGGGATGCAGTATGCGGCGTGCAGTGAAGCACCATTGAATTATATCAATCCTGTTACAATATACCAACGTTCAAGAGGAGGGGAATGGGAATTGAATTCTATCTTAAATGGGAACGGATGGATTATTGAAGCGGGAGGGAAGTTGACGAATTGGAGTGCGGGAAAGTAGGGTGTTGGTTTCTTTGTTGTTATTCTACTTTCTTTATCTTCGCAACAAAGAAACCTTCTGTGTCATTATCCTGAGGCCAGATTCTGAGAGTATGTTTGATATCGGGATGATATTTGGTTTTGTTGAATTCGAGAATAGGAGGAGATGTTTTGAGTCCGGGTAGTGTTACTTTAATGATTTGAGCCTGAGGAAATGTGGTTAAGAGATAATCTACAACGCCTTCGTTTTCTTCTGGTTCGACAGAACAGGTGGAGTACACCATTTCACCGCCAACTTTAAGGTTTTCAAATGCTCGATGGGCAAGTTCTTTTTGTTGTTTGGCGAGTTTTGTTATCATGCCGGTGTTCCATATTCGAATGGTTTTGAGGGATTTACGAATGGTGCCTGTACCTGAACAAGGAGCGTCAACTAAAATTTTATCGAATTGGAATTGGTAGAAACGTTTGCCATGCATCAGCGAGATCATGACGTTGGTTAGGCCGCTGCGCTGCAGATTGATGCCTAATGATTGCAGACGTTGACCTTTGTAGTCGTTGGCGATGATTAATCCGGTGTTTTGCATCATGGAGCCCATCTGGGTGGTTTTGGAGCCGGGAGCGGCGCATAAGTCGAGCACGAAGTCATGCGGTTTTGGTTGAAGAACGAGTGGCGGAATCATGGAGGCGGCTTCTTGGACGTAGATTTTACCAAGATGATGTTCGAGAAGATTGCCGACGTCTCGCCGGTTGGGATGGGAAATCCAAAAACCTTCTTTGCACCAAGGGATGGGTTCGAGAAGCCAGCCTTTGGCTTTGATTGATGCAGTGATGTTTTTGACTGAACCCATAATGGTGTTGATGCGGATGCTGCGACGCAGAAATGAGAGAGAGTATTTTTTGAATTCTACGAAGTTTGTGAGTTTTTCGTAGCGTTCAATGAATTGAGGTTTGAATTCGATTTTTTCGGTGGTGGGGATTGGTTCGAGCATGTGAGGTGTGTTTTGTGAAGGGATTTAAAAGAGTTTGGGAGGAGAAAGAGAAAAAGATATAAAGGACATTTGTTTTCTTTTGATTATGGATTTTGTAAAGTCATATAACGCAATGAGTGGTTGGACGCTTGAAGCATTCAAAGAGCTTAAAGGACGAGGAGTACCTGCGACAGTCATAAAGTTATGTAAGAATGTTAATAGCGAAGGACGTGCGCTGGAATATCGCGGAGCAGGAATTAAATATTACGAGAAGACTTTGAAAAAAGCAGAGGATTTATTTAAACAGTATAGTACATTAAAAGGACCAAGAATTGTTGAAATCAAAGGAGGAGAGAATCCTGTGTACAGAAAAGTATCAGATTGGAATGATAAAGATCTCGCGAGATTAAAAGTAACTGGTAGCTACAATACCGATCGATTTCTTTCAGAATTGGAAACTTATATTAAAAGAGGTAGGGATGTTATACCCAGAGTTAAAAAAAATATAATAGTATTACGAGCGTCGGCGCAAACAATTGTGGGGATTATGGAACAAGTGCAACAGTTAGATAAATCTGTGGACAAGAAATTATTAAGCCAGAGAAGGGAAGCGCTATTTGCGCAAGCAGAAAAGTATGCGCGAACAGCATATGGAGTTACACAAGCAGAAACTCGACGAAAGGATGGAGATAGTGAACAATTGATCAAAGAGTTTGCAGCGAGCTTTGAGAGCCTACAGCGGCATATTTCGATTAAGTCTTAGGAAATGCATTTGGAAGAAGAGTTTTATGGAATAGAGAAAAGTGATGTATAGTAATGGTGAATCATTTTCGAAGGTTTGTTCACCATTACTAATAAGTAAATGTGTAGGTTAATATTTGATTATTTCACACATTTACTATATTCTTGATGAGAGAAGAATGTTGGTACATTTTATTCTCTCGTTTACGTTTGGTTGTAGAAATGTTTATATAATTATAGATTGATGTTCTAGGTATGTTGACAAAGGAGAAGATTATCATAGAAATAGAACATCATAAGAAGATAATTCGTTCGTTTGGCGTGAAGAAGTTAACGTTGTTTGGTTCTTATGCGCGAGGAGAGGCGACGGTGAAGAGCGATATTGATTTTTTAGTGGAATTTAAGAAGGGAAGAGGATTGTTTGATGATTCTTATGAGTTACAGCAATTTTTACAAAGTTTATTAAAACGAGAAATTGACCTAGTAAAGCCGGGATTAGTGCGTGAAGAGTTAAAGGCGTTTATATTCGGAGGGGAACATCTTGAAGCGAGAGTATAAGTTATTTTTAGGAGATATACTTGAATCGATTGAGCGCGTTCAAAAGTATACCTCTACGTTGACTCTTAGTTCTTTTAAAAATAACAGCCTTGCCAGAGATGCTTGTGTAAGAAATATAGAAATAATGGGGGAAGCAATCAAAAATATTCCAAAAGAGGTAAAAGCACGCTATCCTGATATTCCTTGGGAAAAAGTTATCGGTTTTAGGAATATGGTTATTCGTCAGTATTGGGTTATTGATGTAGATATTTTATGGGATATAATACAAACAAAGTTAGATTCTCTTTATAAACAAGTAGCTGTAGCTTTAAAAAAAGAAAAAAACCTAAAAAAAGTATAGAGGGGTTTGATTAACTTTATAAAATTCAATGAAAATGGAAAACATCATTTTCAAGAGTAAAAATCACATGATCTGTCCAAATACGCAAGTGATTTTTACTTGTCAAACCCCTCTAAGAAGTACTTTGAATAATTGATCGAAATGGGGTTATTCAAAGTCCTCTATAGAAATGTTTGAAAATTGATACAATATTGATTTATTCAAACGAATCACATAGATTGGAAAAAAGAGGTGTAAATATGGTTATCAATGTGGCGATTAATGGTTTTGGACGTATTGGCCGGATGGTTCTGCGAGCGGGATGGCAGGATAAGAAAATTAATATTGTTGCGGTGAATGATTTAACGGATACAAAAACACTGGCGCATTTGTTGCAATATGATTCGGTGCATGGACGATTTCAAGAGCAGGTAACGTTTGATTCTGAACATATTATTGTAGGAAAGAAGAAGGTTCGAGTGCTTGCTGAAAAAGATCCAACTAAATTGCCTTGGAAGAAGTTGAAAATTGATGTGGTGGTGGAGAGTACTGGGCGATTTACCAAGCCACAGGATGCGGCGTTGCATTTGGCAGGAGGAGCAAAGAAGGTTATTGTGTCGGCGCCTTGCAAGTGTGAGGATAATGTGTGTCCAATTGATACGACAACGATTGTGATGGGTGTAAATGAGAAAACATATGATAAGAAGAGGCATCTGGTGATTTCAAATGCGTCATGCACAACGAATTGTGTGGCACCGGTATTAAAAGTGCTGCAAGATCATATTGGCATTAAACGTTGTTTTTTTACAACGGTGCATGCGTTTACGGCAGATCAGAGTATTGTGGATGGCCCACATAAGGATTTACGACGAGGGAGAACGGCAGGATTGAATATTGTGCCAACGTCTTCTGGGGCGGATATTGCAACTATTGAAGCGATTCCGGCGTTGAGAGGGAGAATTAGAGGATTTGCGTTACGTGTGCCGGTAGCGGATGGGAGTATTACAGATTTTACGGTGGAGATGGAAAAAGATGTGACGCCAGAAGAAATTAATGCGTTGTTTAAACGAGAAGCGGCGGGTAAATATAAACAATTGATTGAATATTCGGAGGGAGATTTGGTTTCCTCAGATATTATTCACAATGCGCATTCGGCTATTTTTGATTCGAAGTTGACAAAAGTGGTTGATAAACGGGTGCTTAAGATTGTTGCGTGGTATGATAATGAGTGGGGGTATAGCAATCGCATACTTGATTTGGTAAAGCTTGTGATGTGAATTTTTTATAATTGCTTTTTTTCTGAAATTTTTTTATTTTTTTAATTTTCTTGAAATCGAAACATTTATATGTACAAAAGTTTTACATTTTGATTAGATAGATGATGTCCGTCGAAAACGGATTAATTTATAATTATACAAAAGAGGTGAATGTATCATGGCTAAAAAAGCTAAAAAGAAGAAATAATTTCTGTTTGAATGGTAGTTATGGGTTTATCTCATGATTACCATTTCTTTTTTTATACTAGTTGAGGTTTCTAATGGGTCTGGGTGTGTCTAAAGAGGTAATAATTGATGAATAGAGGATATTCCACAGAAATAGAATGAACTCTGGAGTTATTCAAAGTCTTTTATAAAAGATGTTTATTCGAAATAGATGCGTTTGATGCTGCGCACTTTTTTTAGACGTTTGATCATTTCCAAGAGTTGAGAGAGGTCACGAGGGATGACGGCGAATGAACATTCGGCTCTATCTGGGCCAAGTAATTTGGCTTTGGCTTCTTTGACTTCGAAACCAGCGGAGGCGATGGTGTGCAGAAGATCAGCGAGCAGGCCGCTACGTTCATGGGCATCAATGTAAAAATGGATTTTTTGATTGAATGTGGATTTCCATTGTACCTCAACCCAGCGATCTTGTTCTTTGAGAGCAGCACGACAGTCTTTGCGATGAATAGAGATGACTCGACGTTTTGTGGCAATGCCGGCAATTGCTTGATCCGGAATGGGTTGGCAGCATTTGGCTAATTGACAGACGGCTTGAGGAAATTCTTCTGAGGTTACAAGAGTGCCATCTTCTTGGTTGATAATAGGTTTGAGATTGCGGTAATGAAAAGCAGGGAGTTGTTCATGTTCTTTAAGAGATTTACGAATTTTTTGCTTGGCACGAGGAGAGTTAACTAATTTGAGCCAGGTTCTTCGGGGACGTTGGTTTTTGTTGGTGAGAATTTCTACGACATCGCCGGAATTAAGGGTGTGTTTGAGTGCGACGAATTTTCCATTGACACGACCGCCGACACAATGATCGCCTATGTCTTGATGGATATGGTAGGCGAAATCAAGCAGCGTGGCATCTTTGTTGAGTTCTTTGACGTCACCTTTGGGGGTGTAACATTGAATTGTATCACTAAAGAGGTCAACTTTGATGGTTTCAAGCAAGCCTTCTTTTTCCAAATCGATTAAACTGCGCAGCCAGGCGGTTTTCTTTTCAAAGAGTTCATCAGATTTTATTTTTTTGTAGCGCCAATGAGCGGCAACGCCTTCTTGAGCCAATTCGTCCATTTCAGGTGTGCGAATTTGAATTTCGATGATTTTACCTGCGGCAGTTTTGACGCCGGTGTGAATAGAGCGGTACAGGTTAGATTTGGGGTTTGTGATGTAATCTTTAAGACGGCCTTCGATGGGTTCAAAGTTTTCATGAATGATGCCAAGGGTGGTGTAACAATCTTTTTCTTCGGGAACGAGGATACGAATGCCTAAGAGGTCGTATTGTTCGTTGAGTTTATGCGCGCGGTCACGAATTTTTTTATAGATGCTATAGATATGTTTAGAGCGACCTTTGATTTTAATGATGCTCACGCGATTTTGACAGAGTTGCTCTATGTGTTTGATGATGTCTTGGATGTCTTTTTCACGCTGTTCACGTGATGTTTCAAGGTAATGGGAAATTTCTTGATATTTTTTAGGGTTGAGAATATGAAACGCACCATCTTCGAGCTGGACACGCAGTTTTTCCATGCCTAAATGATAGGAGAGAGGAGCGTAGATTTCTAAGACTTCTTGAGCTATACGTTTTTGTTCTGGTGGGGGGAGAAGATGAAGTGTTTGCAGGTTATCTAGTTTGCTTGCGAGTTTGATGAAGATGACGCGGACGTCGCGCAGGGTTGTGAGAATGACTTTACGAATGGATTCTGGACCTAACTGAGCATTTTTTATTTTTAATGATTTGAGGGATTGGAGTTCTTGCAAGAGGGAGAGAATTTCAGTGCCGAATTGCTCTTTGATTTCTTGAAGGGGGATAAGGGGGAGGATACTTTGTAAAATTGCGGCAGTGATGATTTCTGGACCAGGTTTACTCTCGGCAAGGATTGCAGCGACACGTAGGTTATGTTCATAATAAGAATCACCAGAGAGACGAGATTTTGAGGAGAGATGTTGGGAGGCAAATGTGAGGGCTTTTTGAAATTGATCTATCTCTGATTGAGGATATTGCTGCTGAGCGCAAAAGAGAAGAAAGTCTGATTCGTTCATATGTTCTGGGAAGAGGGGAGAGATTAAAAAGGTTTGTGGATTAATTCTTCTGTTTTATCATCTGTTTTTTGGAGGTTGTGAGCTCTTCCTCAATTTGCAGCAGCCGATTATATTTTGCGGTGCGTTCGCTTCTACAGGGTGCACCGGCTTTGATCATGCCGCAACCTAGGGCAACGGCTAGATCAGCGATGAAGGTGTCTTCTGTTTCGCCAGAACGATGAGAGACCATGACTTGCCAATCTGCGTTGTATGCAGCGGCAGCGGAGTGTAATGCTTCGGTGAGGGTTCCAATCTGATTGAGTTTAAGTAAGAGGCAAGAACAACTGTTATATTCAGTGGCTTGATGGATGCGTTCGAGATTGGTGACGGTGAGATCATCACCGACAATTTGGATGTGTTTGGCAAGTTTGTTTAGGTTGGCAAAATTGTGAAAGTCTTCTTGATGGAAGGGATCTTCAATGGAGATAATAGGGTATTTTTTGATCAAATCGAGATAGTATTGAGTGAGTTGTTGGGAACTCATGATTTTGTGCAGATGATATTTTTGATTTTTAGGGTTGTAGAATTCAGATGCGGCGCAATCTATGGCAATTGATACTTGTTTTTGATACCCTGATTTTTTTATGGCGAGAGTGAGGAGGTCTAATGCTTGTTGTGCGTTGGTGAGTGGAGGGGCGAAGCCACCTTCGTCTCCTACGTTAATTGCTTGAGGGCCGTACTTTGGTTTTATTATTTCTTTTAATGTGTGATAGATTTCGCTGCCCATGCGCAGAGAATCATGAAACGTTTTTCCGGTTGGCACAATCATGAATTCTTGCATGGCTAGTTTTGTGCCGGCGTGTTTGCCGCCGTTGATGATGTTCATAAATGGATGGGGGAGTTCGAGGGCTTTGAGCATATTGGTTTCTTTTTGGAAGAGTTGGTGTAAGTAGCGATAGAGAGGGATGTGTTGAGAATTTGCGGCAGCACGGGCACAGGCAAGAGAGACGGCGAGAATAGCGTTGGCGCCTAGCGATGATTTGTTCGGGGTGTTGTCGAGGTTGAGCATGATTTGATCTATATGGGCTTGCTGTGTGCAATTTTTGCCTATGAGTTTTGGTTTGATTTTGTGGTGAATGTTATGAATGGCTTTTTGCACATCAAGGCCATGAAATGATTTGGTGTGGTCTCGCAGTTCAAGTGCTTCATGGATACCAGTTGATGCACCAGACGGAACAGACGCGGTACCAGAATGGGAAGCGGTTGTTATGGTGACTTCAATGGTGGGATTGCCACGACTATCGAGAATACGGTGAGCGTGTATGTTTTTGATGGTGGACATATGAAAGAGTTAGGGGAAAAGAAAAATAAATTGAAACAAGATTATTTTTTCTTGACTTTGGAAGATTTTTTGTTGGTAGCTTTTTTAGGGCTCATGAAACGCTCTACTTCAGCTGCTTCACGCCAGGCAACAAGACCCAGAATAATGAGGTGTGCAACAACAGCAAGCGCACCGAGCATGGGGATGAATACGAATAGAGGAATGAGACTCAACCAGCCAGGATAATTGCGAGAGAGGTAGATTTTCCAAAATGAGATGATACTCATAATGTAGATGGCAAGCCAGCCGACAAAAGGAATGAGAAGTAAGAATACCCACGCCCAATGGAATTCTCCGAGCTGCAAAATTAATGCGATGTTGGCAAACGGAATCCAGGCTAACCAGGGAGTGGGATGATTTAATTTTTTGGCAATGGTCATTAACGCCGAGGCAACGTAGATGTAGAGAGCCAGACCAAGGATACAGATTAATGAGAACATGAAAAAGCCAAAGGCGAGTAGATTGAGAGGATTGTTATATCCCCACATATAGTTAGACATATAATTCCACATGTATATCACCAAAGATATATGAATGGCGAGAAGTATTTAAAGGTTTGGAAATGGGTTTTAGAATAGAATGGGAAATTTAACGAGGAGCGAAGCCACCTAAAATACTATGATAGTAGGGTTGGGCCACACACTTTTTGCCTTGTTGTGAGATCCATGCTTCTTGAATGAGGAACTTTTTGATGGAGGATTCGACGCGAGGATCTTTGAGTTTAGGAGGATGGCTATTCATGAGGCTGTTGTAGATGGCAAAAGTTTCTTCTTTGAAGGGGAGTTGCGCACAACGGGAACAGACGGGCAAGTAATCTATATCTTTTTTGCTTTTTGTTTCTTCGATATGAACGGTTTTATCAAAAAAAGGTGCGGCAATGTATTGAGTAATAAATGTTTGGCGATCTTTATTTACGTAGGGAAAAGAGGGCTGCAATTCCAAGAGAAATTCAAAGTCTTGTTGCTTGGCAAATTCCTTTGACCAGACACGTTGCGTGTGTTTGGCGGTGTCATCACATTTTTTACCGTTGGGGCGAATGGCCATGCAGGCGGGTTTTTTCTCTTCTTTGATATCAATATAAGGAAGAAGTGAATGAACATATCCAAAAGGCCTGTGACGAAAATCGTAGAGTAAGCCTGCGACTAATAAGAGCATGTTATTTCCGCGACACCAGTCCATGAATTCTACGGTATCTTGGGCTTCTTTTTCACTGAGACAAAATAGATTAATTTCATCAATGCCAATAACAATTTCATTCAATTGTTCAATACCTTGAGGAGGATGAGTTTCATAGGTATTGCCAGAGGTAATTCTTGCAATTTCATTTGTGTGATAGTCAATACGTAACTGTTGTACTTTTTGTTCGAGGTCTTGGCGCAAGGTGAGGATGCTATCAATGGTTGTTGCGGGGTACTTTTCTTTTCCATCAATAACTATAGCATCATGTTCACGACTATTATGTGCATGATTATACGCAAGAGGCTGGAGATTATAATATTGAGCACGTTTGAGTTCTTGGATTAACCCTTCAGTTTTACCACCATTCATAGGAGCAAAGAAACCTATAGTAGAACCGCGCAGGCGAGTGGTGGGAATTTCGCGAAGGTCCATACCTCTGATTAAAAAAAAACGTATTAATAAATCTATAGTATGGAAGAATAGTGATGTTGTATTACATAAAAACCTATATATATTCTTTTAAGACAAAATAGCTATGCTTTTACATAAGATTACGCTGACAAATATTAGATCGTATCAAAAAGAGACGATTGTGTTTCCGGCAGGCTCAATTCTGTTGTCAGGAGATATTGGGTCGGGGAAGTCTTCGATTCTTCTGGGAGTGGAATTTGCGTTGTTTGGAGCGTCACGACCGGATTTGCCGGCAGAAGCGTTGCTGCGTAGAGGTGTGACGCAAGGATCGGTGGAGTTAGAATGCACGATTAATGGAAAGAATGTGGTTATCAAACGAAATTTAAAGAAAGAAAATGAGGCAATTAAGCAAGTTGCAGGGTATATTATTATTAATGATGTGAAAAAAGAATTGACGCCAGTGGAGTTGAAAGCGGAAGTGATTGGACTATTGGGATATCCCGAGGATGTGTTGAGTAAGAATAAGAATTATATTTTTCGTTTTACGGTGTATACGCCACAAGAAGAGATGAAGTATATTTTGCAGGAGAATGCGGAAACAAGACTGGATGTGCTGCGCCGTGTGTTTAATGTTGATAAATATAAGAATATTCGCGAAAATGTGCAGATGTATCTGCGGCAGCTGCGGGTGGTGATGGCGCAGATTGAGGGATTGGTGGCGCCACTGGAACAGTATGGGGTACAGAGGCAGCAAATAGGAGAAGAGAAGAAAAAAGCAGACGAAGGGTTAGAAAAAATTATGCCGGCGTGGAGGCAGATACAACGAGTGGTTGAAGAGAAACGAGAAGAGTTAGAGAAGATGGAAAAAATACAGCGATTGCGGCAAGAGTTAGTGCAACAAGAGCAGATGATGATTGCGGGAGTGAATCAGAAAAAAATATTCTTGGAGAGATTACAAGGACAATGCCGCGAGATTCTAGGGGAGTTAAATGCGCTCCAGATTCCAGAGGGAAGAGAGATGGGGCAAGTGGTGGAAGAAATACGACGAGCGGAGATTGAGAAGAATCATTTGATGCAGCGCCGTAGTAATGTGGGTGAGCGATTGAGACAAATTGTGCAGCGTATCACATTGTTAACAGAAGAGGTTACAACATTGGAGCGACAAGTGGGGTTTATTGATGAGAAAGAGAACGCATTGCAGCAACTGATGAGCGAGACTGAGGGAAAGGAGGAATTGCGTCAGAAGAAGAACCAGGTGGATGAACTGCTGGAGAAGACGTTAGAGTTAATGACAAAGAATAAGACGCTATTGGATGCGGGAAAAGAATTGCAGTTGAAAATTATAGGGTTACATGAATGTCCCACTTGTTTACAGGAGGTGACAAATGAACATAAAGAGAGAATTGTTGTGAGTGAACAGCAGAGAATTTCCGTGGCGGAGAGTTTATTGCAAGAATTGCAACATAAACGAGAGCAAGTTTTGGGACAAAGAGAAGAGATAAGAATAAAATTAGAGCAATTAATGGTGAGAGAAGCGATGATAATGCAGATACGTTTGGAGCTTACACATTTACGTGAGATGAAGCGCAGTTTGGGTGATAAACAAGAAAGGTTACGGCAGTTGGCACAGGAAAATACTTTTTTAAATGAACAGTGGCAAGGATTAGAACGTGAAGGGAATGTGGAAGAGTGGCTGCGCAAGATTAGAGCATTGCAGGAATTACAACAATTGTTATTGAAACAGCAGTATTTACAGAATACACAGAGGGGTTTGCAAGAACAGGAACAGGCTCTGTTGAGAGAGATTGAGCAGTTGCAAATTGATACAGGGGTAGTGCGGTCACAAAAAGAGGGGATGATGGATTATAGTGGGAGAATTGTTTTATTGAGGCAGGAATTACTCAATGAGATAGCAAAAGAGAGAGAAGGGGCAGTTGAGGTGTCAAAAATTCAAATGCTTCTTGAAACGATACACCAAAGAGAGGGGGAAATTATATCTACAATAGAGAGGCTAGAACAGGAGAAGCGCAGACTTGTGAGAACAAAAGAGTTGTATAGTTGGCTTGAGGACTATTTTGTGCCATTAACGTATACGATTGAGAAGCATATTATGGTGAGGATTCATCGGTTGTTTTCGGAGTTATTTGCGGAGTGGTTTTCTATTCTGATTGAAGATGAGAATGTGTATGCACGAATTGATGATGCGTTTACGCCAATTATTGAACAGAATGGTTATGAAGTGGGATTTAGTATGTTGAGTGGAGGGGAGAGGACGTCTGCGGCGTTGGCGTATCGTTTGGCACTCAATAGGGTGATTCATGATATATTGCAGGAGGTACATACGAAGAGCTTATTAATTTTAGATGAGCCAACAGATGGGTTTAGTTCTGAGCAACTTGATAAAGTGCGCGATGTGCTGGAGAGAATGCCGCTCGAGCAGACAATTATTGTGTCACATGAGCCAAAGATTGAGACGTTTGTGGAGCATGTGATACGCGTTCGCAAGAATGGGCATGTGAGTGTGGTTGGAGGGTGAGAGAATTGGTTGAGGAATTAAAAATGAGTATATATTATAATCTCTCTATTTAGTTGTGATGGTTATATAGGGGAAATGTTTAAATAAATAGTTTTTAAGCGTTGAGATAATGGTTTCTGATGAGCAAAGGAGAATTACTGAATTTGAACAAAAAGGAGCAAGCACGGATTTATATCGTATTTTAAATGGATTACAACAAGAATATAGAATAGCTCCAGGAGAGCAAGAGGATGTGACTTCGGAGGAGATTATTCCCGGATTGAATAATGAAGAAATTGGATTGATTTATGCGATTAGCGTGTTAAAACATATTCCTGGACGATTTTGGCTCAGTAATATGGATGGTCAAATTGATCAGTTGCGTGAGGCAAAGCGTTTTTACCAAGAGAAAACAAGAATTAGGTTATACCAAGCGTTGCATGAGTTGAATCCGGATTTAAACACGATTTCGCGCAGTGAACGTTTAGAAGAGTATAGATTGGAAAAGAGCGGACTTGTGGCAATTCCCGTTGTTCGCTCTTCTTCTATTGAATATGTGGTGCATGCGTTATTGACAAAATCAGGGCCATTTGAGAGGATTGGTGATGCAGTTATAAAAGGTTCCCAGAGTTATGTACAAGAGAAACCAGCAGAAGTAGGATATACAAAATATAAAATATTTTTGGAGTATCAAAGGATTCAGAGAGAGCTTGAGAAGAAATTAGAACTGTAATATTAATGGAATATTAGTGCTAAAAAAATAGGAATAATAGAATTACGATTAATTATAATAACGAGAGAATATACATGTCTAAACGCTACCTTCTGGATACAAATGTGTTTATGCGTGATCCGAGAGCGTTGTTTGCATTTCAGGAACATGATGTGTATGTATCATCTGGGGTACTGCAAGAGTTGGATAAGTTTAAGAAGGGTAACGAAGAACAAAATATCAATGCACGTCTAGCGAATAGGCAGTTAGCGGGTCTTATGCGGGAGTTAGGACAATATTCTAAAGAGGAGAGAAGACAAAAAATAAATGAAGGGATTCCTCTAGGGGAGGGATTAGGGAGATTATACTTTTTGGCGTTAGAAGAGAATGTAATGTTTAGTTATGCAGATCCAGAATTATTATATCAACTTAAAAAAGATGAACAATTGAAGAAAGAATCAGAATTGATTTTAGTGAGTAATGATACAAGTCTGCGGCTGCAGGCATTTGCGCAGGGATATTTTGCAGAAGAGTATCGCCATGATCGGGATATTAAAGATTTACATGAATTACTGGATATGCCTGAGAGAATTACGCTTGAGGCAGATGATGTCATTCAATTACGACAGGAGAGAAGTTTATCTATCCCTAAAGGAATTTTGCAATTTAACAAACCCCTATTTAATAATCAATATCTTTATGTTGAAGGGGATACGTTGCTGCTGCGATATAAAGAAGCACATTTGGAACATACTTTTGTACAGCTTCAAGATAGGCGAGGGGTTGATTCAATCTTTGGAATTTATCCAAAAAATAAAGAACAATCATACTTATCTGATCTTTGTTTGAATGATGAGATTAGAATTGGAACGGTGTTAGGAAAAGCAGGAACAGGAAAAACGATATTAACATTGGCAGCGGCACTGCAAAAAACAATTAGAGAGAACAAATTTGATAGAATTGTGATTATTCGTCCAGTGATGGAAATTGGGGAAAAATTGGGTTTTTTACCTGGTGACATTGATGAGAAAATTGATCCGTATAAAGGTCCAATTAAAGATGCGGCAGAAGTGATTTTTTCGGGAATGCGTAAAAAAATTGGAGGAGTGGAAGAGGCGGGTTTAGAATATCTTATTGGACAAGGTAAAATTTTATTTGCACCATTAAATTATATGCGAGGACGAAATCTGATAAAAACGTATATTATTGTGGATGAGGCGCAGAATCTCACGCCCAGTCAGGCGAAAACGCTTGCAACAAGAACGGGACAAGATTCCAAAATTATTTTTCAAGGTGATCCGTATCAAATTGATGCGCTGCATTTGGATGAGACAAATAATGGTCTTGTGACGTTAACTAAGAAATTGCTAGGAGAGAAGATTTTTTCTACAGTGGTGTTGAAGTCAACAGAACGCAGTGATGTGGCGGAATTGGTTGCGAGAGTTATGTGATTTTTTGAGAGAGAGACATTTTTTAATGCTTTTGGGGGTTGATGAGAGAAAGAGAGAAAATATATTTATTCTTCCAATACTGCTTTTAATGACGCAATCCCTACTTCTAATTGTTTATCTGTTGGTTCTTTGGTGGTGAGGCGTTGCACCCAAAGTCCGGGCTGAACGATGAGTTTGATGAGGGGGTTGTTGATGTGTTTTCCACTCAGACGGATGAATTCGTAACCAATACCTGCCAAGAGAGGGAGAAAGAGAATTCTGCCAACCAGTTTCATCCATAATGGCCCGGGGATGAAAGAGAAGACGATTATGGAGAGGATGATGATGAAAAAGAGAAAAGATGTGCCGCAACGAGGATGGAAGCGGGAGAATGATCGAACGTTTTCTACCGTGAGAGGTTTTGATGCTTCATGGCAGTAAATGGTTTTGTGTTCGGCACCGTGATATTGAAATAAGGTTTTTACGTCTTTCATAAATGAGATGAGATAGATGTAGCCAAGGAAGATTCCTAGGCGGAAGGCACCATCAAGAACGTTGAATAGAAGTCCGCTTTCATGGATGTATCGGGCAGAGAAAAAGGGGAGGAGGATGAAGAAGAGAATGGAGAAAAATACAGAGAGAGTGATTGTGCCGATTATTTCTAAACGGGAGAGTTTTTCTTCTTGTTCTAATTGTTGATTGCTGCTCCAGAGCAATGCGCGCAGGCCATCGTAGAGAGCGTAGTATAAGCCAATAACGCCGCGGATGAAGAATTTTTGATATATTTTAGGGAATGTGGAAGATTTTTCTTTAAGGATGTTGATGTCACCTGAAGGAGTGCGGACAGCTACGGCGTAGTGCTCTTTATTGCGCATCATAACTCCTTCTACGACTGCTTGTCCGCCAACGGTTTCCATATTGTGCGGGGGGGCTTTTTGGTATATAAAGGTGATGAAGGAGAAGGGAAATTACATAAAGAGTGTTTTCCGGCTTTAGAAGAGTTTGAATAATTAATCTTTTTCAATGAAAATGAAAAATAATATTTTCAAGAGTAAAAATCACATTGAGTGTTCAAATAGACTATTGATTTTTACTTGTCAAACTCCTCTAAGAAGTACTTTGAATATAGATAACTGTGTAGAAGATATAATATTTGACACAGTTATCTAATACAAGAAAATAAATAAACGATTTATTTTCCACAAGACAAAACAGCGATTTTGTCTGTGCACAAATAGGATAGTTTTCCTATTTTGTGTGTACAGAAATACGATAGTTTTCGTATTTCTTGTAAATAAACTGTGGTTTATTATATTGATGAATAGAGGGGTTATTCAAAGTTCCTTTTACCTATTTTGCTTCAGATTTAAGTCCTTGCACTTTGTAGAGTAGCATTAATTCATTGGCGAAATTAAGTGTACTATTTCGTTCGAATGGTTGGGTGAAATCTATCCTAATTTGGTGTTTTTGAAGTAGGGTTAGTTCATATTGCTGAAGAATTTTGCCCATTTCAGCATCAGGAATTTTCTCTGCTTGGATAAGTGCGATTCCGTATTGACTACCCCAATCACAGTGACCACCATATTGGGTATGGTCAGGTTGAGCGAGCCAGAGGCGGGCATTTACATAAGGAAAAGTAGGGTAAGCGTTGCGTTCCTCATCATAATCTTTTTTATTATCTATTCGCCATCCTTTTTTTGGTTCTTCAAAAGGGTTGCCAGGTACATTTTTCCATGCGTCTTTGGTTGCGTTTACTCTTTTTCCTTCATCGAAGTTATACACTCTATTTACTTTTTGCACAGAAAGATAGAGTGCATTAAAATGATTTGATGGAGTGATTGTTTTTAAGACTTCATTGAATCCTATTGTTCCGAATTGGCGAGCATGTCTATCGAAGTATTTTTGATCTTTTCCTTTTACGAAGAATTCTATTTCTTCATGATCTTCACTTATTTTTTGCCAGACTCGCTCATCAAGAGTTAGCATTTTTACTAATTGGGTATATTTAATACCCTCCATTTCGTTGGCTTCTTCTTGGGTTCTGTACATTGGTTTGTATATTGTGGGCGTCATCTTTTTTCCTCCGATTTTTATTTATTTTTACTATTACTAAATAATTACATTATACCTTTATTAATATTTATCCTCCCAAAAGAGAGTATTTATGGAAAGATTAAAAAAGACAAAGCGATTTTAGAGGAAATATGGATACCTCCATACTGGAAGATTTAGGTTTAACTCAGGCAGAGATTAAAGTGTATGTCTGTTTGTTAGAATTGGGTTCGGCAAATGCAGGGCATATTTTAAAGAGCTCAGGCATACAAAATTCGGTGATGCATCGAGCATTAAATTCGTTGATGGAGAAAGGTTTGATTAATTATATTTTTGAGGGAAAACGTAAATTATATCAAGCGACAAAGCCAGAGACGTTTTTTACGTTTATGGATAATAAGAAGAAGAGATTTGAGCAATTACTGCCAGAATTGAAATCAAAAGAGCATTTTGCAGGCGCTCATGAAATGGCGACGATTTACCGAGGCATACGAGGGGTGAATGAAGTGTATAAGCAGTTACGAGAAGCAAAAGGAAAAGAGTATTTATCGTTTGGTGGCGGGGGACAGTGCGAGAAGAGAATGGGCACAGCATGGTGGCAGAATCATCATTTGAATCGGATTGCGTTAAAATTGCCATCACGTCAAGTGTTTGATGAAACGGTACGAAGGTTTGGTGCAAATTTAGTTAAGAATAAGATTTCAGAAGTACATTATGTTCCAGCGGAACTAGCGCAATTCCAAGAAACAGTTATTGTAGGTGATTTGGTAGCAATTACGATATTTACGGAAAATCCCTATAGTCTTTTAATTGAAGATAAACTTGTTTCTGCAGGGTATAAAAAATATTTTGAATTGTTATGGAAAATGGGACAAAAATAATGTTCTATAGTAATGGTGAATAATTTTCGAATTCGAGTCACTCCGTTCGTGATAAAGTCACTAGCGTTCCTCAAGTCACTGACGTTTGTGACTTGCTTATCAGCAAGTAATGTTGCTGATGCAACACTTTGCTGAAGCAAAGCTTTGTTCACCATTACTCATAAGTATAGAGGGGTTTGATTAACCATATAAGACTTGCCAAAGTCCTCTATAAATGAAATTTTGAGATTTTTGCGGGTATTGATGTTTATCTTTTGAAGTGGTGAATAAATCACCAAGTCTGGTTTAATAATCTTTATAAATCTGTAAAGAGTAATAGGAGAATGCACGTGCCTGATGTTCCCTATATGCCGCTGAGGCTGGATTGTGAGGAGAAAGATTTTCTTGATTCGTTAGAAGGAAAGATAAATCATATTCTTATTGTACGAAAAGAAGAGAAGAGCTTATCGGTTCTAGGATATACTGGTGGATCGATGAGATTTGTTCATTATGAACCATACGTTGAGGAACGTGATGTGAAAGAATATGTGCGGATAGATTGGCATCGAGGTACGGGAGAAGTAAATGAAGCAAGAGAAGAGGGGGTTTATTATCTTACTAATAAAGAATTGCTGCTTTCTGCATGTACGTTAAATATGTATAGTATTGTTCGTTTGTTATTACCACAACAGCGAGAGCGAGAGGAGAAGCAAACATTATTTTATGCAACAGCTCTGGAGTATTTGAGAAGAAATAAAGCAGAGCTGGAGAGAGAAGTGAAACAAATTCCGATTTATGAAGGGTCGTTGGTTGATTTGGAAAGAAGGCTTGGGAGGGTATTGGATTTTATGGATACGGGAAAGCCGGAACAATTTTTGAAAGCGAAGGATACGTTTTGGCTTCGGGTGGAAGCAGCACGATTGGGTGCGGATATGGTGATACAGTATACACCGGGTTCTGCTATTGGAACGCCAGTGAGATTTCGAGAGAGATTATGAACAAATGCGAGAAAGTAGAGCAAGAGCACAAAAGATATTTTGATGATTTTAAAAGAAGTTACCCAAGCCTTTCTGCGAACTTTCTTTGAAGATGTCTTCTTGGGAATAACCTAGCACGGCAAAGAGGGGAGCGACGGCGGGAAGGAGTTGGTTGTTGAGGTAGTAGTTGGCATCGTATTCTCCCTGTTTGACTTCCTGGGGAATTTTCGCTCGATCACGGACTAAACCTGTGCCTTTGACGAGGATATATTCAATAATAGTTCCGGGGGGGATTTTTTCACCACGTGATGCAAGCTGTTGAGCGATGGCGATGTGAGGCCCAATAGAGGTGTAGGCAGTGAGTTCACGGGTGATTTGGGTTTTGATAATTAGTTGATCTAGAGGTATTTTGCCTGCCAGGAGGTCTTTGACGGTTTGACGGATGGTTTGGAAGGCTTCGTCTATTTTATCGGTGAGAATGAGCCGGAGAATATGTTGCTGGGTTTGTTTAGCGAAGAGAGACCAATTTCTTCTTATTGTTTCAAATCCGGTGATTTTCATTTTGCCGTTTATGTCAAGGAGAGCATATTTCTTTTTTGCGCCTTTGTCTGTACCTTTGATGGCGACAAAAATGCCGCGAGTGTATTGACCATCGCATTCGAGTTCCATTTGACTGGGAAGAGATTTATTGATGTCGTGCATGAATTCAAGTGCTTGGGTGAATGGTTTATTTTGGAGGAGGATAAAACAGGAATCGGTGTCGGCGTAAATGACTTTGAAGCCATGTTGCTCGGCTTGATGGATGGTTTGTTTGATATAATTTCGGGCATAGGCAGTGGTTGAGGCAGTGCATTCAATACAGTACCATCTTGCGCCGTAGAAGCCAAGGTAGCCATAAAATGAGTTGGCAAGAATTTTTAATGAATAGGTGCGGGCTTGAAGCAAGGTTGTGTCTTCGCCACGTTTTTTGGCTTCTTGGAGCAGACGTTTTTGCTGGGTGCGCAGGGTTAAGAGTTCGTCAAGTACGGTTGGGATGAATTTGCGTTCTTTTTTGCAGAACCAGTAGTCTGGCTGTTCAGGAACGTGAGGGAGATTTTTACAACAAGAGCAGCGAAAACTTTCAGGACCGATGTTATGAGCGCTGATGATACTAGGATAGAGCGAGCGGAAGTCGAAGACGACAATGTCTTTATAGATGCCTGGTGTTGGTTCAAATACGAACGCGCCTTGAACTGATTCTGCCATGCGCTGGTTGAGTTCTTGATCATCTGGTTTGTTGGGAGCGATTTCGTTGTATTCGATGGCACGTTTGAGTATGTAACTTTCTACTAATCTGGAGAAACGCATTCTGATGACATCAAATAAGGGAACGCCGATGGTTTTAGAGAATTCAATGATGTCAAAGAGGAGTTTGGTTGTGAGTTTATGGGTTAAAACGGAGTCGTGAAGGTTATAGGCGCAGTAGTGTTCTAGTTTCTCTGGTTGGTTATCCCAGGTGTGGGCTAATTGATTGAGGTCAACGACATGTTTTTTGTGTCCGAGGAGTTCGTTTGAGACGGCATCTAGTGAGAAAGATTCGATTTTGAGGTCTTTGCCAAAGATGTTTTTGATGAATTTGAAGATGTCGATGTGAAGTATGCCGGCAATTCTGGTTTCGCTGTCTTTGAGATCTGTTATTTTGCCGGTGTCGAGTTCGGAGTAGTCTTTTCCAAGATCTAGTTTGAGGTTGTGGATGTTGGCGCGGGTTTTGATGTAGGGGAAGTCGAAGCCATCGGTGAAGTATCCGGTGATGATTTCGGCGTTATATTCGATAATGAGATCACGTGCACGTTGGAGAAGAGCTTTTTCATCTGCGACAAATTCGATGTAGGATTCTGTGGTTTGAAATTTTTTCCAGGTGAGGACTTTGCGAAATTCTTGACCGGCTTGATTGACGCCATATAATGAGAGCATGAGAATGGGATTTTTTTGCGGATTGATTTCTTTTTTTTCTGCGTAGGTTTCGATGTCGAGCGCAAGTATGTTCCAATGCGCAGCGGTTTCTTTGGTGAGTTGTTTTAATGAAGTGGCTTTAAAGAGGGGGGTGCGATAGCTTGGGTCTTTGATGAAATTGCCTTCGACTTCGGTTAAGGTCATGGGGGTGAGCTGGAGGTCGCGAAGGAATCGATGAGTGAATAAGATGTCACGTTCATGGCAGGTGTAACTTTTATTGGCGAGTTCTTTGGCGATTAAGGGAACGGCGCGAGGGTAGTTAACATAGACTTTGAGGAATGGTTGAGGAGTGCCCAGAAGCTTTTTTGTGGTTTCTTCCCAACGCAAGACGCGAGCAGGTTCGGGGGAGGTGTCAACGGAGATGGTTTTGAGAATGTCGATTAAGGGAGGGAGGGAGACATTTTTGAGCGAGATGTAGAAGTAGGGGGTGTAGGGGTGTTGAATGGTTATGAGTTCGTTTTGGGAGGTTTTAGCGTAGAGAATGATATAGACTATACCCTCTTTGTATTTATACTGGAAGTCGTAGGGGTAGCAGGAGAGTTGCATGGGGATTTTTTGATTGATGATTTATATAAAGTTATGGGGCTATTTTTTAAGAATATGTTTTTCAAGAGTGACAACTAATATTTATAAATACAAAGAGTTTTATGGTTCTTATGGCAAATGAAAAGAAACTATTGAATGTGACGCAGAAGTTTGTGATGAATATGCTGGAGAATACGCAGAAAACAGGAGATGTGCGAGCACATTCGGCAAATGATAATGTGAATCCTTCTGATATTGATAAAGTGATGATGAATCTGAAGAAAGGGGTTTTAAGGACGAAGTAGAAAAATAATTTTTATAGAGGGGTTTGATTAACCATCTAAAATTCCTCAAACCCATTTAAGAAGTACTTTGAATGTTAATGAATATAGGGGTTATTCAAAGTCTTCTATAATCTTATTAGGATTAGTTTGCTTTCTCACTCAAATAACAACATCTGCTCTTTGAGATAATCAAAGACTTTGGGTACTTTGTTGATGGCGTTTAGTCTATGCATATGACGATGTCTGATTTTTTTGGTTTGTTCGGTGGTGAGGCCAGAGCTGATGTTGTAGGTTATTTTGGGATCTAACACGGTACGTTTTTTTTCATTAATATTACTTATCTGATATTGTGCTGGATTGTCATAAATGGTGCTGCCTTGTTGAAGACCAAAGATGCTGGAGCAGATAAGATCGATGTTGTCTTTTTGCTCTGTGAGGAAATCAAATGAGGACATGACTTCTTCTTTTGTTTCCGTGGGAAAGCCAAACATGATATAGACCATATTTTTGATGCCGGTGGTGTGGCTGGTGCTCAGTACGCTTGGGATGTCTTGAATATGTGTGCCTTTTTTCATTAAATCTAAAATACGTTGGTTGGCGGATTCGACACCCCAGCACACCGTATGTAAACCGGCGGCATGGAGTTCTGAGAGTGCGGGGATGAGATCTTTGGTGGGACGTAATTGCACCCACCATTTGACGTTGAGGGGCTTTAGGGCAGAAGCGAGATGGAGCAGACGTTTTGTGGAGATCATGTCATCAATGAAGTAAATATATTTTATGTTGTGATTTTGAATGGTTTGGATAATTGTGTCAATAGGATATTCAGCGTAGGGGACTTTAGCGTAGTGGGTGCAAAATGTGCAGAGTTTATAGAAGCAAGTGGTGGTGGTTTTGAGAGGGTAGATGGGTTTTGCGGAGAGGTAGTGTTGTGTGTGAAAGTCACTAAAATCTGGAGGAAGGGCTATTGTTGCAGGTGGTTTCGCGTGGATATGTTGAGTTTGTAAGTACGTGATTAATTCTTGTTCGTTTTTGAGGTAGATGGCACTTTTTTTGAGATTGGTTGTGACAGCGGGACCACCCACGATTATGGGGATGTTGAGTGTGGAGAGGGCGTTGATGAGGGCTTGGGTGTAGAAACATTGAGAGTTGTAGACTAGGCTTATGGCGATGAAGTTGGGCTTTTTTTCTTTGATGTGGTGGACTAAATTTTGTAGGTGGTCGGGAGGTTGTGAGGCGATAATCTGTTTGTGGTTTTTGTTGTAGAGTTCTCTTGATTCATTTTCGAATTGTTGTAAGAGTTCACCATAGGCCGTGATGCCTTGTTGGTAAGCAGATTGGATGTTTTGGTAGTAAGTGGGAAATTGCAGGGTGTGAAAATACGCGTTGAGGTCAAGACATTGGATGTCGAGATCAAGTGCGGCGTTCAGATTGCTTTTGAGTGCGGCAAGCGAGTAGGGCATGGCAGTAGGAGTACAGAAAGGTGGGTAAAGGAGGAGGAGTTTCATTTGGTTTATTGGTTCAATGGTTTCTATAAATACTTTTAGGCAAATCTTTATTAATCTTGAAAATATGATTTAAATTATGTCTATCAAAATTCTGATTACAGGGGGGACGTTTGATAAAGTGTATAATGAGCTTAAAGGGACGTTGACGTTTCGAGAGACGCATATTCGAGAGATGCTTAAGTTGGGAAGGGTGAATGCGCCTGTTGATGTGGAGAAGGTAGAGATGATTGATAGTTTAGATATGACCTTGAAAGATAGAGTGAAGATTTTTGAATATTGTCGTAAATCTAAAGAAAAACAGATTGTAATTACGCATGGCACGGATACGATGGTGCAAACAGCGATATTGTTAGGAAAAGAAATGAAGAAGTTACGAGGGAAAACGATTGTGCTCACGGGAGCGATTATTCCGTATGCATTTGGGAGTTCGGATGGGTTGTTTAATCTAGGTTGTGCGATGGGGTTTGTACAGGCGATGCCTAGCGGGGTGTATATTGCGATGAATGGGAAATGTTTTACATGGCAGAATGTGCGCAAAAATAAACGCAGAGGAGTTTTTGAGGAGAAGAGGTAGGTTAAAGAATTACAAAAATATTTTCAAATAAAGAATTTGACATGATTCCAAGAGGATCGGTGTTAGTAAATACGAGTTATATTCAATTCAAAAAAAGCGATAATTATTTTAAATGGGCAAGATTTGGTGAATGTATGGATATCACACAAGCATTTTTATCTGGAATAAAAGATTGTGAAGAATTTCCTGAAGCATTGGAAATAGTTAAAGGAAATTCTTCTGGAAAAATTTGGCTTATTGGAGGATTTGTTTATAGAACGATAGCAAGTCAATTATACGGATTGCCAAAACCAGAAGTAGATTTGGATTTTGTTGTAGAATATCCTGTATCGGATTTTAATTTACCTTCTGGTTGGAGAGCTGATAAAAATAGATTTAGCAATCCAAAATTAGTGAATGGCAAAAAGCAAATAGATTATGTTCATTTAGGAAATATTTACTCAATTCTCCAAAGACAGATTGAACCTACGATTGAAATTTTTTTGACAGGTGTTCCTTTAACAGTTCAATCTGTTGCTTATGATGTTAATGAAAATAGAGTCATTGGAGAAATTGGGATTGATGCTTTACAAAGAAGAGTTGTTGAAGTAAATGATTTGCTTTTTGCCGAATATGCTGCAAAAAAGAAAAACAAATCCCTCCACGAAATGATACAAGAGAAAGCTGATGGATTAGGATTTACGCCAATTTTTCCTGAACGCAAATCTTGCCCTTAATTTATTTGGAAATCGCTTTTTCTGAACTCTGAAATTTCCCTCCGGGATGTTGCACTAAATTTCAGCCCTACAGGTAATATAACAGGAATTTCCATACGTTTAGTGAAAGTGTTTGATGAAAAAGATTTTATGGCATGGATCAAGAGAGGGAATAATTTTGCCATTTTTGATTATTCTGTTAGTGAGGATTACTATAAAAATTTAAGACATTTGAAGAGGGTAATCTTTCCTAAAGTAATTGCAGGGATGACCCTGGAAGCTACGCAAAGGTTAAGTGTAACTGTTATTGAGAATATAAAATCGTATTTAACTCATAAACCAATTAATGTTTTGAATATTTAAGTTCAGGGTAATCGTTTGAGTGATTTTAACAGGTAACTATCTGGTGCGGGAGATTCTTTGGGTTTTGAGGAGGGTTGGGATGTGGATTCAGAGGATGGTTGTTGTAATTGTGAATTTTCTTCTGGTGTTGCGGGTTGTTGTTTGTGTTCGCGTTTGAGTTCGTCTTGAAGGGCGGTGAATGTGGTTTCTAAGTCAACTTCGCTGAGGGGTTTTGGCTGCCATTGAAGTGGGAGAGTATCGTTTTCTTTACGAGGGATGATTTCGAGCGCGACGTGGGGAACTTTTTGTCCGCCGGCGAGGCCGTTTTGAATGATGATGTTAGTTCCTTGGATGCCAAGGGTGTCAAAAGAGGCGATACTGACTTTGTTGGCGAGCAGAGAGCATTTTTGCAGAAGCTTGGGAGGAATCATTTCGACAATGGTGAAGTGTTGTTTAGGGATGACGGTTATTTGGCCCGGGGTTAAAACCATGTCTTTGACAACGATGAGCGTATCGCTATCTTCGTAGAGGATAGAGGCGTTGGTTTTTTGTTCAACAATTTCGCAATAGTCGCATTTCATGGTTTGTTTTTGATATTTATTTGAATATTTTGATATTTATTTGAATAAGTTGGCGATGTCATCTAAGGAGACGGATTCTTTTGGGCGGGTCGATGGTTCTGATTCTTCAGGTGATGATTCTTTTGGTTTCTTGATTTTTTTTGGGGATATTGATTGAGCAGATGTCTGCGGCAGGGGAGAGGGGGAAGATAATGGTTGTTCTGGTTGTGCGGGAATAGAGGGAGTTGGAGGAGGAGAAGATAATTCGAGGGATTCTGGAAGTGATTCTTGTGGTGTTTGATTTGGGATGCCGAGCAGTTCGTTGAGGCGTCCTTGGATGGCTTGAGCTATATTTTGTTGATAGGTTTTGTCTAGTAGTTTTTCTTCTGCGCCGAGTAAGTTATCTCCTTCTTTTCGGGGGATAACGTGGATGAGAAAATGTTGGGCACGCTGACCGGCTGCGAGACCATTGGCAATGAAAATATTTGTGCCCGATACTTTGAGAGAACGTAATTGGAGTTGTGACATTTGCTGGGCAATGATGAAGAGGTGGCCGATTAATGGGTCGGGTAATTGGGGCATGATGGCGTAGTGAATTTTGGGGAGAATGAGAATATGTCCTTTCGCGGCGGGATTAATGTCGAGAATAGAGAGGGAGTGTTCATCTTCATGAATTATTTTGGAAGGGATTTTTTTGGAGATGATTTGACAGAAAATACATTGTTGTTTTTGGAGTTCTGCGAGCTGCTCTGGCGACATATTTTTTATTTTTTCTTCCAGAGCTTTACGCTGTTCTTCGGTCATTTCGGGCATGGTTTAGGAGGGGTGGGAGAGGTTTATAAAAGTATGGGGGTGTTTTAATTATTATTAACTAGTAGTTATTTTAGGAAGATTTATAAATGGTTGTTGCTATTATAACGAAGGACACAAAATATTTAGTATATGAACAAAAATGACAAATGAAAAATATTGTATAGGAAGACCTGAACACATTTCACCAGAATTGGCGAGAACTATTGATGATACGATTTTGGTTGAGTTTTATAATACGGGAAAAGTGAGTTTGCCAGAAGCGGCACAAAAACAATCGCTTCATGGAATGTATGTTTTAAATAGCTCATTATTAACTAGATTACAGCCAGATTGGGGAAGGATTAGTTTTGAGACTATGGGATTTCTTGATGAGCCATATGGCTGTGTCACGGGTATTGAACAACAAGGAGGATATATTATTGAATATAATTCGTTTCGTAATGGTGCATCAATATCTTTTCTAATTACTCCAGAGGCAGAGGGGAATATGAAACATAAAGTTGAAAAAAATAAGCAACCAAGTAGGTATGGGCTTAAGGAAAAGAAAGAATTTCCTATTGTTATTCCGCCAGGGTGGAGTATGTCTGTTATACACCAAGTAATGAGAGGTCTTGCATCTAAACGAGTAACAGATTTTAAGATACGCGATGGACCAGCACGCGATGCCCCTCTAGAAGTTGAGTTGCCAGAACTGGAAAAATTTGCTCAAGAAGGATGGCATTTGCCATATGAAAATCTGCGATTATATAATGAAAAATGATAAGTTAGGGCAAACTCTTCCATAAGTAATGAAAGTATTTTTTATAATTCTCTGCGAGTGATGTATGAGTTATGACAAAGGCAATAGGTTTTTCTAACCAGAGTACGTTGGCTATGGTGTCGCCATAGATGTAGATTACATTGGGTCCAGCGAGTATTTATCTTGAACGTGGGGAAGATAGGCAAAAGAGATTATACCAATGGGATACGTTTCGATCTGTTTCTTGTTGTGCAGAAGAGGCGCTAGAAATTACACGGGCAGAATTTCAAGAATTAATTACACCCCTCAAAAATGATTTGCAATTGTTTTATGATAAAGAAAAATGGCGAGCGTGTGAACCTAAAAAGTAAGGTGATAATGGTCTACTTGTAATAGATAATCATTTTTTCAAAAACTCTTTGACGTTCTTAAAATCGACTTTGATGATTTGAGAAAATGAAAGGGAATAGGTGGTCATTTTATTTTCTTAATTTCTTTTTTTGGAGGAAGAAAATTTTCTCCGGTCACAACATTTTTTCCGGTCTTTTCTTCAAGTTCTATTCGTGCATTCTTAGCAATTTTGCCGCCTTTCTTGCTAGCAATAGTATTTTCTGGCATGCCTTGGGCATTCATTGTTTGTGCAATTTGCCTCGTTGATAATTCTGCAAGTGCGGTAAAAACCAGTTCTGCTTCATTCATATGATCACGAAGATTCTGATTTTTTAGTCCTTTCAAGTCTTTATGTTCTTTAACATTAACTCCTGACCATTCTTCGTGGATGATATTAGTTAATATGGCATATTCTTCATCTTTTGTAACATCATGATCTTTCCAATAGTCTGTGAGCTTATTTCTAATCTCTTGACTCATCATTCGCTGCTGGATCCACTTCTCACTGCGTCCAAGCTTTTGCCAATTGTCTCTAGCTCTATCTAAAGATAATGATGGATCTGCTAGCTCTTTCATACGTTCATATCCCACCTTAGCAAGCCATAATTTTATAGGCTCAGCTTTGGGAGAAGGAATAGACTGAATTAGACGCAATAGAATATCTGGACTAGCCACATCTGTCTCACGCATCTTCCCATCTTGTGCGGGTAATTTCAACTGGTCACAATTTGTGACCACTTCACTCCCTTCATTTTTTAAACGATTTTTAAGAGTAGTCCAGTAAGATTTTGCTTTATCATAATCCGTTTGTTGTGTTAAAACTGCCACAATATCAATTACGGAAAAATACCATGTTTCTGTCTTCTCATCGTAGTATCTTCTTATCTTATAATTTTCAAATATTGTTAAGTTATTTACCATCTTTACAACCTCAAAAACATAATAATTTCATGTCCAGTTATTATTGATGCTTAAAAAAGAGGTGAACATTAAAAAGATTACCTCCTTGAAAATCATAATTATTAAAATTTTATCCCCGCTATATTCATTTTTTCAAAAACTCTTTGACGTTCTTAAAATCGACTTTGATGAATTGTGCGAATGAGTGGTTACGTTTTTTGAGTTCTTCTACTGCGGGTAGAACGTGTGTGCTGCCTTTGGGAAGTGTAAATCCGGCTAATGAACTGAGGTAGTTGAGTTGATGGAGTGCGGCGGCTCTGGCGAGGATGGATGCGGCGGCGACTTCGACATATTTGGATTCGGCTTTTTCTTCACAGTTGTTTCCTGCTTGGCAGCCGGGGTATTTATCTACAATGTGTTTCCCGGGTTTGAGATATCTGGCGCAGTCATCATGGAGTTTATTTAGGAGATGGGTGATGTTGTGATGTATTAGGTAGTTGTTATATTCTTCGGGGAGAAGGCTGATAATTTCACAGGGGACGAGGTGTTTAATTTTTTCGGCGAGAGGGAGAATTTCGGTATCGCTGAGCGTTTTGCTATCGGCAACGCCGAGTTCTTTGAGTTTTTTTCTGGTGTCATTATCGGCTTTTACCGCAGCTACAACGATGCCACCAAACGTGTCACCTTTCAATGATTCATCACTGCCAATGATGATGCCGGTTTCTTGGGTGAAGTGTTGGGAAGATTGTTTTTGACCAATATGATGTTTTTCTAGTTCGGGAAGAAGGGATTTGATATGTTGAGGAGAGCCTTGGAGGAGAAGTTTTCCGGAGGTGTAGAGAATTAATGTGACACCTAATTTTGTTAAACGCAGTTGTTCGTATAAAGAGGTGGGTTCTTGTTGGATGCAGCCTTTGAGTTTTTGCAAGTCCTCTTTTTGAACGTGATCGAAGACAGTCATGGAGTCAGGGAAGATGCACGAGAATAAAAAGGTATGGGGAGATTACTGAGAAGGTTATGCTGATGAGGTTAAGCTTATGATGATATGCTTATGAGGTTAAGCTGAAGAGGATGATGCTGATTACTTTAGTTCAATATTCGGTTAATTTCTTATTGGAATTATAGGTAACAATTGTACTATTTCCTTCTTTGCCCGTGGTTTTTTCTGTGTTGATGAATTTGGCTTCGGTTAGTTTAAGAATACGGCGCTGGAAGCTTTTGTAACTCAGAAGGTTGCCTTGTTCGAGGTAGTGGGTGTAGAGTTCGCCTATTTTTTGACCGCTTTTTTCACGAATGAGGTCAAGAATGTTTTTGAGATCGTCATCAAGTGTTTCGGTGGGGTTGATATGAAATTCATCCACTTTTTTCATGGCGCCAGCAACGTGCTGCAGGGTGATTTTACGGGAGCTTTGGTCTTCCGCAAGAGAACCGGCTTCGCGCATGAGATACAAACCAATACGAACGTCTTTGAGTTCGGTGCAGCGCTCAACTATTTCTTTGAAGGCGTCATTGTCCCAGCAGTCTTGCACAAAGGCGTAGTCGCGGCGTTGTTTGAGAATGGAGGCGATTTCTGATTCGTTGTAGGGGCGAAAGATGAGAAATTCCGGAGAGAGACGGGAGCGGATACGTTCATCTAATTCAGAATAACTATCGCGGTAGTTTGTGATTAGGAAGATAGATTTGCGATAGATGTCTTCTAAGAGGGCGTAGAGAAAATCGGTTTCTTCAAGTTTATCTACTTCGTCAAAGATGAAGACGACAGATGTTTTGTTGAGTTTGGTTTTAATTAGATCGAGAAGTTCGGTTGTGCGTTTGTTTTGCAGAAATTTGAAGCCAAGATCATCACATAATTTGGAGTAAATTTTGAAGGAGGTGTTTTCTTTCCAGCAGTTGATATAGAGAGGTGTGACATCTTGAGTGGTTTCTTCTAATTCTCGCAGAACGTGTTTACAAGCCGTGGTTTTACCAATACCAGGAGGGCCGGAAATGAAGAGATTTCTTCCGGGCAGACTTTGCAGAAGGGGTTTTATGGCAACGGCGAAGCGTTGTTGTTCGTTTTCTCGGGCGAATAAGATTTTTGGCTGGAAATCGTAGCTGAGAAAGAGGGTATCGCGAAAAAGAGATTCACCAGATTTGAGCATATCTTTGAAGAGAGACATTTGGTTTTAGGTAGAGAGGGTGTTTATATTAATTGTGTGTGTGAAGACGTTCTTTAGAAGATATCGGGTTCTTATAGATAATTCTGCTGATTAGATTATATTTGGCAGAATTATCTAATACACGAAAATAAACACCGATTTATTTTCGGTACAGAAATGTGATGGTTCTCACATTTCTTGTAAGTAAATTCTGTTGATAATGATTATCATAGATAATACGAAAAATTAGCCTAATTAACAGAATGGACTATATTATTTCTTTTGTTTGATTTCTTTGATGCCATTCATGTAGGGCCAGAGAGCTTTGGGGATCTTTACAGTGCCTTCTTTGGTTTGATAGTTTTCCAGAATGGCAACGATGGGTCTTGTATCGGTCATAGCAGTATTATTCAACATATGGATATATTCTTTCTTGCCCTCTTTTGTGAGGTATTTTGTGTTAAGGGTGACGGCTTGATAATTAGTGCAGTTACTGCAGGAGGTTACTTCACGGTAATTGCCTTTTTTATCATTCTGTCCAGGCATCCAGGCTTCAATGTCGTATTGGAGAGCTTGTTTATTACCTAAATCGCCGGTACAGATTTGCACCACTCGAAAGGGGATGCCTAATTCTTCAAACATGTCTTCGGAATTTTGCTGTAGTTCTTGGAAATAAGTATAGGATTCGGTGGGTTTACAGTAGACTATCTGTTCTACTTTGTTGAATTGATGGACGCGAAAAATGCCTTTATCATCACGGCCATGGGCGCCGAGTTCTTTTCTGAAACAGGCACTAAGGCCACAGATTTTCAAAGGTAGTTCGTCTTGGGTGAGGACTTGGTCTTTTTTTAATGCGACAAGGGGATGTTCAGAGGTGCCAATGAGATACAAGTCTTCATCTTCAATTTTGTAAATGGTATCTTTAAATTCGCTTAAATTAACACCGCCTTCTAATGCGGCTTTGTTTAACATGTAGGGCGTTTGGATGAGAGTGTATTTTTTCTTAAGTAAACGGTCAATGGCGAAGCGCTGTAGTGCTTGACTGAGAAGAACGGCTTCATTTTTGAGATAGTAAAAACGAGCACCGGAGTTCTGGGCGGCGGTGTCTAAATCGATTAGATCTAAATCGAGGCCGAGTTCGATATGGTCTTTGATGGGGAAATTAAATTTAGGGATAGTGCCTACTTTTTTAATTTCTTTGTTTTGGGAATCATCTTTGCCATCAGGAACGGAGGCGTGAAGAATATTGCCGATTTGCTTGAGGAGGGTATTGCGTTCTTTGAGTGAGGAGTCTACTTTGTCTTGGGTTTCTTTAAGGGTGTTGATGACGTTGCGCATTTCTTGGATTTTTTCATCTGCGAGAGCATTTTTTTTGTCTTTTTTGGCTTTATTTATTTCTTCTGAAACGAGATTGCGCTGGCGGTTGAGTTCTTCGAGAGTTTTAAGGGATGTTTTCCAGTTGTCATCTAGTTTTAATACTTGGTCAACGATAGATATATCGTGGTGACGTCTCTGTTCGGATTGTTTTACTACATCGGGATGTTCACGCACAAAGTGGATGTCTAGCATGAATGAGGGGGAGAGGGGGATTTATATAAAGGTTACTTTCAGGTTTTTGTGAAAAAGAAGGGAACGGTGGAAGGTTGGGATATTTAAATGGGTGAGAGAGAGATGGTTGAGAAAGACTTAAAGAGAGAGATGACCCAAAAGTATATAAAGCGAAAAATAATCCTACGAGCATATCAATTAGTTGGTTGTAAAAAGAGGGTACGATGATTCATAAGAGGTATTTAGGGTTTTTAGTGTTGATGTTACTAGTTCTTGTGCCAGTTGTGATGGCGGATAGCCAAGTTAAAGGAGGGCCAGGAGCAAATAGCGGCGTTCCGTGTACTAAAGATGGTGATTGTGTGCAGACGTGTAGTACTCTTTCTATAGCAGGTACGTGTTATTGTGAACAGACTTCAAAAACTTGTTTTCTAAAAGAAGCACCAGCATCTTCACCTTCAATAAATACTTCAACATCATTAAATCAAACAGCGGTAAAGCTTGCAAGTGAGAAAGCCGAAAAAGCACTGCAACAGGCACAGCAAAGTGCAGCAGCAATTGAAGAAGTGCAACAAGGTGTATCTACAGTGCAAGAAGGAGTTTCTGCATTAGAAACAAAATCACAGGATTTAGATACGAGAGTCAAGACGTTAGAGGATAGTTCTACAAATGTGCAACAACAAATTACACTGCTCAAAGCGAGTGTGGATTCGATGAGTGGTCAGCAGGCTCAGGTGCAACAGGATGTTGCGGGTGTGAGTTCGAAGTTGTCAACGGGACTGGCGACGTTACAGAGTAGTGTGGATACAAAGACGAAAGAGTTGAATACGAAAATTAAGTCAGTGGATACAAAGTTAGAGGATGAGAAGAGTTCACGAGAAACGTTGAGTTATGTGTTCTTTATTTTACTGGCGCTCGCGGCAATTTTAGGTGTAGGATATTATGTTACGCAGGTGAGAGGTGTTGGTAAATCGAAGAATGTGAGTATGGTTAATGATGAGATGGTGTCATATATTGGCAAACATATCAAAGAGGGAAAGAAGTATGTGAATATTAAAGATAATTTGTTGAAAGTGGGCTGGGCGGCGGAAGAGATTGAGGGTGCGTTTAAAGAGGCTCTGCGACAGAATTATCCGCAAGCACTCAAGGGAAATGGGGCAGGGGTTGGCAAAGAGAGTGCAACACAACAACGCAAAATGATGGGAATTATTGGAATGGTGTTGGTAGTTGTGGCGATTGGCGCGTTCTTTTTGATTAAAGGAAGTACGGGACATGCGATTTATATTCAATCTGAGGCGGAGTTACAAAAAGCGGTTAAAGATGGGTTAGATACGAATTTAGCAAAGAGCACACTTTATCTTTTAGTTGATTTTGCAAATATCTGTGTGCAGGTGGATGAGGGAAAGAATAGTGTGTCATACCAAGTGATTAAAACAAGTGCAGGACATATTACTTTAGATGCGCCACAACCGTGTGATTGGAGTGCAAAGTATGATTTTGCCGTGAAGTTTACGAGTCTTGAGGCGTATAGTTTATTGATGGATAATGTGAATTGTGCATTGGCAACAAAAGTACATTTAGTGAAAGGAGTGTATGTGTTACCCTCAAAGTATGTATTGAGCGGATTCAAGCCAAATGATACAGAAAATTTAGGCAAATTCTGTCCAGTACTGGCAAGTTGTTTATCAAAAGATCAGTTTGCAAAGCTGGGTTTTACGTGTGAAGAAGTACCCGCACAAGATTATAAAGTGGGTAAGGTGGAGAGTACGGCTGGGGAAGTTGCAAAATAATTGTTATACGCAATTCAAAAAATACTTTTCTAACGGATAATAATGGAGATAGGCTTTCAAAACATAGATAAATTTGATTTTTTCTTTTATTTTTAGAGGGGGATAAAATGTGTTTTCTTCATTTCATTCCAAAAACGTACTTATTTATAAACTTTTAATTATTAAGGATTATATTATGAGAAAACTAATCATGTGGAACGTAATCACTCTCGATGGATACTTCGAGGGTGAGAAAAATTGGGACTTGAGTTTTCATGAACTTGTCTGGGGCAAGGAGCTTGAGGAGTTAAGCCTCATCCAGTTAAAATCAGCCGACATGCTTGTGTTTGGTTCGACGACATACAAAGGCATGGCAGATTATTGGTCAAAGGCAGAAGGGGCAGAAGGAGAAATCGCCAAATTCATGAATGGGATTCAAAAGGTCGTCTGTTCATCAACACTCAAAACTGCCGACTGGAACAACACATTAATTGTAAAAGATGCTGTGGCTGAAATTCCTAAATTGAAACAGCAAGGCAACGGAGATATGTTTGTGTTTGGCAGCGGTAAACTCTCGAAGTCCTTGATGAAAGCAGAGCTGTTTGATGAATTTCGTTTATGTATTGCACCATTATTTTTGGGAAAGGGGAAACTGTTGTTCAATCAAGGTATCCCCCATAAAAAACTTAAACTACTTGAAACACGTCCACTTGTTACGGGAGGTATCATCCTTCGGTATGCTCCAGATGGAAAAACTGAATGATAATCTGAGTTGAAAGTTTTTTGAAAAATGAAATTCGCCCCTAACCTCTCTTTCATTTTTCAAATAGGAAAAAATCAAATTCATATTTTAGAGGAAAGCCGGTTCTATGGGTGAGGACGAAAAATATTTTTTGAACTCACTCCGCTTCGCTCGTGCCGCGCTCTCCTCCTTTCAGTCGTCGGGGCGTATAATAGGAATTCCTTAAGATAATAAATGTTTTAAGCCATTTCGGCTATGTATCGACGTAGGTCGAAGTCAAAGCGCGAAGCGAATTCTTTGGCGATATGAGGATTTTTTTCTTCGAGGTAGTGGTAGATGTCTTTACTAAAACAATGAGCGCAAATGGCCATTTGTTTGCGGCAGAAAATGCATTGGGTGTTGCCTGCGAGTTGGAAACCTTGAATCTGTCTTGCGAGATGGGGAGATTTTTCAGAGATACTGATACGCATACTCGCGGCTAAACATTCGGTACAGATGGGATTTGTTATTACCTCATCACATTCGATACAGCAGTTAAATGATGCTTGTTCCATATGTATTCACCCCCGTGTGCAAAAGATGAGATGGAAAAAGCGGGAGAAATATATATGCTTTGCCTATTTAGAATATAGTGGGTATATACTTTTGAGGAATAGAAAGTTATGGTTTTAGTTTATGGTAGATCCATTTCAAAGTATCGTTTACTTCTTGGTCATTATCTAGTAAGAGATATTCAACACCAGAGTTTAAAGCATTAGATTCCCATTGTTCTACATCGTGCAGTCGGTGTTCAATGGTTTCTGGGCTATCACCACGTCTTTGCATGCGCTCTTTGAGAATAGGTAGAGGGGGTGATTTAATGAAAAAATGTTGAACGATGTTTTTTCCAACGTATTCTACTAAAATAGGTACGACTTCGGGAACAAGAATCATGATAGAATATTCTCCCACTGATGCGGCAGAGGCTTTATCAATTGATGCAAATGTTGTTCCATAGCAGTTTTGGGCATAGGTTGTTTTCCAAATAAACTGGTGTTGATTATTCCTAAAGGCAAATTCTTCCAATGAAAGATATTGATATTCGCCCGCAAGATCAGAAGGACGCGGGGGACGAGTGGTGATGCTTGTTATCAATGAGAAATGAGGGTTGTTAAGTAATTCTTTTGCAAGGGTACTTTTACCTGTCCCAGATGCGCCGGTAAAAGTTATGATTTTTGGCATATTGTCAGAAGTTGTTTGTTAATTTAAATGGTTTGTGGGTCTTGACCCATTCAGTTTAGAGTTATATATCTGAGGAATCCACTAAAGGTTGGCGAAATCTTTATAAATACACTGCTTTCTCAAAAGATACCATGAAAATTCCTAAGACAATGAAGAGATATTGTAAGTATTGTAAGAAGCATACGGAGCAAAAAGTTGCTCAAAATAAAAAGAAAGCAGCAAGTTCATTGAGTTATGGTTCAAAGATTCGCGCACGGTTACGAGGACGGGCACGAGGTGTGGGTAATTTAGGACGTTATTCAAAACCGGCGGTCACAAAGTTTAAACGAACGGGTGCGAAAAATACGAAAAAAACAGATTTACGTTATACTTGTTCAGTGTGTAAGAAGATGAGTAGTCAACCAGAAGGAATCCGTGCGAAGCGGGTGGAGTTTGTCTAAGATGAAAGATAGAACGTTACGAAGCAAATTCATTAAAGTGCGCTGTTCTAAGTGTAAGAATGAGCAGATTATTTTTGGTAATGCGAGTACGATTGTACCTTGTTTAGTGTGCAATAAAGAAGTGGCATATCCTACGGGTGGAAAGTCACGCATTTCGGCGCGCGTTCTTGAGATTTTGGAATAATTTTTTTTAATTTAGGTTTATTTTAAGAAGAGGTAGTTACTATTTGGTTTTGAGGAGATTTTTAAATGAACGGGGCTAATATGAAACCCTCCCGCTCACTTGCTCCAATCAATGTACATTTGAATGGAGCACCGGGTGTTGTCTGACGAGACACCAGACTAGTTCGCTGGCCCTGTGGCGAGGGTTTCATATTAGCAAATGAACGGAAAACATTTATAAATGAACCATCGTACGAGAAGTAATATGCTCTATAAACGAAAAGGATTGCCGGAAGTGGATGAGATTGTTCTTTGTAAAGTGAGCAAGATTTTTCCCAACGCGGTTTTTGTTGATTTGTTGGAATATGCGGATTCGGGAATTGTTCATATTTCAGAAGTAAGCCCGGGACGAATTAGAAATTTACGAGATTATGTTTCGGTGGATAGACAAATTGTATGTAAAGTGTTGCGTATTGATTATACAAATAGACATATTGATTTATCTTTACGAAGGGTTAATTCTACAGAGAGACAACAGAAGCTTGAGGATATTAAACAGGAGTTGAAAGCGGAGCTGCTAATCAAAAATATTGCAACCAAACTGCATTTAGAGATGGAGAAGTTGTATGCGGAGGTTGCACCTAAAATTCTGAAAGAATATCAGTTTATGTACTTAGCGTTTAAAGAAGTGGTGAGTGGGGAGTTAAATTTAGAGAAGTTAGGAATTGAGAAGAAGGTGGCACAAGAGATATCTGATGCAGTGGTAGATAAGTTTAAGCCGAAAAAGATTATGATTAAGAGTTTAGTGACATTACAGACGTATGCAACGGATGGGGTTGAGAAGATTAAGAAAGTGCTTGCGGAAATTGAAAAAATTTCTCCCACGGTGCATTTATTATACTTAGGAGGGGGACGGTTTAAAGTGGATATTGAGGATATTGATTATAAACCAGCAGAGAAGAATTTAAAACGCATTCAAGAGATTCTAGACAAGTTTACGGATAAGTTATCAATAGCAACATTGGAGAGAGAAGGGACGGAATAGATACAATATGGTTGAACATATTCTACGATGCGCAACGTGTGTTAAATATACGCTAGAAGAGGTATGTAGTAGTTGTGGAAGTAGGACTATGATTGTGAAGCCTGCTAAGTTTTCTTTAGATGATAAATATGCGACATATCGCAGAACAGTGAAGTTACCCGAGTGGCAAGCAAGAGGATGGTATTAGGAATAGGAGATATTCTCTATTGAAAAGCGCTAAGCGGAGATGATGGATGGAGGGAGATAGTGTTATTAACTCTGTGTAATACGTACGTGAGATACGAAGCTTTTTAAAGTTGATTTTCTTCCTTATAGGGTATGGATAAGTTTGTAAACTCATTTGATCGTACCAGGTTGTATTATAATTATTCTCAAGGGAAAAATCCCCATACGTTGGTGTTTTTGCATGGTGTGGGCAGCAATTGGACAATTTGGAAAAAAGAGTTAGATTTTTTTCAAGGAAAAGAGTTTTCTACATTGGCGTTGGATTTACGAGGCCATGGGGCATCGCAATATCATGATGCATTTGAAAAATATAAAATACAGTATTTTTCCAGGGATGTGAACACGATTTTACGTATGGAAAATATTAATCAGTTTTCATTGGTGGGACATAGTATTGGAGGAGGTGTTGCGATTAATTATGTGATGCGCTACAAGTCAGTGTTTCCAAGTTCGTTGATTTTAATTGATTCGGCGAGTACATATCCGTTTGATCATAATAGGCTGCTGAATATGAGCCCGTATTTGACGCATTTTTTGAGGTTTATTGCAAGTCATCCGCCGACACTGCACAAACATTTTTTGCATTTTAAAGATGTTGATTTGTCGGTGAATGGAATTAAAAATGATTTACATTTAATTTCTCATTTATTGCATTTTACGCCGCTGCGATCGCTGGTTCGAGCATTGGATAATTTAGAGGCGTATGTGTTTCATAATCAGAAGAAAATTGATACGGCACTGCATAATTTACGTATACCAACCCTTGTGATTTCTGGCCAGTATGATGCGACGGTTCCTGTGAAGTTTGCGAAAATGATTAAACGATTGAACCAAGATGCGCAGCTGAAAATTATTAGAGGAGGGCATCATACGGTGATGGTGGAAAAACCGGAGCAGGTGAATACAACGATTTATAATTTTTTGCAGAAGCAGGTGTTGTTGAAATCGCTACAAAATTGAAAGAATGGTTGAGATATAGAGGGTTTTGATTAACCCTATAATACTTGTCAAAACCCTCTAAGAATTACTTTGAATATTGATAAATAGATGGGTTATTCAAAGTCCTCTATAGTAGAATTCCATGATATTCGAACACAAGAAAATGAATAATAATCATTTTCTGTGCAGAAATAAAGTAGTTTCTTTATTCAACGAAAATGGAAAATAACATTTTTAAGAGTAAAAATCCATTGATTTTATTGAATGATTCGCAGATTTGCGATTGGGATTTTTACTTCTTGTATTTGTGGAATTCTACTAATAAGTAAATATCCCTAATTATGTTCGAGAGCTAGGGATATTTACTATAAGAGAGGGAAAGAATATTTAATGGAAGGTATGTTTAACTATTTTCTAGTGGTGTAGTGACAAAAATTATATATAACACCTTGTTTTTTAGGAATTGATATGATCCCTGTACATTTATTACGAAGGATTTTAGCATTCTCGTTGCTGGCAGCCCCACTGGTCACTTTTGGGCAAGAAAAAGAGAGCTTACCAAATAATGATCCGGAAAATATTGATACAGAAGATGCAGGAAGACAATTGATTTACAAGAAAAAAATGCCTTATTCAGTGGTGGGAGTTTTAGGAGCGGATAGAGTATTGGGTACAACAGATACATGGACGGTGCCCGTGGTTCGTTTAACGGGATATAAAGAGATGGGAAAGAGTTGTGTTGATGTGCTAGTACAAGCGGATACGTTAGCGGCGTTTGCACAGGTGGAATGTCGAGGAAAAGTGGGATTTGGTGCAAGAACGCATTATGATTATGTTGCACAGGGAGATTATAGGCATTTTGATGATTTAGGAAGACGATTGAGAGAGAAAGAAGTAAAGGCAAATGTGTTGGAACAGGATTTATTTCTCAGTGGAAATCTGGGTAGAATTGTTGGGAGAGGAACGTTGGGGATAGGTAATAAATGGTATGGTGCACAAGAAAAAACTACTATAGTGGTGCCGGCAGCACATGGAGTACGAGATGTTATACTGGATGTAGGATATCAAGATGTTGAAATTAAAGATATTGTGATTAAAGAGGGTTTAGAAGGAGCTGTACAGTTGGCATGGCAACAAAGGGAAGGCTATCAAGATACATTGCGCGCATTTGTGTATGGGGGATGGTTTGTTAATTCAGCGCAAAATACAAATATAAAAATTGAAGCTAGAGCGGGTATTGAGAAGGGAGCAGATAGAGAGAATGGGTGGTATTTAGGTTCTTTTATGAGCAGACAGGCGCCAGCTCCGGGGTGGAATTATATGGAGATACGACATTCGCCGTTTGCACAACTACAAGCAAGTGTGGGATTTGCGTTAGGAAGAAGTTATAGGTTGGAACCGGGAATGAGCGCAATTATGTTATTTTCTCCAAATTTGGTGAAAGAGGGGGATGGATTGAGTGGATTACATCCAAGTGCATTTGCAGTGTTTACAGGTAAGATTGCAGGGATTGTGCCGTTTGGTATTAAATATGGATATGCACCGCGAACGAGTGTGTTGGATGGCGGACATGAAGTGTTTGGCTATGTGGGGTTTGCGTTGAATAAATTGGAACCAGATACTAATAGAAGTAGAAGAGATAAGAAGTAAAGAAGTGTAATCTTTTGTTTATTATATTGATGAATATAAATGTTATTCAAAGTTAATTATAATGGTTTTTAATTTTACTTTGATAGGGATATTTTTCGTTAGTGTAGAGAAGAATGTCAGGGGTGGCTAACTGGGGAAATTTTTGATAACTAGCACGATAGCCTTGATTTACCTCTTGCAAAGTTTTCATAATTAATTGGGTGTATTTTTGTTTGAGCAAATGAGTGGGGATGATATTAGGTTTTAATTGAATTTCAATCTGCAAGCAACGATTGTGATTTGTATCAAAGATACTTTGAAATTTAAAGTTGCCTGTAGTTTGTGTTTCGATTTGAGGGTTGCGATAGATGCATTCTTGGATGTTTTCAGGATAGATGAGGAAAGCGTTGAAGTTGACAGGGCCATTTTTTCTGCCAACAATATAAAGAAAAGGAAGAGGAAGGTTAAGTTGGCGGTGAATTTTGTGTTTAGCAAGAATTTTTTGCATGGAAGCGTGGGAGATGGTGCCTCCTTCATCTTCGAGGTTATATTTCATGACGGGCTGTGCGGCTTCAGGTAGGATTGTGGTGAAGACCAGTTCTTTTTTTTCGTTGGCGTAGACAAATAAATTGAGAGGGTATTGAAAGAGCATGGGAGTTTCTTGTACATCTCCGAAGAGTTCTTGACGTAAAGTGTGGTTTTTATCAGCTAGACGACGAATGAAAACAGTGTTATCATTTTCCATACCACCTAGAATACCGATGTCAGAGGCGCCAAAACCGGAGCGGACTTTGCCTTTAATTTGTTTTTGAAGATATGTACGCCAAGATTCGGGAAAATCTTCGCCACCACCAATAAAGTGAAGGGTATATTTTTTAAGTGGGAATTTACGGGTTATGGCGTCGTCAACGAAGTTTTTGATGAATGGAGGGTAGCCGGTAATGATGATTTGTTCGTAGCTGCTGCCAATATCAAGAATGGTTTGAAATATTTCGTCTTTATCTGGCCCAACATTAATGACGGGACAATGCCAGGAAGCTAATTCATTGAAATTTATACCAGTAACCCAGCTGCCAAGAATAAAGCCATTGATGATTAATGTTTTTTTTTTATCCGTTTTGAAATTTTCATCGAGGGCAATACTCAGAGCGGTTTTACCAAAGAGGTCTTCATTGTGGGAACGAACCCAATAACATTGTTTGCCAGAGTGACCGGAACTTTTGACAATCATACTAATATTGTGATAGTCACCGTTAATACACATGTCACACATATCATGGGCTTTAAAGATATAATTTTTTTTGTTGGTTTCGGGAGCAAGGGTGAGAAAGTCATGTAGTGTTTTAATTTGTTGAGGGTTGCAGTGATGTTGGGTGAGAAATTTTTTGTATTGAGGGATACGCTGGGCATTGAGATGAAAAGTGTAGAGGAGATATTTTTCTTGAAGAAGCTCAATGGTATCGGGAGAGGTGTTAAAAAATGTTTCTTTAAATTTAGGATAATTTTTGGTCTGCTGATTCATCAAGGGATGGAGCAGAGACATGGAGACGGTTTTGATGGTGGAATTAAGAAGAAAAGACATAGAAAAACCTCATAAATTTTTGATGAAACGATTTTTTTTATCGACTAGGATACATTTGGGTTTTATTGCAGAAGTGGAGAGGGTGTAGGCCATGATGATAATTTCTTCACCTCTCTTTATCATGTGAGAACAAGCACCATTAACACAGATAATGCCAGAGCCGCGCTTTCCTTTGATGACGTAGGTTTCGATACGGTTACCGGAGGTGTTGCTTACAATCTGCACACGTTCGCCAGGCCAGATGTTAGTGCGTTTTAAGAGGTCTTCATCGATGGTTATACTGCCAATGTAATGAAGATTTGCTTCAGTTACCATGGCTTTATGAATCTTGGATTTTAAGAGAAAGCGTTGCATTAGTATCACCTTTGTGATGTTTGAATGTGTTAGCCTTCAAAAAGCTTATTCACCATTTATAGATAGTAAAGAATACAAATGTTTATAAATAAAATAGTCTATTTAGAGGAAATGGTAGAGATAGGGTTGCAAAGAGTGCTTTCTATAGAGGAATTAGTACAAGAATGGGGAAAACCAAGAGAACATCCTACTTTTAATTCCCAAGAAGCGGCAAGCCATCGAACGTGGCTGGCGATTTCTAATTATGTGGCCTATCATGATGCACGAAAGCTAAATGCATTGTTTCAAGGGATAGATTTTCCACATATGCAGCTGTCAACGCAGAATATTTCTTTTCCAAGTACGTTAGAAGAAGTAATGACGCCAGATACACGCAGGAAATTTGCGTATTTACGAGAAAATCCTCGGTTGTATGGTAGTATGCAGACACGATTACAATTATTTCAAAATATTGTGGACGCGATGGATGATGAGACGGCAAATTTTCGGGTGGGGAGAAATATTCGTGTGAATAAGGATATGGGAACGTTGAAATTAACATTGGAGTCAGGGGTTAAAGGATTATTGAAAGTATTTGGAGCGAATCCGGCGAAGATTTTGGCGAAGAGAATGACGGATGCAAATCGGGCATTGAATACGTTTTTAGATACACGAGTGGCACAGTATGGTTCTAATTTTATGGATGTACGAGTGGAATATTTCGATTTGAAAGATGTGAGTGTGGAAGGTGATCATTATACTTTAGGTACGATTTTAGGCGGCTTGGAGACGATTTCGGCGTATAAACAAGTAGAGATTACAGCGTTGCAAACGCCATTTGATGCACAAGTTGAGGGAGTGAAAGCACGGATGTATGAGCCAGGCATGAGATATGTGTTTGAAAATTATGTACATGATCCAACAAGCCCGGTATTTTTGTATCGCTATACTTTTCAAGAGCCAGCACAGTTTGTGAAAAGAGTGCTGCGAGCGGTAGGAGATTTAGCACGAAATAATTTGCCTTCGAGAATGACGCGAGCGGAGATGCAAGAAGAGGGACAACAAAGACAATTGTTGAACCAGGTGCGAGAATTAGATGAACGGGCGTTGAGTGAATATAAAGCACAGGTAGAGGCCCAGAGTGCACGCGCGGATGCGGCGGAAGCGAGAGCAAGTCAAGCTGAGATGCTGGTTGTGGCAGAGAGGGCAAAAGTTGAAGCCACGGAAGCAAGAAGAACATTGGAGGAGAGTGTGAGCGGCGTGAATCAGGTATTTGGAGAGATGCGTACATTAGCACATGATAGCAAGAATTATGCTCTGGCGCTACGAGCACAGAGCTGTGATTTACTTAAAGTGAGTATGGAACAACTGCCAGAGGATTTACAAGTGAAGTACAATGGATTGTTTGAGACGGATGAAACGCTTCTACAAGGGTTAGAACAGATGAAAAATGATCTTTCTATTCCAGATGAAGTTAAAACGGTGGTAGATCATGCTACAAAAACAATTGAGTTTATACGTTATGTGGCGGAGCATACACAGAGATCGTTGGAAACGCTTGATGGAATCATTTCAAATGAGCGTTTAATTATGGCAGGAGGAATTCCGGTGGATATTCAACGTGTGCCGTATGAGAGAGTTATTCGACCAGTGGCGGAGAATGTTAAATTGATCTATCCGAACGTGAGAATTGAGTATAATTTGCCGGAAGGGTTACTAGTTGATGCGGATCAAAGATTAATGAAGGTGGCGATGGTAAATTTGTTGAGTAATGCAGTGGAGGCGTCGTTGCCTGATGGGCGTGTGAAAGTGGATGTGGCACAACGAACACGAGGAGAACGGACGTTTACGATTATTGATTTGTATCAGAGTGGGTATATTCCACCGGAAATTGTGGAAAAATTGAATAGGGCGGAGAAGTTTACAACCAAAGAGCAAGGGAATGCGACGGGTGCGGCGGCAAGTTATAATATTATCACGGGACCGCATAATGGGAAGTTGACGTATGAGAGTTTAGGTCCAGGAGAGGAGTTTGGTGGACGGATACGAATTGTGATTTGAAGTTTTCTTTACTGTTTTAATTAGGAGTTAAGCTTATTGAAACATTTCAACAGTTCTAAAAAAGATTAGAAAGAAAGTGGAATGTACACCCAAAGTTAAAAAACATTAACGATTGATTGGTTTTACTTTATGGGCATAAATAGCATCAATTGTTGCTACTAACGCTTGGCCGTAACTCTGTATATTTACTGTTTTTCGATCACCGCTCACCGCTTTTTCTAGACCATAAACCCTAAATTGATCAATATCTAAGCAGAGGTCTGGTGAAGTTAATTGATTCCTTAGACTTGTTGCGACAAGAACTTGTTCTAACCCAGGAAGCTGGGATTTTTCTTTGTTTAATAATGTAAGAACGTTTAAACCAGAATAATTTAATGTGACTTTTTCAAGAGTTTTACTATCAGTATAATCTTTGAAGTTTAAATCCATCACAATGAGGTCGTCTGTTGTGAGATTTGCACGTTTCCAATAGTCTATGGCGAATATATTACTTAATTTGGCAATAAAAGGAGTATATCCTCTTGTGGTGAGCATTACTTGCGCTTCACTCAAAAGGGTGCGATCGTCTTCACATAATATAATTCGGCCTGGTTTAATCATGGTAATTCCTCATGTTGTTAAAAAAGTGTTACTTTTAAGTAGAAAACTTTTTTAGTATATAAAGATTATTATTTTTGAAAGTACATATTGTAAAATAGTCAAAATAATGGTGATTTAACGAGGAATTTCTGATTTATCACGCCACCCGTAGTTTAATGGGTGGATTCTTTCTTGCTTAGGATCAGCATAGATGTCTTTGATGCGCTGGACCAAACTTTCACCATAATTGATGACTTTGCCTCTTGCGTCTATGCCTTTTGCTAGACCGTAGACGTCAAATCCTTCGATTTTGGCGATATCCCAGCTCGGATTTCTTGGATCAATCTCGCGAACGTTGCTCGTGGCGATGAGAACACGTTCTAATTCTAATACATAGCCTTGTTGTTTACATTGTTCCAGACGAGCTAAGATGTCTTTACCTGAGCACACGAGAGCCGCTTTTTGTTGGGTTGTAGGATCTCGGTATTCTTTAAAATTTAAATCAAGAACAATGAGATCATCTGTTTGGATATGAAGGTTCATCCAGTAATGGGTATCTGAAGCTTCTGCTAAATCGACTTGTTCAAAACGATATTTATCTACGTGCCATAATTCGCTCATCGCACCATTTACTAAATCAAGTTCATCTTCAGCGATATAGATTGTAGGGCTCATCTGTGTATGAAATAAATTGAGAGGAGAGTATAAAAAGATTATGAGAATTCAATAGATAGGTTTGAGAGGAAAAATATAGAATGAAGAAAAATACTTTATTTTGGTACAGAAAACAATTTTTTTTCTTGTATGATGGCGAATGTTAAATGATTAATTATTTAATTTTGCCACGATACTATAAGTATATCTTCCCTCTTAATTTCTCTGCAGCAATGATTCTTTTTAATGCATAGAGGTAGGTGGCGGTGCGAAAGTTGTAAGATTTATTTTTGGACTCTTCCCAGATGTTGTTAAATGCTCTCTGCATTTTGTCTTTTAAACGCAGAGCAACTTCTTCTTCACGCCAGTAGAATCCCTGATTATTCTGCACCCATTCAAAGTAGGAAACGGTGACGCCACCACTATTGGCTAAGACGTCAGGAATGACAAAGACTTTTTGTTGATGTAAGATTTCATCTGCTTCAAGAGTGGTAGGTCCGTTGGCGAGTTCGAGAATGATTTGAGCGTTGATGTATTTGGCGTTGTCTTTGGTGATGATGTTACCCAGAGCGGCGGGAATGAGGATGGCGCAACCAATGGTTACTAATTTTTCGTTGGTGAGACGTTCGGCGGTGAGATAATTGACAACAGAACCGGTTTTTTGTTTTATTTCGATGACTTTTTCGATATCTACGCCATTGCGATTTAAGATGGCGCCATGAGAATCAGAAACGCCGATAATTTTAAAGCCGCGTTGCGCGAGGAGATGCGCAATGTTCATGCCGGCGTTGCCAAAGCCTTGGATGATAACGGTTTTTTGGGAGATATGTAATTGTTCAATTGCTTCTTCAAGAATAAATACGCCGCCGAGAGCGGTGGCAATGTCACGAATAAGAGAACCGCCTAATTCTAGAGGCTTGCCGGTGATCATGCCTGGTGAAGAAGTTTGAGTGAGGGTTTCGTATTCATCTAACATCCACGCCATGATTTGAGGAGTGGTGTAGACATCGGGGGCAGGAATATCTTTGGTTGGGCCAAGATCTTTGTAGAATGCACGAATGTATTGACGACTGAGTTGCTGGAGATCTTTTTGAGAGAGTTGTTTTGAATCTAGGGTTATACCGCCTTTGGCGCCGCCAAATGGAATATCAGCGATGGCAGTCTTTAAAGTCATCCAGAAGGCTAATGATTTTACTTCGTCGAGTGAGATGTGGGGATGAAAGCGAATGCCGCCTTTGTAGGGGCCTCGAGCGTTATTGAATTGAACTCGAAATGCGGGGTATTTTTTGCCGTTGATGTTGAGTGTTTTTTGCAGAATTTTGTTTGGTCTTTTGAGTGATTTGAGTTGGTCGGAAGAGAGATTAGCTAGAGGGGCTATTTTATCTAAGAATTGTTCAACCTCTTTGAATGACATAGAATGGTTTGGGGGAGGTTGATTATAAATTTTATGATATTGCAGATTTTTTGTATTGATAAGTAGAGGGGTTATTCAAGCACTTATTTACAAAAACTTTCCTCTGACTAATTTCTTGGCAACTTTTTTGAGATGGTTTGTGTAGGCAGCCATATCAGCGATAGGTTTTTGGGCAACACCAGAATCCATGGCCGCTTTGGCAACAGCAGGAGCAACATGATAGAGAACACGTGGATCAAATGGCTTAGGTATGATGTAATCTGGACCAAATTCAAAATTTTGGTTATAGGCTTTGGTGACTTCTTTTGGTACGGTTTTGTGAGCGAGTTTAGCTAATGCTTTTACTGCGGCGACTTTCATTTCAGTGTTTATAGTGGTGGCTCTGACATCGAGAGCAGCACGGAAGATGAAGGGGAAACCTAAGACGTTATTGACTTGATTGGGATAATCAGATCTACCTGTTGCCATAATGCAATTAGGGACGGCTTGTTTTGCATCTACGTATGAAATCTCAGGAATAGGATTGGCCATGGCAAAAATAATGGGCTGTGTATTCATGGATTGAATCATCTCTTTTGTGACGATGTTGGCTTGGGAGACACCGACGAATATGTCTGCGCCAACCAATGCTTCTGCAAGAGTGCGTTTTGTGGTGCCTTGAGCAAAGGCAATTTTATATTTGTTGAGATCAGAACGAGAAGTGGTGAGTATACCTTGGCTATCAACCATTAAGATATGTTCACGTTTGACGCCAAGATGAATGAACATGTTAGCGCAGGCGATAGCAGCGGCACCAGCACCAGAGAAGACAACATGAACTTGATTGATTTTTTTTCCGGTGATTTCTATGGCGTTGAGTAGAGCGGCAGTGCTGATAATGGCGGTGCCGTGTTGGTCATCGTGGAAGATGGGAATTTTTAATTGTTTGATGAGCTCTTCTTCGATGTAGAAACATTCGGGAGCTTTGATATCTTCTAAATTAATACCGCCGAAAGTTGGTTCTAATGACGCGATGGTATGAACGAGTTTTTCTTGATCTGATTCGTTGATTTCGATGTCGAATGCGTCAATGTTGGCGAAACGTTTGAAGAGGACGGCTTTGCCTTCCATGACAGGTTTACCTGCGAGAGGTCCGATGTTACCTAGGCCTAGAACTGCGGTGCCGTTGGTGATTACCCCTACAAGATTACTTTTGTTGGTGTATTTATACGCATCAGAAGGATTTGCTTTGATTTCTAAACAGGGTTGAGCGACACCAGGAGTGTAGGCTAAAGAGAGTTCTTGTGCGGTGGTGCAAGGTTTTGTGGGAATGATAGACGTTTTACCGGGAAGAGGATGCTCGTGATAGTCTAGAGGTGATTGGTTATTAGTCATATTGAAAGAGAGTTCGGAGAGGGTATATTAAAGTTGTGGCAAAAAGATACGGGTTATTCTTCTGGTTACGAGAGAGGGCAAAAAATGGGGGAAGAGTATATCAAAACAGATGAAACATTATTGGCGTAATTTGTTTTCTCTTTCCAATCGTTGAATAAGATTTGATACTCTCCCCTCAGGGATAGATGAATCTATTGATCTGAATGTAGCTTCAATGCCTGGAGTGGAAGAATATAATTGGTCTAATATTTCTCCTAGAGAATTGCTTTTCCATTGGATAATTGAAGAAGCGGTGCCTTGAGGGTGTTTCAAAGAGAATTGTACTTCCAGGTGATAGGAATCATCGCCATCTTGTCGAGAAACTTGAACAATATCTTCCATAGTCTCAATGCCACAGATTTGCACGGAATCAGGGATAATGTGGTTATCATAATGAGGATAGGGCAATGTTCCTTCTTTTAATTTAGACCATATTCGGCCACGTTTCTCACCGACAAATCTTATTTCTGTTTCACTTTTGGCGTGAAAATAGGTGGGTTCATAACTATTTAAATTTATTTTTGCACTATATGCACCAAGAGCGTCAGAGGTGAAATTGGTTAGTTTAATGCTTATATTTCCATCATCAACACGATACGCTCCCCAGATTCTCTTTTCTTCGGTTTTGCCTTCTTCTGTAGGTGAAAAATGGATTACACCATCTTTTGCAGGAAAATGACCACAGCGCCATGGACCAAATTTAGATATTTTGCCCAACCCATATACTTCCATACTACCTAAAGCGCTATTTGGCGAATGGGGAGAAAAATCAGAGAGACGAACGCCACCAATCACCATTCCATTTCGTTGAAATGCTATTTCTTTATTGTTTCTTAAATATAATGAAATGTTTGTGTCCATAGAATCACTCTCACGATGTTTATGTTGGCTTTTTAGGTGTGTTTGGAAGAAATCAATGTCTATTTAAAGATTTATGAAATCAAGAATATACCAATTCTATGACATCGCCAGCTTGGGGAGAATAGTCAAAGGCATAAGATTCTTTGTTGTTGATAATTAAAGACGCTTTATGGCCTTCTTTGGTACAGTACGCTTGGTCAATAGTGAGGCATTGACTGTTGATTTTGAGATTGATTTTTTCAAAGATTTGAGTTAAGGTGAGGCCTTGGGCGTAGACTTTTACGGTCTCTTTATCAAAGGTGACAAAGAAGTTTTTGGTGTTGGCGCGAGCGGCAAAATCAATGGGTTTTGTTTCAATGGTGGCACGCAGAGTAAAAGTAATGGGGGTTTGTGTAAAAGAATAATAACTATTTTGATTGCAAACGTTTTGCTGGCATAAATTTTGAGAGCAAAGAATGGCAACAGGTTGGGAATCGCACGTTAACGCACAATCGGTATCGGTTTGGCATACTCGAGGTTCAACAGGGGTATTTTGTGCGGGACCGATATTATTGAGAAAAATAGGAACGGTGAATCCTATGACCACGAGAACTAGAAAAATAATCATGAGTACTTTTATGATGAATTGTTTACGTTGTGCTTTCATAGAGATAGCAAAAAAAGAAAGAGAATAAAAAGGTTTCTCTTATTTTTGGGAAGTGATTGGGGTGTAGGTTATTTTTTACACAACCTATTCTACAACTAATGTGCCAGACATGCCACGCCAATCTTCACAGCTGCTACAAGTATAGGTAAAAGTGCCTTTGGTTAGGGCATCAAATTCTATAGTAGTTGGTCCGGAAATCTCTTTTTGAACACCCAAGTCTTTTATAGCGAAAGTGAATGCAATGTTTTCTGGCCGCAGGGTTAAAATGACGTGATCGTTTTGTTTGACAATAATTTTATCAGAGCTGAAAAACCATTTTTTTGCACCTAATGAGACTTGGTGAGGATATGTTTTTACTGAAGTTGTTGATGTGCTGGAAGTTGAGGTCGGTGATGAAGTGGAGGCCTGAGCTTGCGTACTTGTTGATGTACTTGGTGCTGTACCTTGAGTACTAATAGGGGGTGTAGATGTGCTGGCGGGTTTTGTTGCAGCTGTTGAAGATACATTGGTTGTTTTTGAAGTTGTGGATGTTGTTTTCGATGCAGATGAATCTTTTATGTTAGATGTAGATGAACTGGCAGATTTTGGATCTGCTTTTGAAGTATCTGAAACAGATTTTGAAACAGAATTATCTGAGGCAGTTAAATCGAAGCCTTGCGGAAAGAATAATTTACCATCTTTTGTGACGTAAGAGTCGACATCTTGACCGGCGACAGATAAAGTTACTTTGTAAAAATTGCCGACATCAATGGTCTTTTTGGCAACGGCGGTAAAAGGAGGCTGCAAGAGCTTAGTGTTGACATACGTTAAAGCTTTTGCCTGTGCGTCGTTTAATGAGAGGGTTTGAAGGGGGGTTTCTTTGGTAAATCTAAAACCTTGCGTAAAAACGGCAAAGATGAGTAAGATTATCAAAATCCCGGTGAATGCTTGCCAGGTAGAGGCATCTTTAAAGAAACTCTCATTGTCAGATGCAGGTTTACTTTTCTCTTCTGCCCAAGGGTTCACGGGGGAGGTGATATCTAAGCCGGAGGTTTTGATGGATTTGACTTCTTTGAGCTCTTCTTTGGCAGAGCTGATAGTCATTTCTTCATCAGTGTATGTTTCAACTTTGATCGGATCCATTTTGACTTCTGGGGTTTTAGCTTTTCCTGATTTGACACTAACTTTGGCAAGTGCTTCTTTTGCGGCTAATTCTTTGGCAGATTTTTCGGCGATGCGTTTTAGGGCTAGCGCTTTACGTTCATGTTTAGCTTTGAGTACCATATGTTCCTCCGGGGTTTCGTCCTCGACAAATTCTTCACTATAATCATTGAGCTCGTCTAGTTGTTTTTGCTCCATCGATTTTCACCTTTTTTAAAGTTGAAAAGTGAGGAGGAAGAATAATTTATAAAGATTTAGCTAGTTTAACAGTTAGTTTTAACTCTATTTATTTTTGGGAAAAGTGTAAAAAAAATGTTGAAAATTATTTATTGATTGATTGATTCGAGAAATTATTTATTGGTTATGCTGACAATTTTTCCATCACGAAGGGAAATAGTTCGCTGGGCATGACGAACTAATGATTGGTCGTGCGTGACTAAGATTATGGTTTTTTTTTCTTTTTCGTGCAAGGTGGTTAAGAGTTCCATGATTTGTTTACCGGATTGGGAATCGAGGTTGCCAGTTGGTTCATCAGCTAAGATTATCTCGGGATTGTTTACTAACGCTCGAGCAATGGCAACACGCTGCTGCTGGCCACCAGATAATTCGTTGGGACGATGATGCATTCTATCGGCTAATCCCACAAGGGCGAGTAATTCTTTGGCACGCTCGATACGTTGTGTTTGGGGAACATTTTGAAAAATGGTTGGGAGGATGACATTTTCGAGGGCACTGAGAGTGTGGATGAGGTTGAATTGTTGGAAAACAAAGCCAATTTTTTTTCCACGTAATTGAGCCAGAGCCGATTCGGAGAGATGACTGAGGTCTTTTTTTTCAAGCAGGATATGACCGCGAGTGGGAATGTCGAGAATGCCGACAAGATTCATTAACGTTGATTTACCGCTTCCAGAGGGGCCTAAGATTGTGACAAATTCTCCTTTATAAATTGATACAGAGACGCCTCTGAGTACATCAAGTGATTCCGAACCCATTTGGTAGGTTTTCCAAACATCTTGTAACTCGAGGAGGATTTCTTTTTTGGGGAAATGGGTTTTTGCAGAGTTCATGTTGAATTCTATTTTTCTATTTGAGTATATTAATATTTAACGAATTGTGAGGATTATTCAAAGTTCTCTATAAATATTTATTCTAAATATTCATTCGTACCTCAAACTATCTATAGCATTGAGTTTAGAGGCTTTGCGAGCAGGGGTGAAGCCGGATATGCAGCCAATGATGAATGAGAAAAAGATGATGGCGAGCAGTTGTGTCCATTGAAATTGGATGACAAGTAGTGATCCGATAAATTGGCTAAATATATATTCAATGATTTTGGCAAAGAGCATGCCTATGAGAACTCCGAGAATACCACCAATAAGACCATATAAGCCTGATTCAATTAGAAATAAAGTTAAGATTTGCCGGTTGGTGGCGCCGATGGCTTTAAACAGGCCAATTTCTTTGGTGCGCTGCAGAACGGCGGTGAACATGGTGTTCATGATACCAATACCTCCGACAAAGAGAGAAATGGCGGCGATGCCTATGAGTACAACTTGGACGATGTTAAGAACGGTGTCAAAAGTAGAGACGAGTTGCTGGGGTGTTTGAATACTGAAGTCTTCTTTATCTTCTTTGAGGTGACGCGATTTGCGAAGTTCTTTTTTTATTTTTGCGTCCATGAGATTAAGGTCTTCTCCGGGATTGATTTGGACGAAAATAAGACCTAACTCATTGTTTTTTTGAAATAATTCTTGATAGGTGTCTATTGGAATGATGGCGGATTTATCATCTTGGGGAGAGCCGGTTTTTTGCCAGAAGCCAATTATTTTGAATTCGTGTTCTTTAATGAGGATTTTATTTCCCAACGAGATATCTTTACCAAAGAGGTCGGGATTGGTATATTCACTGCCTAGAACGACTTTATAACGATCCCCGGAGGCAATATTACGTCCTTGGGCAATTTTATAACTTTGAGCACTGTTAATGAGAGTATTTTCCTCTTTGTTGGTGGGAAAACCGTCTACAAAAAAGTAGCGTGCCTCGTTGTTGAATTCGATTTTACTGCTGCTGTATAAGAAGCCGGCGGCTTGTTTTACTCCGGATACTTTGCGGATAACATCCATGTCATGGGTGGTTATTTTTATCGCGTCAATGGAGAGACCGGCTGTGAGAGGATTTCCTTTGGCGGTGATGATTAATTTGTCGTTGCCTAATGCGGAAACTTGGCCGGTGATGGCTTGTTGAAGGCCTTGGCCAAGATTGATTAAAGAAACAACGGAGGCAATGCCTATAATGATCCCAAAGAGAGTGAGAAGGGAGCGAAGTTTACGATTATGCATCTCTTTCCAGGGGATGAGGAAGTAGTCTTTGATCATGTGGTTTATGGTCTGTTGTTTTTTTTATGATTAGTTTTATTATATTATGATGATATCGTGATGATATTTTACGATATTACTTACGCAAGGCATCGATGACTTGGAGTTGCGCGGCTTGTTTAGCAGGGAGAACACCGGAGATAATCCCCACACTAAATGAGAATAATAGGGCGGAGAGAAGCAGCCAGGAGGATATTTCGGCGTGGATTAAGACTGATTCAAATATTTGATAGGTGATAAATTCGACTAGTTTACTGATGAGGATACCTAGAGTTACGCCGATGATACCTCCTAAAAGACCAAGCATGCCGGATTCTATGAGGAAGAGGATAAGAATTTCTCGACGTGTGGCGCCGATGGCTTTGAGCAGGCCGATTTCTTTGGTGCGTTCTAACACGGCGGTGTACATGGTGTTCATGATGCCAACGCCTCCAACAAGTAAAGAGATACTGGCGATGCCTATGAGAACTCCTTCGATTATGAGAAGAATGGTATTAAATGTGGCAATAAGAGTTTGCGGAGTTTGAATGATGAAATCTTCTTTGCTCTTCTCTACATTACGGGATTTACGTAGTTCTTTTTTAAGTGAATCGGCAACGCTTGCAAGATCGGCGCTTTTTTGAATGCGAATGGCAATAATATCATAATCATCTTTAATTCCAAGCAGAGAACGGTAAGATTCCTCGGGAATAACGAGGGTGTCATCACGCTGGGGATTACCTGATTTTTTTAAAATGCCCACAATAGTAAATTGTTTTTGCTGGAGGAGAATTTTATCACGCAAAATGGGATCATGTTCAAAAAAGCCGTGCGCGAGATTATATCCTATTAAGACGCCAGGGCTGTTTTTTTCAGGAAATTTGCCTTCTTGAATTTGATAATCGTTTGCTTCGATTACGAGGTCTTGTTCTTGGGAATTTTCGGGATAAGAAACAGCATAGGTATATTTTTGTTCGTTTTTGAATTCTAATTGAGTTATACGAATTAGACGACCAACGGCGAGATCAACGTCTTTGGTTCTATCAATGGCGATTTTATCTTTTTTTGTGAGAGGAGACGCGACAGCCGTGCCAGGGGGGCCAAAGCCTGAACCTGCGGCTTGTACGATGAGCTTATCAGAGCCGAGTTTTAAGAATTGAGACGCGATGGCGTTTTGCAGGCCTTGGGAGAGGGTGATTAAAGCGACAACGGCAGCAATACCCACAAAGATGCCAAGCATGGTGAGCCAGGAGCGCAGTTTACGTTGTTTGACACTGCGGTAAGCTAACTTGAAATAATCTTGTATCATTGATAGTTGAAGATTTATTGATATTTGAGGATCTTTTTGAGAGTGAGGTTGTATTTTCTGTAGGCAACATAACCACCAATGGAGAGAAAGAGTATTACGATGTAGACCCACGTGTAATTGGTGGGAATTTTTCCGTATGTTTCAAGTTGAGAAGTGGTGTAGAGGTTCATGGTTAGGTCGAATTGCTGCTGGAACTGTTTGCCATTGGCATCAAAGTATTTGAGTTTAATGGGAAGATGAAGAAGCTTTGTGTTGGGAGTGATGTAGATTTCTAATTCTTCACTTTGGGTGTCGTCGGCATCGATATTTCCTATATAAAAATAATCGTTGGGGGAGAGAAGAGTGTATTCGTCACTTGGTAGAACATATAGTTGTAGGTAACGAATGTCGGCGGTGCCGGGATTGGCGATTTCAATGGTGATTTTACCGTTTTCTGCGGCTTGCAAAACGGAGGTTTTTTTAATGAAAGGTTGCACTTTTGGGATGTCACCTAAAGAGATGGCGAGAAGTTCTTGGGTTGTGAATAATTTACCTTTCTCGTCATAATAGCTGATTTCAAGAGGGACTTTGTATAGGCCGGCAGCGCCTTTGGGGTCGGCGATGAGATTGAAGGTGATGGCTTTTTGATAGCCAGAGGGTAACTGAGCGATAATTCTTTCTGAAGAGGATTGGTAGGGAGCGAAAGGAATGCCTGAAGAAGTGAGATTGAGTTTGAATTTTAAATTGCGTAAGAGAGAATCTGCAAGATTTTTGATTGTTATGGTGGCTTGCGTTGATTCACCGGGTTTGATTTGTTCAGGATCAAAGGAGATAGAGGTAATATCTAAAATGGAGTCTTGGGTTTGAATGTGGAGGAGAAATTCGTTGTTGGTGTAACTTATGCCGGATTCACCAAATTTTACGTTGAGTTCGAGTTCGAGATCACCTTCGGTTGCTTGTTCATCTATTTTTAATTTGTATTCAACGATAATGGCATTAGCACCGGAGTTGAGGGCACGAAGTTTACCAATATTTTTTTGAGCAACATCGCCGTATAAACTCACGGGGTATTGCGGAAGAAGGGTGACTAGGGCATCGTTATTTGTCTCACTGCCATTATTCTCAATTTTGAATTTGACGGTGACTATATCGCCAGGCTGTACGGGGTCGGGTGTTTGTGACATTAAGGTTACGTGAATACTAGGAGTTGAGGATGTGCCGTAGGCGGAAACGAGAGGAAATATACAGAGAACGAGGAAAATGAAGAGGGGGAATTTTTTTGCCATGTTATACCACGCTGCTTTTTGATGAGAGATTTAAGAGAGGTTTATTTATAAATGTTATTGGAGATGAGGAAGAGAACAAAAGTTATTTTGCGGATGAAGAAGTTGCTGCGGTGTAGCGTTGCGTTAAAAGATGTTGCATGTAGGCTTTATCGGTGAGACCGGTTTGTTTGTTGAGGATGCAATCGCTGTGTGGATGATTGAAATAAGGTTCAGTGTAGCGAGATTGGGTGAAATCGCACGTGGGATTGATGACACGATGGATGGTTGCGGGTAAATTAGTTTTAATCTCTAATTTTTGGCCAATATTGATGACGGTGCTGTTTTTAATGTGAGGGATGTCTTGCCATTCACCATCAATGAGCACTTGCAGACCTTTATTTGGTTCGTATAATGATGTTTTAAAGTTGCTATCTTTGTGTGAGCCTGCACGAATGGCTTTGGGCTGAGCGCTAGGTTGTGCAAGATCGTTGAGCATTTCTGTTGCAAGAGATTCAGAGATAGGAGAGAGGGGAGTATGGCAATAGTGAGTTAATAAATTGAGAAGGTATTGTTTGGAGGGGTAAAAATTAAGACGCATGACACTATTGCCTCCGGTGGCATCTTCTTTGAGCTCATCTTGGGGGAAGCCAAGGTATTGGGCGATGGCTTGCAGAAGAAGATGAGATTTTTCTTCTTGCAGATGATACGCGGCAAGGAGAGTTGACTTAAATTGAGGAAGAATATTTGAGGAAGGCCAGATGTTGGCATCATATCGGGAGTCGTTTTCTCGACCAAATTCGAAGTATTCTTTGAGATCAGGATATTTTTCGCCTAGAGCGGTCTCGCCACCAAGGGGTATGAAGCCACGTTCACCACGAGTTTGGGGGAGGAATAGATGCATTTTTTGTTCAAATGAGATGGTTTCAAAGAAGAGATGTTCTTGCTTGCGAACTTGAGACATGATGTTCTCCAAGCCTACATTTTTACAGACAACAAAACCGGTTTGTTTTAATGATTTGCCAATGCCATCAATGAAACAATTTTTTATCTGTGATGAGGAAGAGAGGTAATCTTGAAAGTTGAGAATACGTACTTCTTGTGCATCCATTAGACAGAAGGTCGAGCGGGGATTTATATGTTTTATGGGAATGGAGTAGAAAGATGAGCATGGGAGAATAAGGGGAATAAGGGAGAGGGGAGTTTAAGTATGTATTAAGTTAGGTAACAGAAAGTGAGGGCAGGCCGTCTGCTGTGGCGAAAATGATATGTTTTTCGATGATTTTCGCTTCTTAACCTTATCTTACGAATGGTATAGCACAGCAGACATCTTGGCCAAGCCCGCACTTTTAATGTGAACTTAATACATACGAGTTTAAGAAAGGTATATAAACGTGAAAAAAATGATTGTGACCATGACGTGGTTATCAATGTTCGGGGGTTGGGGAAGTGGAAAAAATTCTACGAATTCTACGAAGAAGAGTGATTCGGAGGCGCAATTACGGGGGTTTATTTTAGATATTCGTACATATATCAACAAGAGATTGTATAATCCTGATTCTGAGCTGGTGCCGCTGCAGTTTTTGGATCGATCAACACGAGAAAATGCGGCAAATTCAACGGCAACGGTACAGCATTTTTTTGAGAGAACAAAAGAACAGTTGCAGACCTATAAAAGTGTTATTAGTGCAATAGCTGTACCAGAACAGGACCGCTTCTCACGAAATGCGAAAATAAAAACGGTAGAGGTATTGGAGGGGATGATGGGGCATTGTCAATTTTTTTATGATCGAGCAGAGTCGTATAGGACATATCAACAAGATGGAACGGTGAAGAGATTATTGAATCATACTATTAAAAATTATCTGGCAACGCTGGAGATGTTTTCTGAGGTTAATTAATTTTTTAGAGTATGTATTGAAGTCTGGTTACAAAAAGTGCTGGCAGGCCGTCTGGTACTTGAGCAAGCAAGAGCGTTGCGAGCTCTTGCAAGTCACAGCAAAAATTAGCCCTCGGATCCGCGGTTCCTTGCAGTGTCTCTCGATTGTTTTTGCGTTTTAATCTTGTCTGACGAGTAGCGTAGTGCGACAGACATCTTGGCCAAGCCAGCACTTTTTCAGGTAAACTTAATACATACTTTTTAGAGAAAAGTATATAAAAAGCAAGTGGTTAGTGATTAAAGATGGTGTTAAAAGAGATGTTTTCATTTGGGCAAAAGAAGGTGATTGAGTTAGATCCATACCAAGATTTGAAAGAGCGGGTGCAAGATGCGAATTCTTATGTTATGAACAAGATTGGGGATCCGAAGGCGGAAATGTTTCAATTGCAGTTAGGGATTGTGCCAAAAGAGAGGATACAACGTTTTTTTTATGATGTGGGAAGCAATTTGGAGAGGCATCGAGAGAGTGTGAAAGCGGAATTGCTTAGGCATAATCCTATGACGTTTCCCATTGATAAGAGAGAAGTGATTAAAGCACTGGGTGATTTGCGCGAGATGTGCAAACATTTGGAGGAGAATCCTCAGCATTTTCGGGTGCGGACAACGGAGTTGCAGCATAAAGCACAAAATTATATGAAAGCGGCGGATGTGTACCGCAACTTATCTACTCGAAGATAGTTAACAAAGCTTAATAATGTTCTAAACGCTTCTTAGTATGGTATGGAGTTTAAGATTTATAAAAAAGAGAATGAAAATATTCATCGCTACCCTAGCGATGATATTAAGACGGCGCAGATTTTTTGTGAAGAGCTGCAGAAAGAGTTAGCGGATTTTTTGGTGGCAGTTGTGGTGTTTGGGAGTTCGGTGCGTCGAGAGAATACAAGCAAGAGTGATATTGATGTGCTGGTTATTACGGATGATACGGAATATGCGATTACGGAGCCGTTAATTGAGGGGTATCGCATTATTGTGGAGAATCTAATCACAAAGATTTCGTTGAAGCTACATGTGACATCGATGACGTTTACGTCGTTTTGGGAGCATGTGAAGTCGGGGGATCCGGTGGTTGTGAATATTTTACGGGATGGGATTGCGCTGCATGATAGAGGGTGTTATAATCCACTGCAGATATTATTGAAACAAGGAAGAATTCGACCCTCGGAGGAGAGTATTTGGCGATATTTTGGCCGAGCGCCTAAAACGTTATTGAATTCGCGCTGGCATGTGTTGCAAGCGACACTTGATTTGTATTGGACAGTGATTGATTCGGCGCATGCGGCACTGATGCGTAAAGGAGAGATTCCACCTACACCAGAACATGTGGCGGATATGTTAGATAAAGTGTATGTACAGCATAAGTTACTGGAGCCAAAGTATGTGGAGATGATGCGACGATTCTATAAGATGAGCAAGATGATTTCTCATCGTGAGATCAAAGAGTTAAGAGGAGAGGAGTATGAGCAGTATTATCAGCAAGCGGATGAGTTTGTACGCAGAATGAAGAAGTTGATTGAGAAGGGTGTGTATTGAATTCATTTCTGTATTTAGTTGATACATTTTAGTTGATGAATACATGTTTCTCTTGAAAGAGAGTAACGTAATAATCATCATTACAAATAAAAACCGATTAGAAATAAAAACCTTTAAGTATTGTTCTTTCTTTCTTATTGTTTATGGAAGATAGTAAGAAAGAAGTAGTTTTGAAGTATGTTCTGAAGAATGCATTGGAGTTTAGCGGACGTGCGAATAGTAAAGTGGTATTGGGGGCGGTGCTCAAAGAGGATGGGACGCTCAAGAGTGATGTTCCTGCGCTAATGAACGAGATTGAGACAATTATTAAGGAAGTGCAAAGCCAGAGTGTAGAGATGATTCGTCAACGGTTACTCGCTGTTGCACCAGAGTTATTGCAGGCAAAAGTGGAGGACAAAGTTGAGGGGCCACTCAAACCGTTACCTAATGCGGTGATGGGAAGTGTGGTATTGCGTATTGCACCATCGCCAAGTGGACCCCTTCATATTGGACATGCGTATGGAGTGTCGCTGAATTATGAATATGCAAAGATGTATCATGGTAAGTTGATTTTACGAATTGAAGATACGAATGCAGAGAATATTTATCCAGGGGCGTATGAGTTAATTGAGCGAGATGCGCAGTGGTTGACGGAAAATGGAATTAGCCAGGTGGTTGTGCAATCGGCACGTTTGGGAACCTATTATGATTATGCGGAGAAGTTAGTGCAAGCGGGAAAGGCGTATATTTGCACGTGTGCGGCAGATGTGTGGCGGGAAATGAAAAATAGGGGGGAGGCGTGTGCTTGTCGAGGGTTACTTGTGGAAGAGCAGAGGGTGAGGTACGCAAAGTTGTTTAGCTCGTATGCGGAAGGAGAAGCAGTTGTTCGGTTAAAGACAGATATTCAACATAAAAATCCGGCGATGCGTGATTTTGGGATTATGCGTATTGTTGAGCATGTGCATCCACGTACAGGGAAAGAACAGAGGGTGTGGCCATTGATGGTGTATTCTGTGGCGATTGATGATCATGAGTTAGGTGTTACACATGTGTTGAATGGGAAAGATCATGCGGATAATGCGGCAAAAGAAAAAATGATTATGGATTGTTTTGGATGGAAGCATCCTGAGTACAAGCATTGGGGCAGGATTAATTTTGAGGGCTATGATTTGAGTACGACCAAGACGCGTATGGCAATTGAGAGAGGAGAGTTTCGCGGATGGGATGATATTCGATTGCCTTTTATGCCGGCACTGCGCAAGCGAGGGTTTCAGGCAGCGGCGTTTCGTACATTTGCACTAGAGATCGGGTTGAGTTTAAATGATAAAACAGTGGCTTGGGAAGAATTTTGGAAAAGTATTTTTGCATTTAACAAGGATATTGTGGAGAGTGCGGCAAATCGGTATTATTTTGTGGATGATCCTGTGAAAATTAAAGTGGAGAAGTTTGACGGCAGAGAGATTTTACTGGATTTACATCCAGATTATCCGGCAAGAGGAAAACGAAAGTTTATTGTGAAAAATGATTTTTATGTTTCTTCTCGAGATATAGAGAAGATGTCAGAAGGACCAGTACATCGATTGATGGATTGCTGTAACATGGCGTTGCGAGAAGGAAAGTGGTATTTTACATCGCAGGGATATGAAGATTATAAAGACTCAGATAAAAAGGGGATAATTATTCATTGGCTGCCGGCAGAAGAGTTTATCAAAGCAGAAGTGTTGCTGGAGAATGGAGAGGTGGCTCGAGGATATGCGGAACGAGCATTGTTATATCGCAAAGTGGGGGAAGTTGTGCAGTTGGAGCGACGATACTTTGCGTGCATTCAAGAGATTAAAGATGACAAAGTGGTGCTTTGGTATTTGCATAAGTGAATGGTTGAGTAATGAGATTGAGAGTGATTGGTGAATAGGAAAATGATGTTTAGAGAAGTTTGATTAAAAAGAGAGCGCAAAGGAGGGGGAATTATGGGAAAAATAAGTCGAGATACGCCATTGGCGGAAATTACATTACGTCGTTATGAAAAACCTACGATGAACGATAGAGAACTTGTGCGAAAGTTTTGTTTGTCGGTAGGGTTATTACAGCCAGGAGATTCTCGGGACGTAGTGGTTGATGTGTTCCATGTACTATTGCAAGCAAAAGGCAGACGGGAAGAGCTGCATTCTGAAGAAATTAAGAATAATGTGATGGATAATCGAAAGCAGGGGGGATTGCCGATGCTGGGAATTGCATCTTCGAATATTCGAAGGCAGTTGAAGCGATTGAAAGATTTGTATTTGATTGAGACGAATGCGAATTTGTATAGAGTTACAGAGTTTGGGCATTTATCAGAAGTATTTGAGGAGAAGGTGCAAAATTTTATTTTAAGTTCGGTTATGTCGCGGGTGAAGGATTATTTGCAGAAAATGGATGAGGAGTTTCCTGCGGGAGCGCATAGTGTTGTGCAGAAGAGTGTGGCGCAAGGTGGAGGAGTTGAGGGATTAGGAGCATTAAAAGAGAGAGGAGCATATGATAAGTATGATAAAGTACATATTCAATCGGACTTTTTGGTGATGGTGAAGAGCGCGATGCGACGAAAAGAGTGAAGAGTGATTTAGAGGAGTAGGAATACATGATGACCTGTTGTTTTTGTTATACCTATTCTATTCTGTAAATCATTAAAAAGCAGATGTTTATTTTTGGTTGCTGATGGCGTTTGATGAAAAATTACAGAGAGTATATAGGCAGAGACGAGAGGAGGCGTGGTTGAAATCTCGTATGATTGAGGGGATACCAAGTTTGCAAGATGATTTTTCTGAAGTGAGACATTGCGTAGTTTCTTCTGAGGAAGGAATTGAGGCGTTAGTGGGAGATGCGCAAGTTATTTTGATGACGGGAGGATATTTTGGGGATGAAGCGAAAGGAAAATGGGGGAATGCGCTGGCAACAAAAGTGGACATGGTGGTGCGACCTAATTCGGGAGCAAATACGGGACGAACTATTTGTTACAAAGCAGAGAAGTTGAGTTTACATCTGGTACCAACGGGGTTGCTTGAAGGGATAAGAGCGATTATTGGATCTGAGACGGTTGGGGATCCGATTAGTTTAGATGAAGAGGAGTTGGCGTTATTTCGAGCGAGGGAAATTGATTATAGTTTGCTGGAGGTGGGAAATTTTTTTATTACAACACCGTATCACCGCATTATGGATGTGCTGGGGAGCGCATTGAATGGTTCGACGGGAGTGGGGATTATGCCAACGCATAAGTCTATTAAAGGAAAATCGTGTCCCAGACTAGATGATTTGTTTAATAGCTCTACTCATTTACGAAGAGTTCTTTCAAAAGATCATGAGAATTATGAAGGCTTTTTGGAGACAAAATTATTGAATCGAGATATGGTAGTTGAGCGTCTTTTAGAAATACAACAACGAAATAGACGAATAGTGCCAGAGTATGTTTTAGAGTTTGCCAAGTCGCGTGAACCAATTGAATTTTTAAATGAGTTATACGCAGAAAGAGTAGTGAGAAATATACATTTTCCCAAACGGGTGGATGCGAGTTATGAAGTGAAGAGAGCGCTACAACGAGGAGAGCGGGTGTTATTAGAAGTGACACAGAGTTATCTCTTGAGCAATGCACGGCAACAAGGATATCGCTATTCGACATCGGCAGATGTGACGGCGTTAGGGGCGTTGACGTCACTGGGGATTTCTCCGATGCGCTATTCTACGCGGGTGATTAATGTGAATAAGTTTCCTGGAGCGTCACGAGTGGGACCGGGAGATATTCCAGGTTCTTTTGTGGCACAAAATCATTTTGCGGAGAATAAGATTACGTCACTGAGCGAGTTAGGAGAGGCTTGTGTTGATTTTAATGCGATTTGTCAGATGTATTTTAGTGCGATTGGGAAGAATGGGATTTTGCAACCGGTTACCTATACAGATGCAACGGGAACGTATGAAATTGGAGAAGCGATGGCGATTGCCAATGCGCGTACGTTTGATGAGAGAGGAGCAACAACGGGCAAGCCACGGATTACGGGTTTATTTGATTGTGTGTTGGGCAGACTCGTGGCAGAGGAACAAGGACCGTATACGGTTATTTCTTGCATGGATAGAGGAAATGTGTGTGACAAAGTGGGATTGGTGGTAGGGTATGTGGTGTCGTTACCAGAAGAGGTTGAGAGGATTGATTGTAATGGAATGATGTATACAACGGGCAAAGTGATTGTGCCTGGAGATCAAGTACCAACAAGTGATGTACTGCAGTATTGTGTGCCAATTATTAAAGTGATGGAAGGTTGGAAGAGCACGCCACTTGGGAATTTGCATCCAGGAGAAGAGCTGCCTTTGGCAGTTTCTAGTGTTATTGGGGCAATTGAGAAATATACGGGATTTTTGGTTATGGCAATTGGAACGGGACCGGAAACCAATGAGGCGTTGTATTTGAAGCGGTAAATAAATGAGGTTGTTCTTTAATTGTTTTTGAAGAAGTAATAATTCTTATAGATAATTCTGTGAGTGATATTACATTTTTGTACAGAATTGTCCATAATAATAAGAAATAAAAAATGAAAATAAAAACTTAAATAATATCTTCTTCAGCAACGACGATGAAATCGCCGGTGGCAATGACCGCAGAGAAAGGAATCAAGACTTGGCCTTCTTTGGTGCGTTCTAATTCCATGCGTTCGGTATAAGTGGTAGGATTGCGCAAGACGACGTGAATTAATTCACCTGAGCCGACTTCGAAAATCATGTCACCAACTTCTCCGAATTTCTTGCCTGATTTTGATACTACGGTTTTCCCGAGTAATTCCTTAGAAAAAAGCTTGTCTTTTTCTGCCATAATAATCCAACCTCATTTTTTATTTATTTTCTAGTGATATTGACTAAGAGGCAGAGGAGAAAGTGACTATATAAAGTTTACGGTGATGGATTAGTTATTGTGCTGTTTCTATAGTAGAATCCCATGATTTTTTGAGCATTTGTGGAATTCTACTAAGAAGTACTTTGAATATTGAGGATTATATGGGTTATTCAAAGTTCTCTATAGTAGAATCCCATGATTTTCAAACATATTCTAACAGAAGGAGGTAGAGGGAAATTGAGGTGTATAGGGAATGAAGATGTATAAAATGGCGCGTCTAGAGTAAAATGATATAAGATTCTGCTTATTTGATGGGGGCGGAGAGGTAATTATCATAGAAGACGTTGCGAATGTCTTTTTTGAGGTCGCGCGCGATGCCTTGGAACAGATTGGCATCAAGACGGCTTTTCTGGAATAAGGACATGCGAACTTTGGATTCGACTTCACGGCTGATTTTGTCCATTAATTTGGCAGGATCGTTGCCGCCTTTGCGGAGTTCTCGGCCAAGAATGCCATGCTGCTCTTTAAATGCGTCCATGAAGGAGGTGAGGAATTCGTTTTGGTATTTAGATACGCCAATGAAGTTGGATTCGTTACCGGTGATGACGATGTTTTTTCTTGATGCGCGATTGAACGATTTTAATAGGCTTAGTTCAAATTCGGTTAAGAACGATTGGGTTATCATTAGGAATCACACTCTTTTTGGTTTTTTATTATCTGATTAGTTATCTGATTAGTTTACTATATGTTTGTGTTTAATTAAGAGAATTATATAAACTTTATGCGGATGGAGAAGATAGGTTCATGGGGAATTAAAAGATATTTTTGAGGAATATTAATAAATAAGACGAGTTGTAATTTAATTATGTGGGTTTACAATCTTGATCCGGTGCTTGTGCACTTAGGGCCAGTTGAAATACGATGGTATGGGTTAGTGTATGTGGCGGGGTTCTTTTTTGCAGTCTGGTGGTTGCATTATATGGCGAAAAGAGGGCAAGTTGAGTTGAGCTCGGATGATATTTGGGATATGTTGTTTTATTTGATGATAGGGGTATTGATCGGTTCGCGGTTGTTTGAGGTGTTTTGGGAGCCGAGTTATTATTTGAGCAATCCGCTGCGATTTTTGAAGATTTGGGAAGGAGGGATGAGTTTTCATGGAGGATTTGTGGGGATTATTACGGCAACAGGGTGGTATTGTCGGAAGAAGAAGATGAATTTTTGGAAGATTGCGGATGCGATGAGTTTTCCAACTCTGTTGGCGTTGGCATTGGGACGGGTGGCAAATTTTGTTAATGGTGAATTAGTAGGACGAGTGTGGGGTGGTTCTTGGTGTGTGGTGTTTCCAGATTATGATATGCAATGTCGACATCCATCCATTTTATATGCGGCGGGGCAGAGATTAGTTGTTGCGGTGTGGCTGGCATGGTTGACGGTGCGTTGGGAGTTTAGGGCAGGATTTATTTTTTGGAATTTTGTTTTGCTGGAAGGAATGGGTAGATTTATTATTGATTTTTGGCGAGAGGATACGTTGTATTATGGGTTTACGATGGGGCAGATATTTAGTGCGATGATGGTTGTTGTGGCGGTGTGGATGTTGGTTTTGAGGCATCGAGGGGATGTGAAGCGGTTGTTTTTGAATAGGAAAGAGCTTGAGAGATTAGAAGAAGCCTGAAGGATAGAAGATGTGTGTTCTTGATGTTTTGTAAGATAGAGAGAGAGGAATATTTTGAGAAACTATTATAAAGTAGTTATCGGTTGGGTTGAGCATGGTTGATTTGGCAGGATTGATTGCATCTTACAACGGATTGGATTATGTGTATAGCGCAAAACCGGGAAAGTATACTTTTGTAGCGCCGAGTTCTTTTACAGAAAATGGTCTGAGGCAGAGAGGGGGGAGAGTTGTAGTTATAGAACAGGGAGAGAATTGTATTACTTCTCTGGTTATGGATAATGGGCATGGTTCAGCGATTATTACACCAAATAATAAGGGGCAGACGTATATGGTATTGAGGTATGTACCTTATATTGTGAATATTGTTGAAAAAAAAGGAAAAAATGCGTCTTTACAAGAATGTAAAATAATTCCCACAACGCTCTATGATGTGGAATTAGTCAAAGTGATAAGTGATGTAGGGGTTTTTGAAGAGCGGTGTGAAAAAGAGTTTGAACAGTGTACCTTTGCCGCGATGCGAAGTGGTTTTTTATCACAGTTATTATTACCTAAAACGAAGACAGCAACACTTTCAAGAAAAGTGGATCTGAATTCATTAGATTTGTTGATGCAAGAAGCTCGGCGATATAAACTCTTAGATCATGAGCTGGAATTTATTGTTGGCCAACGGCGAGATTATGTGAAAAGAATGATGGACACAGCGCTGGCAAATTTAGTTTTTTTGCAAAAAGATACACCCCATTTTACGCAATTATGGGCAGATGTGAGAAGAGTATTAAGAGAAATACCTCTTCCTACGACACCAGATGAAATGAGGGAAGTTGAGAAGTATTACAAACCAGAAGTGAGACGCTATTTTGATCTAAAAGGAGCTACTTTTTTTACTGATGTGAAAGAGCATCGCTACATTTTGAATTTATTTCTAGCATCAGAAGGCAGAGATATGAAGAGATTTGGTTCATTACAGTGGCAAGAAGAGGTGTATGGAGAGATAATACCATCGGTGCAACACTATGTGGATAGCCAAAAAGCGATGTTTGAAGGGGGGGGAAAAACTCTCCCTGCAATACTCTTAGAGCAAACAAGATTATTAGATGTTTATCATCGCGCTAAAACACAATATCAAGAAATGATTAATCTTTTTGTAGCGCATAATATTCGTTTAGTGTTTAACCGAGCATTGCCGTTCATTAAGAAAGGAAAAGATACGACGGAAGCAATGGCCAATGGCATGGTTGGCTTACGCAAGGCGGCGATGAAATATAAATGGGAGCGAGGGTATAAATTTTCAACCTATGCGGCGTGGTGGATCAGACAAAATATTGATCGAGAAGATATGGATACAGGGGAGACGATTCGCAAGCCGGTGCATCTGCGTACGTTCTTAGATAAGTTGCATTATGTACAAGGAAGATTTTGGCAACAGCAATGCCGATATCCTACTTTGGAGGAATTAGCAGAAATAGTTGATGCGCCTGTACGCAGGATCAAACGGGCGTTAGAGAGTCCGGGTGAATGCCGATCACTCTATGATAAAGTGGGTGATCTAGATGATCGAGATGGAGCATCAGTTATTGATTTTATTGATGGAAGTGATGCAGAGCAGTTGAGAGGATTTGTACATGTGCCTTTAGATGTACATACGGCGGCTGAGGGAAGTAATATGGGTTTAAAAGTGCACCAGATGTTAATATTATTAACCCCTAGAGAGGAATCTGTGATACGCTATCGTTTCGGGATTGGTGTAGAAGAGAAGACACTTGAAGAGGTGGGACAGATGATGGGGCTTACGCGGGAGCGGATTAGACAAATTGAGATGATCGTAATTAAAAAATTAGGTAGGCGATTGGAGAGTAGAGGTATTACGGCGGATTATTTGGATAGAGAGAGGAATAAAGAGACTTGAGTTTATCTCTTGTATTTTTTGATTGAGTAACATTTATTAACAAAAAGAGGATTTGATCAAATAGAAGTAAAGATTAATTTGAGGTGTCTCTATGAAAAAAATAATTTTAGGAATAACTTTGATGATGGTGTTGTTTGTGGCGGCGTGTAGTACACCGCAAGCAGAGACGACATCGAGTACGGTGCCCGTACAGAAAGCGGCAGTGCCTGCGACTCCAGCTGTTTCTGAGAATTCAAGCAATTTGGTGAGCGCGCCAGAATCAGCGAGTAGTGCTGAGGTGAAGAGCAATCCATCGACCACAACGGTGAGTATTAAAGGGTTTAAGTTCCAACAAAACACGGTGGAAATTAACGCAGGAGATACTATTGAATGGGTAAATGAGGATAGTGCACCACATACGGTGACTTTTGAGGATACGAATATTTTAGATGAGAAATTGTCTTCAAAGGGTAAAGTGAGCCACACGTTTACAGAGAAGGGAACGTTTGAATACCACTGTTCATTTCATCCAAATATGAAAGGCATTGTTGTTGTGAAGTGAATGATGTGAGAAGAAGAATTTTTCTTTTATTTATTTTTTCTAGTTCAGTTTACTTTTAGACTAAATGGAGAGGTTTAATTTTAAAAAAAAAAGATAAAAAAAATAAGATTTATTCAATGTTCTTTATGATTTCGCTATAAAGAGGTTATTCAAAGTCTTTTATAATCTTTTTTTCATTTTGGCTAAGAGGATATAATCTTCTTTTGTGCCACTGCCGCCTTTGCATTTGAGCTCGAGGGCAGCGACTTCGGCTTTGACATCTTTTAATCGTTTTTCAACGTCTTTTTTGCTCATGGTCATGGTAGTTCACCTTTGTTGTTTGAATTTGTTATATTATTGAGGAGTTATATCATGCTTAGTTATAAGTGTTTGGAGAGGGAAGAGAGATAGGGCTTTTTAAATTCTTTGAGTGAAATACGCGGGAATTTCTTGTTGAAGAAGAGTATCAATGTGTTGTTCTAGTTGAGGATTGTTGAGCAGATGGTGGGTTCTTGGTTGCGTACGGTCATTTATCCAATAGGAGTGCCAAGGGGTTGTGCGAATGAATTGTCTGGCGAACTCTTCGTTTATTTCCAGGCAACCACGCAGAACGAGGTCGAGGTAGGTTTGGGTAATAGGGTTATTTTGGGAGGGAAATTGAGGTGAATTGGGGATGTATGTCCAGACTGATTTTTGGGGGATATTTTTTTTCTGAGAAAATGATAGGATATTGCTGGGAAAAATAGTTTGGCGTTGATAACTTCTTTCTCGGAAATCGAGTTCTTCTAATTCTTCAGGGGATACGGGAAAGATGAGGCCTGTACATTCATGACCTGATTGAGGGGTTACTCCGAGTACGGTGAATGAGCGCAAGTTAGAACGAACATTCCATTGGCGTTGGAAATTTTTGATAGTAACAGGATAGATTTCTCTGGAATGAGGAAGAGTAAGAGAGCGGTTGTGTGTATCTATTAAACTGCCGTAGCCAAAGATATAGTTTTGTGCCATTGTTGTCATTATTGAGAATAAGTAGAGTGTTTTTTGGTTTTGGAATTTTTTTTAGATTGGATTTTACTTCTGGTTGTATTTATGGGATTTAGTTATAATACCATTTGTTTTCGACGCGTTGTTCACGATCTTTGACAGAGTCTGGTTTATTGACACGAGGGCGATGGGATAAGAGGTCTCGACGCAGAGTTATGTTGAGTTCTTGCAAGAAGAGGTTCATGCCATCAGCCATGCTAAATGGGCCGCGCAAGGTGCCACTCTTGGCAGGAATTCCTGTGAAGACCATGAGGCGATCAGAGAGGTAGTCGAGAAATAAGAGGTCGTGATCGACGACGAGAATGGTTAAGTCGCGTTCGTAGGCAATGTTTTTGATGATTTTGGAGATTAAGAGACGTTGTTCAACGTCGAGATAGGCGGATGGTTCGTCTAATAGGAAGAGCTGTGCATCCTGGGATAAACAGTAGGCGATGGAAACGCGCTGGAGTTGGCCGCCGGAGAGTTCGGATAATTTTTGAGCGAAGAGGGATTCGAGGTTTAATGGTTTTATGAGCTGGTTGGTGTATTTTTCGTTGGCGCGAGTGAGAAAGTCAGAGACGAGGACATCGGATTCGGTTTCTAGATATTGTGGTTTATATGCGACTTTGACTTCACAGCTGAGTTCGCCAGAATCGGGTTTGATCAAACCGGCGAGCATTTTGATGAATGAGGTTTTGCCAATACCATTTTCGCCTAAGATGCCGATGATTTCGTTTTTGTTGAGACTGCCAGATTCGCTGTTTAATGTGAAGTTGCCTAATTGTTTGTGGAGGTTATTCCAAGAAAGAAGAGGGGTGCGGATGCCTTTTTTGTTATCTAGGCCCTTATCAAAACTTATGGCGCGGTCACGAATGCGCATGTTTTCTTCTTTCAAAAAGCCCTCTAAGAACGCGTTGATGCCTTCGCGGCTGGTTTTGAGACCAGAGACGATACCAAAAGCGCCTTCGGCACCATACATGATGTTGATGACATCGGTCATGAAATCGAGAATGATTAAGTCGTGCTCAACGACGAGAGTGGCAACTTGGGGTGTTGTGAGATTGCGAATGAATCGGGAAGTGTTGATGCGTTGTTTGATATCCAGAAATGAGGTTGGTTCGTCGAAGAGGTAGAGGTTAGCGGATTTGAGGGAGGCGGCGGCAATGGCGGCGCGTTGAAGTTCTCCGCCGGAGATGGTGGTGATGGGGTTGTCTAGAAAGTTTGTGAGTTGGAGCTGTTCACTGATTTTTTGGAGGTTATTGTCTTTGTCGACTTTTTGGAGAAGTTCACGAACGGTGCCGGAGAATTGTTTAGGAATCAAATCAACTTGCTGGGGTTTATAGGAAAAGGTAATTTTATTTTGATGTAATTGTTCAATGAATTTTTGCATCTCGGTGCCTTTGAAGTAGGCGAGGATCTCTTTGAATTCAGGTGGTTTTTGCCAGTTGCCAAGATTAGGTTGAATGATGTTGGAGAGAACTTTAAATGCGGTGGATTTGCCTAACCCGTTTCTGCCAACGATGCCAGTTACTTGACCAAAGAGGGGAGTGGGGAGTGAGTAGAGTTCGAATAAATTTTCACCATAGCGATGCAGAGGAGAGCGGTTTAATGTTTCAGGGAGATTAATGATTTCAATGGCACCAAAAGGACAGCGTTTCGGACAGATGCCACAGCCGGTGCAGAGGAATTCGTCGATTCTGGCTTTTGTGGTTATGGGGTCAGGGGTGATACAATCAACACCGGCGCGGTTGACAGGGCATAATTTAGCACAGAGATAGTTGCCACATTCATTAGGATGGCATTTGTTGCGATCAATTATGGCTATACGTTTGCGCATAGGCTCGATAAGAGAAGGTGGTTTTATATGTTTTGTGGTTGAGAATGTTAGGAGAGGAGGAGTGTAGATTAGATGGGAAGAAATTGGATAGGATGAAAAGAGGAGATAGGATGAAAAAAAGAGTTTACTTTTGCAAATGAGAAGGAAGAAGAATATGAGGTTGTTTGGCGCGATGATAGAGCAGGGCGGTGAAAGGGTTTTGGGAGAAATCTTGTTCTTGTTCAGGGGTGAGACTAGCAACAGCATCAACAAAATGACTCAAATATTCAGGATTAAAAATAGGATCGTCTTCGGTTATGAGTTCGTCATAGGCATCAAAATAATTTCCTACATCGGCTTTTTCGCGGCAATAACGTTCAAATGAGCTTTTTGTGAGGGGCAGAACCATTTTGAGGAAGGATTGGCCGACTTTGATTGATTCTTCATCGGTGCTCAGAAATCCATGGCGACGATAGAAATCAATTACGGGTTTCCAGGCGTAGGTGATAATGGAGTGGTCTTCAGGAGTGTGAGCGAGAAGGTTTAAGAGGAGTTTTGTGCTAATGCCGGTTTTACGATAGTCATTGCCAACATAGAGCATATCAAGATAGACGCATTTTTTGTATTCACGCGTGGGTTCAATGGCGTACCAGAGTGCGGCAGCAAGGCGATGCTGGTCTTTACCGATAAGGACTTCAGTTTCAAGGGTGTGGTCTTTTGAGGACTTTTTACGTCCAAAGAGTTCACGATAATATAAATCTTCTAAACGATGCACCAAGTCGTCATCGGGGGTTGCTTCTTCGATTGTAATAGAAAGAGAGGTTTTGATTTTTGCCTGTGGTTTTACCAAAGCAAGTGTGTCTTGGTATTCCGTTTGGGTGATGAGTCCATCTTTAAGATCCCGACGCAGCATGGCGAGATAACGATCCACTTTTTGTGTGTCATCTAATTGAGTGAAGGGGGTAGGCATAGCGTGTTAAATGAGAAGCTATTTATAAACTTTTCTATTTTTATTACTTATTAGGAGTCACATAATAATTAGGAATCACATAATAGGCACAATTCTTATATACTTGTTATTACTAATGTATAGTTATGATGAACTATGCCCCTAAAACGTTGATTACTCATCCTTTGTTTTTAAGTGATGATTTACCGGAAGAGTCTGTAGAACGCACCGGAAGATTGGAAATATTATTGGAAGATGTGCCTTCTATCCAGCAGTTATTAGAGCAGGAAGAGGTGCTGGAGGGAGAAATTCATTTGGTGCGTGCGGCTAATGGAGAAGTGTACTTGCCTTTGTTTCATAACCCAGGATATATTGATGAGGTAAGAGAGATGTGTGCTTCTTTACGAGATAGAGAATATGCACAGATTAATGATACATGCCTTAATAAAGATAGTTATACTCTCGCCTGCTACGCTGTAGGCGCTACCATCCAAGCTGCACGCCTAGCCAAAGAAGGTAAAAAGTCATTTGCCGTGGTGCGCCCACCTGGACATCATGCATATGCGGATAAAGGAGATGGGTTTTGTATTTTTAATAATGTGGCGATTGCGACAGAGTATTTACGACGAAGAGGAGAGAAAGTGTTGATTGTTGATGTAGATTTACATGTGGGTGATGGCACGTTATCATATGTAGAAGGAAAAGAGAAAGTGTTTTATTATTCGATGGGACAAGAAGAGTTGTGGCCGCATATTGATGCGAGCGAGGAGAGAGAGAATGTGAAACTGGAATTTTTGCCGGAGGGGATAACAGATGATTTGTATATTTCTGCTCTGGAGAAGACATTAATGCCAGTGTTACGTGATTTTAAACCGGATATTATTGCGGTGAGCGCGGGGTTTGATACGTTTGCAACGGATTATGTGGATTATCGTGATACCTTTAAAGGAGGATTTTGTTTGTCACCAAGAGTCTATAAATCGTTGTGGAAGATGTTAGATGAGTCGTTGATTCCGTATTTTGCGGTGCTGGAGGGAGGGTATAATCCGGTAAGCGTGTGTACGGGTGTGTTGAGTTTTTTTGAGAAAGAAAAGTGAAGATTTTTTATAAGGTAATGGTTTTTCAATACAAATAATGGCAAAATGCAATATCTGTGGGAATAAGTTGAAAGAATTATTTTTAGAGAAAGTGAAGGGAGGGGTGGTGTATAAGCCGGGTTCTTCAAAGCAATATATGGTGTGTTTTGAGTGTCAGAAGAAGTTTAGTTCTAAAGAAGAGATAATTGAGAGGTTGTAATTATTGTACAAAAATGGTGTCAGAAAAAGAATTATTATTGCAACGTGTTGGGAGAGATACATTATTTAGACAATCACCAGGCACAACACATAAAGAGGTATTGATGGCAATGAGTAAAGTAGACCGAGCATGCTTTCTGCGGGGAAAAGAGTTGGCGCGCGCGTATTGGGATGTTCCTCGTTCTATAGGTTTTGAGCAAACGTGTTCGCAACCCTCCACGCTTGCGACGCTATTACAGTTGCTAGATATTCATCCTGGTCAGCGGATTTTGGAGATTGGCACAGGATGCGGCTATGCGGCAACGATTGCGGCAGAAATGGCGGGGGAGCAGGGGTATGTTGTGAGTGTTGAGCGTATTTTGGATTTGGTGAAATTAGCGCAAGAAAATGCCTTCCACTATTTTGGAGCAGAGTGGAAACAGAGAATGGATATAGTGTATGAGGATGGGAGTAGAGGAGGGAAGAGAAATGAGAAATATGATAGGATTTTCTTTTCGGCGGGAACAGAACAAGATTTTGATTTGAGTCCGTTTGAACAATTGCTGCAAAAAGAGGCAGGTGTAATAGTTGCGGTGCACTCTGGAGATGTATATCATTTAGGGCCAATGAGGAAATATGTGTATGTGAAAGAGAAGTTGCAGGAGAGCATAGATTATGGAAGGTTTTGTTTTGTGGGATTGAGAGAAAACACGATTTAATTGGGAAGGGTAGAATGTTGAATAATCAAGTAGAATGATTTAAAAAGAAATTCTGAATTTTCTAGTGTTAGATGCCCTTGTAGCTTAGTGGTGGAGCGGCGGTTTCGTATGCCTTGCTAAAATGTGCTGAATGAACCGCAGGCCGTGGGTTCAAATATACTTGTCATGTCTCTTAGGTTGGATGTGATGAGAGTTGAGAGTCCCACCAAGGGCTTATTTTTATTTTCTTTGGTAGAGGATAGAAATGTTCTTAAATAGGCTATTGTTTTTAATGAAAATGGCTAAACAGACGGATTTACCAAAAATAAAAGTTGCAGAGAAATCGAGAGTCGTTGAGAAATTGCATCCGCAGATGAAACAAATGTCTGAGATGAATGATTCAGAGATTACGATGAATGAGACAGGGGAAAATGTCGGAGAGCAGGAAGAAGAAAAAAATGAAAGTAAGTATTTATTGATTATGATAGGAGTGATTATTGGAGTGCTGCTGTTGATTTTTGGGGGAGTGGCGTTATATTCCAAGTATAGTGCATCACATGTGCAGAGTATTGATGATTTACATCAGAAGAATTTAGAGAAGCCACTAGGAGATGGCAAGGGTTATGTGTATAATGGGTTTAGTTTTGTGAATGTAGATAATTTATGGTGGACAGAATTGAATAAGTTTGGTACGCGATTGAAAATCCCGCTGCATTTTGGGCCTAGAGAAGTGGAAGATATTGCGGTTATGGGTTCTTTGAATAATGAATTGTTTAATAGAGGAGATAAAGTGTATATTGCCATTGATCCTACTGTTGCGGATAAGTATTACACGCTGGGTATTTCGGAGCTCAGTTTTAATTTGGTGAAAGGAATGGATCGAGGAGCGATTGGGTCTTGTACACAAGCGAATTGGGCGTGTGAGAATCGCACGATTATTAGCTGTGCAAATAATACACAGAATTTGCCAGTAATAGAGTTGAGTTTGGAAAATCAGACGGGTGTGTTTCTCGATGGTTCTTGTATTAAGGTGAGTGGAAGAGGGTATAATATCACAAAAGGAGTTGATCGGGTATTATATCAGTGGTATGGGATTATGAAGTGAAGAAGTGGGCAGACTGGACTTATTTCGGCTTAATCCCCAACGTTTCTATTTGATTGTTGTTTATGGTGATTAGGCGGAAGTTTAAACCTAATTCTAAGATGGATTCGAGGATGGCCATGTGTTCTTTGCCAGAACCAGAGGTAAAGTTGAGGGCGACTTCAAAATCGGTTATTTTATTTTTGAGTTGAGTGATTATCTGGTCAACGATGATGTTGATGTCTTGATTGGGATCGATTAAGACGAATTGGGCATGGGAGGGTTTTGAGGTGAAGTTTTCTATGCCAAATGAATTGGTGATGAGATAGATGTTGGTCCAGGAGGAAGTTTGCATGATTCTATTGACTTCGGCCCAGGTGCCTTTGCCGGTGGAGAGGGATGCAATTAATGTTGGCATACACGGATGGAGAAGAGGAGGTATAAAAAGATGTAGGGTGGTTGTACGTATTAAGTCTGCCCACTTAGCCAAAAGGTGAACTGAACACACAATGAAGAAACTACTTCATTGGTGCACCAGTGAGGTCGTTGCCTCACTGTGTGAACTACAATTAGGAATGAGAATTGGTAGGTGCTCCTCATAAAAGATACATTCAAGAGGAGCATGAGGTTCACGGCTTGTGGGCAGACTTAACTTAATACGTACGGGTGGTTTTGATAAATCTATCATAAATTTTGAAGAAAAAAAGAGCGGAAAAGGATATAGGATTGTAGAAAAGTATATAAAACGCAGAGGCATTTTTAGAGTATCTACCGTTTGGCTAGATAAAATTTAAAAAAATAGGAAGGTGAAATATAATGGCAGATTATGGAAAGAAAGCAGTGGGAGGCGTACTAGCTTATGCATTTACCGCAGGAATTATTATTGCGTTAATCTTAGGTTTGGTATCGCCAAAATTGGCAAGCATTAATCAAGCATTGCCCGCAATTTTGACAAGTGTGTTAATTTTAGCAGGGATTGGTGTAGGGTTTGCAAATATTACGGAATCGGAAACACGAGATTACATTATGTATGTGACGGCTCTGGTGATCGTGTTGAGTTTAGGCGGCGGAGTGCTTGGTAAAGTACAAATTGTGGGACCTTATTTAGAGAGTATATTGGGTTCACTGATGACGTTTGTGCTGCCATCTGTGGTAATTGTTGGTGTGCGAGCAATTTTTAGATTGGCAAAAGATTAAATCTTTTGTTTTTTTCTTTTTTTTTAGGAGAGCTGAAAAACTGATATAAGAATGTTTAATTTTTTGATTGATTTATGGAAAAAGTCCGCTACAGTAGGTATAATTAAATGGTACAGGAATTTGTGGAAAGATTGTCTGAATTAATGATGAGAGCAGCTCCTAGCGGATTTAGCAATTTTACATTAGAGTGTAAACATTTTTTCAGTGGAGCAGCATTATACGCAAATGGTAAAATTTACGCAACGTTAACTCCCAAAGGTTTTGCTATAAAGCTTCCAGAAAAAAATAGAGAGAAACTTCTGAGTGAAGGAAAAGCAAAAAAACTTCGCTACTTTTCCAAAGCTCCAATAAAGAAAGAGTATATCTTATTGTCCAAAGCCGTATTTGATGATTTAAAATCTCTACAGGGGTATATTAAGATCAGTATTGAGTATGTACAGAAAAAAGAATAGGGAACTGCCCTCTTCTATTTCTAGGACTTGAAATTTATTAAGTTTAACTCTTTTTATCTCTAGCACTGGACAAATGCTCATTCTTTAAAATTTCTCAAGTACAAGCCCTATAACTCAAAATGTGGTAAGCCACTCCCGCACTGGACAAGTGGGAGGAGGGTTTTTATAGGGAAACATTTAAAGAAAAGTTTAGGATAGTTATAGAGGACTTTGAATAACCTCTCTATTTATCAATATTCAATGCCATTTCAAACACATGCTCCAACACTTTACCCCTAGATTGTACCAGCAAATGATTCTGAATACGGCGGTGAGCCATAATACATTAGTAGTGTTGCCAACGGGGATGGGGAAGACAGCAATTGCGCTGATGATGGCAGTGCAGCGTTTGACGCAGTATCCGAATTCTAGAATCTTATTGTTAGCACCGACCAAGCCGTTATGTGAGCAACATCAAGAGACGTTTCGAAGGCATTTTATGATTCCAGCTGAGGAGATTGTGCTCTTTACGGGAGCGGTGTCGCCGCAGAGAAGGGAGGAGCTTTGGCGGGGGGCGAAGATTGTTATTTCAACGCCACAGGGGCTTGAGAATGATGTGATTAACAAACGGGTTAGGTTAGAAGAGCTCTCGCTGATTATTTTTGATGAGGCGCACCATGCCAGTGGGGATTATGCGTATGTATGGCTGGCGCAACAGTATGAAAAGGTGTCGAAGATGTGCCGGATTCTGGCGCTCACGGCGTCCCCGGGAAGTGATTTAGAAAAAATAAAAGAGTTGTGTCAACATTTACATATTGAGAAAGTGGAGGTGCGTACAGAGGAGGATGCGGATGTGGCACCGTATGTGCAGGAAGTGGAATTTAAGTGGATCAAGGTTGATTTCCCGGTGGAGTATGAGCAAATTCAAAAACATCTTAAGACGGCGTTGAAAACAAAGTTGACTGAGATGCAGGTGCTAGGCTATGCGCATAGTTTAGATATGCGTAAAGGTGAGTTATTGCAATTACAATTGGAGTTGCAGAAGAAAGTATCAGGAGCTGAAAAAGAGATGGAGGCGCTGCGCTCGCTGTCACTGGTGGCGGAGTGTATGAAAATTGAACATGCGCTGGAGTTACTGGAGAGCCAGGGGATTATGCCATTGCATAAATATTGCCAGAAGATGCTGGCAGAGGCGGTGATGGGTAAGACCAAAGCGGTTAAAAATTTGGTGCAGGATCCAGAGTTTAGAGCGGCGGTGCAGTTGACAGAGGGGTTGGCAAGCCAGAAGAGTAAACATCCAAAGTTGCAGAAGTTAGCATCGTTGCTGCAACCGGAGTTAATTGAAAATCCGCAGGCAAAGATGATTATTTTTACGCAGTTTCGTGATTCGGCGGAAACAATTGTTGCGGAGTTGAATGAGTTGCATATTACAAATCATATTTTTGTGGGGCAGGCAAAGAAGAATGGCTTGGGTTTTTCGCAGAAACAACAGAAAGAGATTTTGGATAAATTTCGTGGTGCTGAATTTAATGTGTTGGTCGCTACATCCGTTGCGGAAGAAGGATTAGATATTCCAAAAGTGGATAAAGTTATTTTTTATGAACCGGTGCCATCGGCGATTCGCTCGATTCAGCGACGTGGGCGGACGGGAAGGCTGGAGAGAGGAGAGGTGAGTATTCTTGTTACGGCAAATACGCGTGATGAGGCGTATCGATGGAGCAGTCATCACAAAGAAAAGAAGATGCATCGGCATTTGCAGATGTTGAAGAAGAGTTTTACGATAGTGAAAGACCCGTTACCGATTGAGAAAAAAGAGATGACGTTAACGAAATTTATAGAAGAGAATAAAACGGTGACAATTCTGGCAGATCATCGAGAGAAAGATAATCGGGTGGTGAAAGAGCTAATTGAATTGAATGTGTCGGTGAAGACGGCACAATTGGTGTCGGCGGATTATATTTTGTCTGGCAATCTGGCGGTGGAGTTGAAAAAGATTCCTGATTTTGTGGATTCGATTATTGATGGGAGGTTGCTTGAGCAGCTACGGGAGTTGAAGAAGAATTTTGGGAAGTCGGTACTTGTGGTTGAGGGGGAAGAGGATATGTATGCACAACGAAAGATTCACCCACAGGCGATTCGAGGGATGATTGCCTCGGTGGTGCTGGATTTTGGGATTCCTATCTTATATACACAGAATCCGAAAGAAACAGCGTTGATGCTCGCGATTATGGCAAGACGGGAACAGGAGAGAGGAGGGGAGATTTCGTTGCATGAACGAAAGCCGCGTACGCTGGAAGAACAACAGGAGTATTTTATTTCTTCTCTGCCTATGGTTGGTTATAAGACAGCGAAGATATTGTTAGAACATTTTGGATCGATTCAGAGACTGGTGAACGCGACGGAGGAGGAGTTAGGAACTATTGGGGGGGTGGGAGTGAAGATGGCACAGCGATTGAGGGAGGTGTTTGAGACAGAATATGAAAAAAAAATAAAGTAAATTTGGGATTATTATTTTAATTATTTTTGAGATCTAATGAAATTAGGTTTTTCTTAATGTCGGTTACGGTGTCAAACTGATCTATCTCTTCTAAGTTTATCCATTTATGGGATTGATGTTCGTGTTTGCGCAAGCCAACAATACTCTGATTGCAAGAAAATAGGTAGGGGTGTATAATCCATTCGCCATACTGGTCTTGTACACTAAACATTTTTCCATTTTTTACAAGTGATGCTTGCAATCCGGTTTCAAACATGATGAGTTCACGTGCTTGCACGTCTAGAGGTTTGCCATCAAATATTCGACTTGAAACAAATTCCCATTTCCCGGGGTATTTTTTCTGCATTTGCCGCTGGAGGAGCAAATATTTTCCATTACAGGTAACGACGGATACAATTATTTCCATTTTAGTTCTCCTATTTTAGTTCTCACCAAACATATAGTCTTTTACGTTATACACAAACTGAAAGCCGAGCTGCTGCATTAATTGGGTGGCTTTTGTGCTTCTACCTCCGGACCTACAATGTACTACATAAGTCTTTCCTTTGTCTAACCTATTTATTCTATTCGTGAAGTCGGGGTTGTAAAAATCGATGTGGAGGGCATGCGGGAGATGCTGCTGATGGTATTCTTCCGGAGTTCGGATGTCTAAGATAATTACATTGCCTTGGGCTATGAGGGCTTGGGCCTCAATGAGAGTTATGTCTTTGTGGATTTCTTTAGGATTTTTTTCTTCCATGTTTTTTAGGGGATTGATTTTTGATTATTCTCTTAACTTGCCACTTTGCCATTTTTTGAGTAATAACCTTGCGGCACCATCTATGTCGGGCTTGCCGCCTTTGGCGATTTTCTTGAATTTGTAGGCAAATGAGGCTAAAATTTCTTCGGAATCTTCTCCAGTTAAGTCGTATTGAGCGAGAATGAGACTTTTTTTTTCTTCGATGAGTCTTAGGGCGGCGGTTTCGGGATCTTTCATTTTGCCATAGTCTACGGCGCCGATTTTGGCATGTTTAAATTCGTCTTTCTCTTTGTGAGGAAAAACACCAGGGGTGTCTATGAGCATAATTTTGCTGTCAACTCGTATTCGCTGCATGCCTTTGGTGAAACCACTTTCAGCGGAGGTTCTGGCAGCGCCACGGCCGGCGAGGGCATTAATTAAAGAGGATTTGCCTACATTGGGGTAGCCGACAACGCCGACAATGACTTTCTCGCCACGGCTCATCTCTAAGATTTTCTTTTTAAGAATGGTTGTACCTAATTTTTCGGTGCTGGAGATGAAGACGCTGGGTTTTAACACGCGTTTGATGACTTCCAAATCAGCTATATCAACTAGATCACATTTGGTGAAGACATATAGAATTCGCTTGTTCTTGGTGCGGATTTTTTGTTCGATTTCTTCGTTGCGTGATTCTTGGATCATACGAGAATCTAATACTTCGATGATGATGTCTGCTTGGTCCAAGACTTGGTTGACGTGTCGCCAGAATGAGGGCATTATTGGCTGAAATTAAGGTAGGTTTAAAAATTATGCCTTTAAAATGGCTTCTTGGCTTTTTATTTCTTTTTCGACTTCTTGATATAACGCATTAATTTTTTTAATTATTTCCGGTGTCTTCTTTTTTTGCGATAATTTAACATACAATTGAAGTTCTTTAATTACGTTGAGTTCTGCTTGAATTGATGTGAGAAGTCTTGTTTTCTGTTGTTTAGAGGATACTAATTTAGTCATGGCTTTTTCTGTTTGGATACTGCGAGCAAGTACACTGAGGAAGTTTTCGATTTTGGCTGCGAGAGCTTGGGTGTCTGTGTTACTTCCTCCTTCGTTGAGTAGAACGACTAATTCTTGAATTTTCTGGGCGATGCCCGCGTAGACAGTATGTAATTGTTCGACGAATGAAGTGAGTTCAACCATTATATTATCATTATATTATTATCTTTATATTTTCTCCTTGCCTAAGATATCAGCGGTACTTGCTCCGAGAACGGAGAGTAATAGTGTTGCGGCAGTGGCTTTGTAGATGTGTTCAAAAGTGGTGGTGGTATCTAAAAATCCAAAGATGAAGAGGGTTATGAGGACAACGAGAAGCGAGATGAGATAGACAACGGCCATACGAGCGGGAATGAAGCGGAAGACTTTGATTTCTTTGACTTTGCGAAAACCGGAATAGTACATGAAGAAGAAACAGACGACTAAAGAGAGAAGGTATAATGATGTGGCTCGCAGCATGGATATCTTATCGGCGAGTTCAATGCCATAGAAAAAGGCAAAATGACCAACGGTGCCTATGAGTGCGCCAATTACACTGCGCGCCATATCGGCTTTGGTAATTTTGGTGAGAGGATGAGATGAATTATCGCTTTCGACTTCGTGTTTGAGATTTTGAAGGGTTTGGAGTTCTTTTTTCTCAAGCTGTTCTATACGTTTTTCTTCGGCTAAGACTTTCTTGGTTGAATTAGCTTGCCTCTTTTTCTTCATGAGGGGGTGAGAGGATAAGAACCATATAAACTTTGCTCTTTTGGGAGACCGTAATTATTTTAAACTAAGGGGTGTTTTGATGATTTGATGGCGTTTTCCAAAACTTTTCCACGTACGGTTCCGGGAACAAATTTTCCTCTCTGGGAAGAAGTGTTCTTGACAGCCGTTGAGGAAAGAGAGGTGGAGGGGCAATGTCGGGAGGAGAATTTTCAACTGATGAGCGAGTGTGTGCAAGAGGCGAAGACGCTGGCGATTAAACATGGTATCAATACGGATGACAATGTGGCTCGTATGGCAATTGCGCTATTTGAGAAACGAGCATCACATGTGGTGTTTTGGAAAGAATCGCGGGCGAAAGAAAAGTTTGATGAGAAAAATAAGTGAAAAAATGTGAATAACTTATTTCTGAACTTATTTGTGACGTTTGTTTTTGACGTACTTCTTTAACAATTGTTCGAATGATTCTAACTCTTTTTTGGTGTTGAAGTAGAGCATATGGGCACCGTCTTTGGTGAAGAGGTAGCCTCCTAAGAATATTTTATCTAATTTATGTCCGGTAATGTCACGGAGAGGAATTTTGACTTTTGTGGTTGCAAAACGGGTTTTACGCTGGATGTTCATGCCTTGAGGAGTTATGCTGTAGCTGTCTTGCACTTTGCGGATGAGCTGCATGAGGTTAGCGATAATGATATAGATCACGAGAAATAAAAAGGCGTAGAGTACTCGAAACCAGCCAGAGGTAATGGCGAAGGAGAGATAGAATACTAGAGCGGTTAATACAACGATCATAAAAATTTCTAAACGCATATAAAATACGTTACGCAGGGGAAACTTCCATTGTACTTTGGGGGTATTGCTGACCATGATTATATCCTCTCATCAATTATTGGTGCTTTGGTTAGGCTGATTAATGATGAAATGAACATGGCAATAAAGACAATCATAAAAGCTATGCCAAAACTGGGACTGCGAGAATAGACGATATAATAACTGGCAAGAAAGCCAATCATGGCGAGTAACATAAAGCTGCTTTTGAGAGGGGTGGGATGCCAACGACCGATAGGCTTGGGCTTAGTTTTAGAAATAGCTTTTAATGTGTTCTTCTTCTTTTTTGCCATTTCTATCACCTCTTGATGAGTATTGAGAATATGTTGGTGTTTTTAAAGGTTGCGGGAGTGGGGGCTTTGAAGATAGTCTTGAAATTGCAGAAGTAGATTTCGTGTTGAGTCAACTAAATGTAAATTCATGGCGTTTTCAAGCGTAAACCAACCATATTCTTTAATTTCGGAGTTGGGGGTGATTTGGGTGGAGAGAGCTTGGGCGAAGTAGTCTTTGAAATGAAATTCTAATGTAGGGTTATAAAAATCGTTTCCGGCAGGTTTTATGCTCTCGCCAGCGCGATAGAGATGGGTGATTTGAATGCCGAGTTCTTCTTTGATTTCACGATGCAGTGCTTGTTCTTCTGTTTCGTTTGGTTCGATTTTTCCCCCCGGCACAACCCAGCCATGCCATTTGGGTGAGGTCATGAGAAAGATGCGGTTTTGGGAGTCATAGAGTACAACGCCAACGCAGGTTTTGATGGGCATGTATGCTACTAGAAGGACGGATGATTTAAATTGATGTGCTTATTTTTAGCTACGTTTGTTATTTTGTCACTACTCATAAAGAATTAACTTGCAAAGATTTATAAATCTGGTTCAAAATGAACATCCTATGCAACGCCGAACGTTTCTGGGATTATTGGCGAGTGTACCTACGCTGGCGTATGCTATTCCTACACAAAATGATTTTTTGATAGATACGCTGCTTGCTGATGAAGCGGAACTATTTGCCCGGTCGCTTTTGTATGGTCGTGTGGCCAGAGAAAATTATGATGCGTTAGAACAAGCAGTTTTGGGAAAAGTAGGTAAATTGGATGGAGCAGATTTTTCTGCAGGTGTGCGAATTCTCAATGTTATTAATGAAACGTTAGAAGAACAAGGGTATACGTGGATTCGTCCACGGACTTTACTGACACGTTGTCTTGTGAACAAAACACTGGATTGTGATACGGGGACATTTTTGTATATGAGTTTAGGTCAAAGAGTCAATATGAATACCCATTATGTCTTAGTGTTTGGAAATAAAGATCCTAAAGAGGGACATGCTTTTGCACGAATTCATTTTGCCAAGGGTACAACATTGAATTGGGAGACGACAAATGGTAAGCCCTATTCAAACCAAGAAATAATTGATGATTTTGGCACCCCGCCAGAATCGATAAAACGTGGCGCATTTTTACGAAGTCTTTCGTTAGAGGAAGCGTTAGGAGCGCATGATTTTGAGGTGGCAAAAGAATATAAAAAAAGAGGAATAGAAAATGGGGCACAATTCTATCTTGAAAGAGCTCGCGTGCGCAACCCAAAAGATGTGCTTATACCGCTATACCAAGCATATATGGTTCTTACTGTTATGAAGGGAAAAAGAAAACATGAACGAGAAGTACATGCCAAACAAGTTATTCCATTTTTGCATTTGGCAGAACAATATGCCCCCGATTTTGTTACAATTCCGCAATGTTTAGCTAGACTGTATCATAGTATAGGTGATAAAGAGAAAGAACGGGTTTATCGTCATCGGGCGATTTATTATGACATGAACTTAACTGAAGGAGAGAAAACAAAAAAAATTAAAGAGTTGTATAGAAGATGATGAAACCCTCTTTTGATGAAAATTTAGTTGGACTGTATCGGGCTTTTCGTACAGAGGTGTATAATCCTAAATCTGTTCTGTATCCTTGCTGTGCAACGGATAGTAGTCCATCACAGGTGTTTGATTCCGTGACGTATGTGGATAGTGAATCACAGTGTAGAGGAGCGATTGAGGGGTTAGTGGCGCAGGGTTATACGGCGTTCAAACAAGATATTCGTGAGTATATGCCCTCAGAAGAACATGATTTACTTATCTTACTTAATCCGGCGATTCCATCGGAGTGGGCAACAAGACATGTGATGTTGGGAGGATATATTATTGCAAATGATTATCATGGTAATGCGAGCGAGATGTTTAGTGATCCTACTCGCTATGAGTTATGGGGAACATTGCAGAAGAAGGCAGAGGGAGTGAGTATTTCTCAACATCTGGAAGGTTTATTTGAACCGGTGAATGATTTTGAAGAATTGCGAGTGTGCCGAGCGGATCATTATGATTTTATTAGGAAATGTTTTCCCTATCTTTTGCTTAGTTCGGGAATAACACCTTCTGAGAATATTGAGGAGATGTATTTGCAATTTCGAGATATGATGAGGGATTCGCGAGTGTTGCCAGCAAAACGCGTGGCGGAGAGATATATTTTTGTGAAGAGGTAGAGAAGAGTTTAATCTGTAGGTAAGAGGTTAATCTGTTGGGAAGAAGTTAATTAGCTAAATGAGATTCTATATTTTGTGTTCTTTTAGAAATTTTTCTATGTTTTTTGCGGCTTTTTTGCGTTTTTCCTGATGATCTTTGAGGAATGTAGTGATCTTTTCGATTACAATCTGTTTTAATTCACCGCTGAGGAGTTTGCCACTTTTGTAGTCGTTGTAGATTTGTTGTAATTTGTTATCGTCTGGTTCTAGCCCATATTTGAGCATCTGGAAAGAGATGTCAATGTCGGGATTGCCACCGAGTCTGCGGTGTTCTTCGAGAGTTGCCTGTCCACCGGAGAAGGCATATTTTTTTATTTTACGCGCGGCATCTTCGGGAGTGTCGGTTAACGCGATATAGGATGTTTCATCAGAGGAGGACATTTTGCCGCCGCTAAGACCAGGCATGAAGGTGTGATAGGTGGAACTGATCTGTTCGAGAGGAAATGCTTTGAGCCGGGTAATCATGTCACGTGCTAAACGCACATGAGGGTCTTGATCTATTCCTACAGGAATCACGATAGGAAGCGGGCCTTCAAATTCTGGGAGCTGGGCGTGGGTCATGTCGGATGCTTGCAGAAGTGAGGATGCCATTTTTGCAGGAGTGATTTCTCCATACACGGCTTGGAATTCATTGAATGTGGCATGACGAGAAAACATATTGGCCAAACGATAATAGGCACTGGCTTTATGTCCATTATTTGAACGAGTTGACTGAAAGTAAAAATCGCATTTGCTAATATCTAATCCTAAGGCGAGGTAATTTAAGAGATACTCTTGAATAGCTATCTCGCGAAGTTGCGCAGTATCCTGATTGCGGGTGTTATAGGCTTCAAGATCGGCAACGCAGATGTAGACGCGCGCTCCAAGTTTTTGATACAAAATCATCTGATCGGCGACCATTTTGTGTCCAAAATGAAATTTGCCCGAGGGCATCAAGCCCGTTATCATGACAAAAGGCTTTTTTGTTTTTATGGCATGGAGAATCTTGTCAAAATCTCTGTGGCCGTAAATAATGCCGCGCCGAAATAATACATGTGAAGTAAATGATGCAGGTAACTGAGGCATTGGTTTTAAGCCAAATTCTTTCATTAATCGTTCATAATCGATTGTGCCTTTGACTTCCCAAGGAGTTACAGTGTGTACCATATGGGTAGAAAACATATCATTTAGTTTATATATTTTGTTCTTAAATTACTACTTTTTTAAGTTATAACAACTTATTCTCTCCTTCATTTTCTTATAACAATATTCCATGATGGCTTTTAGGTTTTCGATGTCTTGGGCGTTGTATTGTAAGAGGAGGTCGAGGTATTCTTTATCGCCAGAGGCATGAAATGCTTTCCATAAGTCGACAGGGTTGCCGTAGAGGTGAGGGGGGCGTTTGAGATTTAGAGTTTTTTCTACTTCTTTTAATCCGCCAAGGAGGTTTAATTTTTGGCAGAGAGGTTTGAGATCGATGTGGGGGATAGTTGTGGTGAGATGGAGCTGCTTTTGTATTTTAGGGAGATCGAAGGAAGCACCGTTGAAGGTGATTACGAGTTTATATTTTGCTAGTTCTTGTTCAATTTGCGGTTTTGTGAGGTTGATGGTTTGAACGAAATGGTTAGTTTGATAGTAGTTGGAGATGCCAATTAGGTTTATGCGATCATATGAATCAATTTCGATATCAAGAAAACAGGCATCATCTTTGAAATAGTCGTAGAGACGCCACGTTTGAGTAGAGGGGAGTTTATCTGTGAAATATGCGCTGTTGTCATGGTGAAGAGCTTGCTGTGCTTCGTGGATTTTACGATTGTAGTAGGCTTTTTTGGCTGGAGCGATGCCTCTTATTTTGGAAGTGTTGAGAAATGTGGGCCAATCTTTGATGCCTTGCGACCAGAGGGATTGTTCTTTATTTTTGCGTATGCGTTCGAGGAAGATGAAAGAAGTTTTGATCATCAATTCAGTTTGATTAATACTGATTTAAATAGATTGTGCGTGTCTGTCCAGTGTGTCCAGTGGGTTATGATTAATAAAAAAATACGTTCTTTTTAGAGAGGTAATTGATGAAAATCAATCGCTTCTTGTGGAATAAACTCTCTTAATCTATCTTTATTACTGTTTACAAAATAATCAATTCTCTGCTGAAAATCAAGTGATTTTCCTTTTTTTGCATTAGTTTCAAACCATTTAATTAATCCGGGTAAACTCTCCAGTATCTGTTTGCCCAGATGATATTTATCGCTTTCTAATCCCTGTTCTTCCGCAGAACTATAAAGAGGTATAACTCTTTTATCCGTTGGTAAACTACAATAATATAATATGCTTATTTTTTTCTTATCACTAACCATACCAGATAAATCTAATGATAACTCTTCAAATAAATATAACTCATCATCACAATGAGTTCCACATCTCTTTGCCCCTATCTTTTCTGCAATTCTTTCTTGATCTTTTTTATCTGCTCCCCTATTCCCCCAATTCCACTGTCCACTAGGCATACATTTATACCCTTGTTTACAAATTTCTTTATATGTTTCTTTTCTGAGAGTATCACTATTCCAACTTAAAATAATATATCTAATTCCCTCTTTTTCTATAACTAATTGATCGTCAGATGTAGGTGAACGTCTTTCATCAAAAAATGTAGACATTAAAAGTTCTTTATCTACAATTCTTTCTTTTATTAAATCGTTATAACATTGAGCAGAAACAATAACTGTTGATCCTTGTGGGAGTGTTACATCTCCAATAAAGTAAGTGTCCACTACATTAAAATTCCAAATATCATTCTGTTGTTCATGGCATAACTTATCTAAAGGAGTTAAAATAGCATAAGTGGTTCCAGTCCAACTACCATAAAAACCAACATCTTCTACAGGATGATTTACTGTAAAATGCACCGTGTTTCTTAAAACAACTTCTGGATACATAGAATTTAACGTTTTTATCATTCCGTTTTGAGGGAAATATTTAGTCAAATGCACTGCTACTAAATCTTCTATATCCATCATTTTTCCAAAATCAGTAGGGCCCATTAGTATTATAATAATATGTTTCTTTATAAATCTTCCTACTATTTTATCACTTTCTAGTAACAATATTACCTTATCGATTTGAGATAAGATATACCAGGTAAAATCAAAATAACTTTTTATATAGATATTCTGCTGATAACGATTATTAGAGATGATACCAAAAATTAGCCTAATTACAGAATTTACTAGACCATTATGTGTAGAGAAAATAACAATTCAAAGAGGAGGATATCCTATATGGAATCCTTTGACTTTGGCGTCTTGTTCTATTTGGGGGTTGTCGGATTGAACATAACATTTTTCAATGGGGAAATATTGTAATATTTGGTTATATCTCCCATCTAAACCATCACTGCAATAAAAATCAGCGACAAGGGATGCGAGATTTATAGGTTCAATGAACGTAAATGAGGGTATGTTTTGTTGTCTTTCCCACAGGTTCATAAATAAATCATATTGGTCTTTTGTTCCTTGCCAACTGACATCTACAGTATGTTCCTCTAAGAAGTATTCGTATCGCTTTCTTAAATCTAGCATATCGTCTTCAAACACAATTATTTTGGCCATGGTTATAAATCAATCACAATTTTCTTTGTTTTTAAATCGATATGTTTGATCTTTTTCTCTTTTTTTAATTCGGTGGCTATTTCATCCCATTTTTTGGTTTTGCGCATGCTTTGAACGATTTCGAGTAGTTTTTGCAGGGGTTGATATTTTTCGTAAATCAATTCTCCCCCTTTGGTGTTTTCGAGAATAGCGTTTTCTTGTTTTTGAATAGCATCTTCTTGTTCATGAATCATATGTTCCATGGATTTTATGCGTTTTTCGTAGGGAGAGGCTTTGGCTACTACTTGTAGTGTGTCGATGGCTTCGTTATATGTCTGGGTTTCTTGGACTATGATGCTTTGGGTTAATGGAAAAGGGGTTATTTGATCTGCGGTGATATACCCGCGAGGGTGTTCGAGCATTTTTTGTATGTCATGTAGGGATCCGGCTAGGGCGTGGGTTACTTTCTCTCCAATTGTGGAGGGGAGAAGATCTTTGGAGATTTGAGCGCGCAGGCATACTTCTTCGGCATATACTCCTCCTAATCCGAGATCTGTGGCAAGGGCAGTGGCGAGATTGCGTTTTTCGCTTTGTTGCAATAAAGATTTTAATTCTTTTTCAGTTATGGTCTTCCAACCCATTGTTGCAGGAGGAAGGACATATTTTTCCCCAGGTTTGATGGAGCGGTCTTTCCATTCTTGTTTTTCTAATGCGCCAATGATGATATATTGTTCATTAGTTAAGATAATGTTGCCTTTGGAGAATAGTTCGATGATTAAATGGAATTTTTCTTTTTTTTCTAATTCGAAGATGACAATACGCTCAGAGTCTTTTTGAGAAATGGATTTGACAAAGGCGTTATCAAGATATTTACGCAAGAGCATGCAAAATCCAGAGGGACGAATGGCGGATTCTTTTATTTTGGTGAGGCAGAGCCATTTTCCAGGAATTATTTTGAGTAATTGTTTGCCCTGATTGGGCACATGAAACTGTAAGAGTAATTCTTTGTCTTCTTGATGATAGATATGAGGGATTTTTCCTTTGACGAGTATTTGAAGCTCATGGATTAGGGCGGTTAGTTCTATGGAAGAGATGTTTTTTTTAGGCATGATTTGAGGAATAGTTATTTCTTTTAAATACTTTTAGAAAAAAATAAGCGCCCGGAGGGATTTGAACCCTCGATCTGCTCCTCTGCAGGGAGCCGCTTTAGCCGCTTAGCCACGGACGCATAGTGTGGTTTTATAATAGCGGATTTATATAGCTTTCGAGCCAAAAAGGATGTTTTTGGAGACAGTTGTGGTGGATGGGAAAGAGGTTGAGAGGTTCCGCTATAGCTATATAAAATAAAAACGCGGACCCGATGGGACTTTCAACAGCCTAGCATTTCTGATTTCTATGAAATGCCAGTGGTTTTGAACCCACGATCTAATCAGCGAATGATAGAGTACACTATGCATCTCAGCTT
>JAHFQW010000048.1 GCA_023259115.1 archaeon
ATACGTCTGGCATCACAGAGTTTGAAACTATTTCGATTTTGTAGAACCGCGGTATCAACTTTAGAATTATAAAGCATTCGGCATTTTATCCCTAATTTTTCCCTTTTTTGATGGTCTCTTTTCCAGTAGGCATGGTAATATTCTGGTTGCGTTGCCGGCAAGCCAAAAAAGAAGTATTCCTCTCCTCTCCTGAGTTTTTCAAAACGCTTATCATGCACGCTCATAATTCCTTTAAATCCCACATAAATAGTCGCTTCACTCTTCGGAGACATTTGTTGCTGGAGTAGCAATTGCGGAAGTAATTCCTCCACCTTCTTTTTATTTTCCTCCAATTCTTTCTTTCTCAGGTCAATATATTCAAGCAGTTTATCCGGCTGCCCTGCCTGAAAATATTTTGTTTTTTCTTTAATAATATAAGACACTAAACCTTTTCTCATTAAGCGATCAAGAATAGTATAGATAATTGATTTTGTCACTCTCGATTTTTCTAGAATTGGCCCAATTGTTGATACTCCCAATTCTAACAGAGCGAGATACACTTTCACTTCCCCCTCCGTCAATCCTGCTTCTTTGAGTGCCGAGATATCCATTTTTTTCCTAATTTCCTAATACTATATAAAATGTTCTATAGGTATACTACCTATAGTATACTAAGTATAATAAACTATAGCCCCTGTTTCATATACTTACGGAAAAACTATCCCTAGCATAAACAAAACCACACCTCAACTAACACCATGAATAAAAACAATAATCCTCGCGGACTCTTGGAAATATTTCGTAATGAACAAGCCATTCGCTATACTCTGCCTGTCCAAGAAAAAAACAAATCTATAGTCTATATCGCAGAAGCATTTGATCTCACTATTCCCTCCATGATACATCTAGGAGAATACGATTATATCGGTAAAGCAAGATTAACCAAAATAGAGCAGAAATTATTTGGACTAAGAAAAGAAAAAATATGGGTTATAGAATCCGGAAAAAAAGCTTGTTATTTCATCTGCCAAGGCATATCAACAGTTGGAATTCAAAATATACCTAAAACACCGGCTCATGTGAAATTATCCTATGAACTCTCCCAAGTATTTTTCGATTCTTCTCCTCCCGCACTTGACACAGAAAGTTATCATACTTCATTAAACAAAAATGCCCAAACACAAAATATAACTCTAGAACAATCATTGCTTGACATGGTCTTTGAACCAATAGATACACAATTAATGCAAGAATATAAAAGTAGTGTCAGTAGGAGATACAGCTTTGCGTAATCTACCCCAGTAAAATCCGCTTCATCTCCTCAATCTCATGTTCTGTCACCGCACATCCATTATACTTCGCCGACCACAGCACCGCATCGAGCAATCTCGTGCGTCCATTTTTCTCATCTGGAACATAATCATCAAGCAACCCCAACGTATACGCCACCCCTATCAACTCCACCGAACGAATAATAGTTACATTGCGCAGCATCGCGCTAAACGTATTCATTCGAGCAATATTGGGCATCACCTCTTTTTGAAATCGCATCTCCAGTAACTTCTTCATATCCATATTCGCCTCAATAAATAACCGTAGCGTTCGCTCATCCATCACCACTCCATCCGCATCTATCTCCAGCGCACACGCCACCGATTCCATTTCTCCTGCCTGAATAATTTCCATGGGTTTTCCCTCAATCATAAATGAAGTATTTGCCAGTGAAAATAATTCTTCGATTCTCGCGTGTGGTACATCATCATACACCTCAAGCACCCCATCGCGAATCAATTTCTCCACTTGCAATGCTTCAAATTCAAATCGTTTTATCATCAACGGTCGTTCAATCAACTCTTTATGCACCGCCGGCGTGATGTAAAATTTCCCATTCATTTTCTTCTTCAAATCAGGTAAAATCCCAATCAAGCGCGACATCACAAGAGTAATAATCGGACCTGCATCAAAAAATAATATCTTGGATTTTGCCATATACTATCTCACTCCAAAAATAGAAAAAGCTTTCTGCAAGCGCATTTCAACATTCATCCCTTCCGTATGTATCTCTAACGCTGTCGTTTTCGCAGCATATTGCTGTAAATCCCAATTTGATAACCCCATCAATCCCGCCGCTTGACCAATAGAGAGACCTTTCTCCAGTAATACCGTTCCCTTCTTAATACGCGCCGCCTGCATCACATCCTGTAAATGCTCCCGCACTTTCTCATTTCCTGTATCCACCAAATGATATAATCGTCGCATACTTTGATTGTACCCATTATAATTTAATTGTTGCAGCATCTTCTGCGCTTGTTGCAACTCTCTCACAATACGCAAATAATCCACCTCACTCAACAACTGTACCACTTTATACAAAGAATAGATTAACACCGTAACCGAAATCACATCTAAATCCTTATGCAGTGCTACATCCTCAATCGCATGATCACTTAAGCCTTTTAACTCCTCAACATCCCTCACTTCCCGCACATTCAGAATCTTCAGCGTCTGCGTAATATCATATAAAATCTCTTTTCGTATCTCCTCTTTCATACCTCTTGGTATCTATATTAAGTTATATTAATGTTTGGGTTAAGTTTTTAAAACCAACCCTATTTTACGCCTAATATGGGCCTGTGGCGTAATCCGGTAGCGCACACCCCTGGCAGGGGTGAAGTTCGGGTTCAAATAGTTGACGCAGGGGTAATAACCAAAAAGCGCAGCATTGAATGTCCCGGCAGGTCCATATTTATATTTGATAAGCATTAAAAAATCATCACACCATTTTAAACATCCAAAATCTAAAGAGAATATTGAACATTTAAACATTCAAAATACCTAACCCCATGATAACTCTTCTCGGCATTGGCAAAGTCAAACAACCATTTGTTCAAGAGGGCATGCAAGAATTTCTCAAGCGCCTGCAATCCTACACCAAAATCGAATATCTCGAAAAAAATAATCTTAATCTTGACAACCTTAATGGGTACATTATCGCGTTAGATGAGCACGGTTCCCAAATGACCTCCGTTGAATTTGCCCAATTCATAAAAAAAATCACGCTAGAACAAAAAAATATTATTTTTATCATCGGCGAAGCTCAAGGTTTATCTCCCGACATTCTACAAAAATGTTCTAAAACCATTTCTCTATCCAAAATGACCTATCCCACCCAGCTTGTACGATTAATCTTTGCAGAACAACTATATCGCGCATTCACCATTATCAATAATGAACCATATCATAAAGCGTGATTTTTAATATTTGTTAATTGCAATACTACTCGGGCAAATTTTTAATTGTCGTAGAATTCTGGAACTTCTCTTATATCTAATCTAATCCTTTCTGAAGAATTTAATCTTTGATATTCTCCCCAAACATCCCCATCTAAATAATCTAAGATATCATTCAATGGTGCGTGTCTTTGACTATGATATTTGCCAGAAATTCTTAATCTTTTCCCTAATCCTGTTTTCTTCCAGAATTCTGCTCCATCAGGTAATTCTCTATTTTGACCATTTAATCGTAAATATTCTTTCAACATTGCTGTTGGAATATTTAATAGAAGATATGCAGCATCAGAAACAGCATCATTTATAGGCACATAATTTGTATCTTCTATTTCAATTTGGTCAAAATAGGTATCTACTAATTGATTCATATCCATACATAATAGGATTAGTAGTAAATATAAAAACTTTTCCCTGCATCATACTCTCGGTCGCTATCGCTCCCTCGTTTGCCTTGCAGGCTCACAACATAACAGTATGCATACGTTCTCCATACCCGAAATAGAAAAAAAATGGGGCCGGGAAGACTTTCCGCTGCATAACTTCTAACTCCACTATTGAAGCAAACGTCAGCCATTTGAACTCCCGCCTTACCCAGTTTGGCATATTGCCCCCAAGGGTAAATCCTATTGCTTATGCACTCACACAGGCGCTTGCACATTCCAAGCTAGACTACGGCCCCACAAATTCCTTCCTCTACTTAATGCTTTATAAAATTTCTTCTCCAAAACAATAATTTTTATAAAGAACCATTATCCCTCATTCTCCATGAAAATTGGTGTTATTGGCAGTATGCAATATACTGAAAAAATGCTTGAAGCACGTGATGCCCTAATCTGTTTAGGCCATGATGCCTATCTCACTTCGCTTCACAAACCTTTTATTGGTAAATCATATGAGGAAATCGAACCCATTAAACTTTTTCAAAAAAATAATCTTGATGCTATCCGTGAATTCTGGCACATGATGCAAGGTGGTGATGCCGTTCTGGTCATGAATCTCAAAAAAGAAGGGATAGAAAATTATATTGGTGGCAATACGTTCTTAGAAATGGGTTTTGCCCATGTTCTCAACCAGCATATCTTTCTCTATAACCCTATCCCCAACATTAATCTTTACAAATCAGAAATATAGTAAATTGCGGTAATAACGTTACATGAAATTAAGCAATTTACTTATTAGATAATTGCGTGTAATGTAACAATAATAACGCAATTATCTATAGAAGCAATGAAACCAACAATCATATTTGGTGATTATTCTAAAATCTTAATATAAATCCCTCTCTCAAACCTCTCCCGCAGATTCACAAACTCTTGTTCTAATGCGGGTGCCACATCTGTTGCATAGAATACCCCGTGCGTTGTAACAATCTTTGGATTAATATAACGTGCTTTTCCCTTTGTATAAAACGTATGATCCTCGAGCGTTCCTTCCACAATATGTTTCTCAGACAATAATCCTAATTTTCGTACAATCTCAGAATCCCCTGACCCATACAACTTCCCTAATAATTCTGTATCTGTCAGAAAAAAATCTCCCTCACAAATTACTTCCCTTCTTACCGCCTCTCGCAAAATACTTGCCATATATGCATACGCCCCCACATTCAACGACCCAGACCAAACATTCAAACACATCTCCATAAACTTGCCTGAAACTTGCAGTGCGCTCTGAATATTTGTAAACACTATCTCACCCTCAGTTGTATCTAACGAACCCACCCATCGTTTAACCTCTTCTGTTGAACTAATGCCAAACACCCGTGAATCCCTCAAAAAATAATCCACCCTATCTGCGCAAAGCGCCGGCAAATCTCTCTCCAATAAGCCATAATTATGTTCTTCCACTATCCGTTCCACATCCAATCCCTGCCTCTGTAAAATAGAAGGAATATCTGAATTAAAAATAACCTGTTTGTGAAATCGTTCATGCACATTTTGCGTCGCATCCTCATAAAACACATAGTCAATCACATGAGAAAACGCCGTGTGCGCAATATCATGTACTAA